>JBARCY010000150.1:0-29621 GCA_049794595.1 Candidatus Acidiferrum sp.
GTGCTGAGCTACCACTCGCGCGAAGACCGCATCGTGAAGCACGCATTCCAGGAGGCAGAGCGTCAAGGGACGCTCAAGGTGCTCACCCGTCACGTGATCCAGCCGACCGAAGAAGAGAAGGCGGCCAACCCGCGTTCGCGAAGCGCGAAATTGCGGTGTGCAGAAAGAGCGTAGTTATGAGCGGCAAGAGGAAAAAGGCAGTCATGGCGGAGTTTCATACCGTCAAGCGGATTGATAACTCGCGGCTGGTGCGGAATATGGAGCCGGCGAAGATGCGGAATCTGTGGCGGACCGTCGCTCTCGGCAGCATCGTGGCGGCATTTTTCATGCTTTACATTTTTCAGCACTTTCGCTGCATTGATTTGAGTTTTCAGCTGGAGGATTTGAAGGGGCAGCAAATGAAAGCCGGGGCGTTGAATTCGGAATTGAAACTGGAGATCGCAGGACTGCGCGATCCGATGCGGATTGATGTGATCGCCCGCCGCCGTCTGGGCCTGACCGAACCGCTGCCGTCGCAAGTGCAGGAATACGATGAACCGGACGGCGCGGAAGTGGCCGCGCGGTATGTGCGGCCGAACCACGTGCCGTGAACTCGCTGGACAGCGCGGCGTTCCCAAACACAAAATTTCCCGTGACTTTGAGCTTCCAAGAGGAGCGTTTGCCGACCTGAATTCGTTATGCGACAAGACCGCGTCCACGTCCGTTTGGTCATTTTCGCCGGCGTGGCGTTCTTGTGGATGGCTGCGGTTTTCGGGCGGCTCACCTACCTGCAACTTTTCCTTCACAGCGAATACCTGGCGCGAGCGCTGCGTCAGCAACAGCGCACCATCGAGATAACACCGGAGCGCGGCGCGATCTACGACCGGAATAAAAGACCGCTGGCCATGAGCATTCCCGTGGATTCGGCATTTGCGGTGCCCGCGGAGATTGCCGACGAAAATTTAGCGGCGCGGCTGCTGTCTGGAGTGGTCGACGTTCCGGAGGAGGTGCTCGAGGAGCGTTTCGAATCATCGAAGTCGTTTGTTTGGATTTCGCGGAAGCTGCCGCCGGAAAAGGCGGAGGCGATTACCGCGTTGAATCTCAAAGGCGTGTATCTCCAGAAGGAAAACCAAAGGTTTTACCCGAAGCGGGATCTTGCGGCGCATGTGCTGGGCTTCGTCGATGTGGACGAGAAGGGTCTCGGGGGGATCGAATACGAGCTGGATAGCCTGATTCGTGGTGAAAGCGGCAAGATCGTGGTGATGGAGGACGCGAAGAAACGCTGGTTCGATGCCAGCCAGGCGAAACTGAACAATGGCGCGGATGTCGTGCTGACACTGGACGAAGAAATTCAGTACGTCGCGGAGCGCGAACTGAACGCCGCGATCGCGCAGACCCACGCAATTGCGGGGACTGCTGTCGTCATGAATCCGGATAACGGAGAGATTCTGGCGCTGGCGAACTGGCCGACGTTCAATCCCAACAAGGCCAGCGAAGCGCCTGCGGAAGCGCGCATGGATCGCGCGGTGAGCGCACTTTATGAACCGGGTTCGACATTTAAGCTGGTGACGCTGGCGGCGGCGTTTAACGAGGGAATCACGCGCCCCGACGAAGTTTTCGATTGTGAAAATGGAAGCGTGCTGGTGGCGGGGCATCGAATTCACGACCACGCGCGGTTTGGCTTGCTGAACGTTTCGCAAATTCTGGCAGAGTCAAGCGACGTGGGCGCGATCAAAATTGCGCTGCGGCTGCAAGCGCCCCGATTTTACGACTACATCCGCGCGTTTGGTTTTGGGGGACTGACGGGGGTCGATTTACCTGGTGAGAGCAAGGGCATCCTGCGGCCCGTGAATGACTGGGGAGCGTTCTCGATTGGCTCGATCTCGATGGGACAGGAGGTTGGCGTTACGCCCATCCAATTGATCAGCGCGGTTTCAGCAATCGCGAATGGCGGATTGTTGTACAGACCGCACGTTGTGGAGGAGTTGTCACGGGACGGGCGAGCGCTGCCCGCCGAGGGCGTGTTGGCGCCGACGGAACCGCGGCGCGTGATTCGTCCCGACACTGCGGCTACCATGCGCCGCTTGATGGAAGGCGTGGTGTTGCGCGGGACGGGACCTTTGGCCCACCTCGATGGGTGGACTTCGGCCGGGAAAACGGGTACGGCGCAAAAAATCGATCCAACGACGGGACGTTATTCGCGGACGCAATACATCGCTTCCTTCACGGGCTTTGCGCCCATCAACAATCCCGCCGTGACCATCCTCGTGTCTCTGGATTCTCCCGTCGGACTGCACGAAGGCGGGGAGGTGGCCGCGCCAGTGTTCAAACGCATCGCCGAAGAGGTCTTGACGTATCTGGATGTGCCGCGCGATGTTCCGCTTAATCCAAAGTTCCTTCAGGCGGAATACAAAAAGCAGGCGAGCGAAGATCGAGGCGGGCTGGAGGATCTTTCCTCCGTGGATTTTTCCGCGCAGTCCGATTCGGCGCCCGTGGCATCGCAAGCGACTAATCGCCATGGGCAGAAGAACACTGCAGAACCGACTTTGACGGTGGCCGTGGATCAGGGCGGCGAAGTCGAAGTGCCGGACTTCAGCGGGAAGACGATGCGCGAAGTGGCGGATATCTCGCTGAAGCTGGGACTGGATCCTGTTTTGGTTGGCAGCAATCTTGCAGTGGATCAGTCGCCAGCGGCGGGCGCGAAGGTGAGACGGGGCGCGAAAATCACGGTGCGATTCGGGACACCGGCCGAGAAGAATTCGAAGCCGCCGTCGGGAAACAGGAATTAGGATGAGAGCTGGATTGAGCCATCTAGAAGAAGAGCGCAACTCGAAAACGAACCCCACCGATGAAGCCCCGCAAGATTCATCGATGCCACATGTTCCACCGCGAAGAATGAAACTGCGCGAGTTACTCGAAGGCACGGGAGCGAGCGTGGCATCGTCCGCCGGAGAGTTGGAAATACGCCGGGTTACTTGCGACTCGCGGAAGGCAGAGCCGCGCGCGCTTTTTTTTGCGCTGCATGGCGCTAAGACGGATGGGAACGCGTTTATTCGAGATGCGGTGTCGCGGGGCGCAGTGGCGATTGCGAGCGAAGACGCTGCGCCGGCATCGATTCCGTCGAGCGTCGTTTGGATACAAGTGCGCGAAGCGCGCAAGGCGCTTGCGGTTACGGCAGCGAACTTTTTCGGGCATCCGGCGGAGGGTTTGCAGCTCGTTGCCGTGACCGGCACGAATGGCAAGACCACGACGACAGCATTGATCGATGCGATGGTGAAAGCCTCGGGCGCGAAGACCGGTCTCTTCGGAACGATCGCGTATCACACGCCGCTCGGCGACTATCCCGCGCCAAATACCACGCCGGAATCGGTCGACCTGCAAGGATTTCTTGGGGAGATTCGCGATGCGGGCGGCAAGTACGCCGTGCTGGAGGCGAGTTCGCACTCGCTGGCCATGGACCGTTTGTGGGGCTGCCATTTTGCTGCGGCGGTGTTCACGAATTTGACGCGCGAGCACATGGATTATCACAAAACGTTTGAAGATTATTTCGAGGCTAAGAAGAGGCTGTTCGAGGGAACTGGCGCTGGCGCGCCGGACACCGCGGTAATCAACACGGATGACGAGTACGGCAAGCGTTTGTCCGGACTGGCCAAGAAAACTGTGAGTTACGGCCTCGAATCGGAAGCCGAGATCACCACCAAGAAATTCCAACTGACGTTCAACGGTTTGGCATTCACGGCGCACACGCCGAACGGAAAAGTGCAAGTAGTCTCGCGGCTGGTCGGGCGCATCAATGTTTACAACATCCTGGCGGCGATTGGAGGGGCACAGGCGCTCGAGTTATCAAACGAATTTATTGAAGCTGGGATACGCGGTCTCGAAAGCGTTTCCGGGCGCTTCCAGCGCATTGATTTGGGCCAGCCGTTTTTCGTTGTGGTTGATTATGCGCATACGGACGACGCGCTGGAAAACCTGATTCGAACGGCAAGAGAACTCAATCCCAAGGGCCGCATCATCACGCTCTTCGGATGCGGCGGCGGAAAGGACCGGACGAAACGTCCCGTGATGGGAGAAGTCACCGGGCGCCTAAGCGACTTGACGATTCTCTCGAGCGACAATCCGCGAAACGAAGATCCGTTGAAAATCATCAGCGACATCATCGTAGGGCTTCAAAAGACGGCTGGCAAATATTTGATCGAACCGGACCGCGAAAAAGCGATTGGCGTGGCGATGGACGAAGCGCGCGCGGGAGACATCGTTCTGCTCGCGGGCAAGGGCCATGAGAATTATCAAATTCTCGGCGACCGGACTCTGGATTTTGATGACCGCGGCGAGGCGCGCAAAGCCTTGCGCAAAAAGGGATATAGCGAGACGGAGGCGGAAATCGGTAACGGAAAACCGAAAAACGGGTCGGGGTTTGGCGCGTAGCGCGCTTGTCTAGCTTGGCTGGAAAGTGTGACGAGGGCGCGCGAGCCAGTAGTCAACTCGCAAAAGGAGGAGCCCTCATAATACGGTGAAAACAAACCGATGCGCGGGGTATCTGCGTAAAGCGAACCCCCTGAGGCATTTATGCGGTGGACGATTGCACAAGTGGCTGGCGCTGTGGGTGCTACGGCGGGGGCGGGACTCGACCCCGTGGCCCGGGTGGCCGGCGTCTCGATTGATTCTCGCACGGTACGTGCCGGAGAACTGTTCGTCGCCGTCCACGGACCGCGTCACGATGGACACGATCACGTGGAGAGTGCGCTGGCGCGGGGAGCGCTCGCCGCAGTGGTGGCGCGGCCGCAAGTCAGCCGGTACCCCGATGGTGTCCGCGAGCGCTGCATCGTCGTGGGCGACACTTTCGAAGCGCTCAAAGAACTCGCTCGCGCAGTGCGCGAAGCGTGGGGCGGGAAAATTGCCGGCGTCACAGGCTCCGTGGGCAAGACCACTACGAAAGAGATCCTGGCGGCACTGCTGGGCGCGAAGCTGCGGGTCTTGAAGTCGGAAGGAAATTTTAATAACGAATACGGGCTGCCGTTAACGCTGTTTCGTTTGGACGAAACACACCAAGCGGCGGTGCTCGAGATGGGCATGTCTCGGCGCGGAGAATTGGCGCGGCTCGCGGCGATTGCCCGCCCCGATGTAGGAGTGGTGACGCGCGTTGCGCCCGCGCATTTGGAATTTTTTTCGTCGATCGATGAGATTGCGTTGGCAAAGCGCGAGCTGATCGAAGGACTGAACGGGCACGAATCCACGGCGGTGCTCAATGCGGACGATCCGCGCGTCGCGGCGTTCGGTGCGTTTGCGCCGGGCCGCGTGGTGACCTATGGGATCGATGCGCCGTCTTTTTTCTCTGCCGCGGCGATTGAAGACCGCGGAGCGCTGGGTTCGGCGTTTGATTATGTGAGTCCCGAGGGCCGCGTGAGGCTGGAACTCCCCGTGCCGGGCAGGCACGCGATTTACAACGCGCTGGCCGCGCTCGCGGCGGCAAGCGTCTGGAACATCGGAGCAGCGGAAGCGCAAAGTGTTTTTCGAACGCTGCGCGTGCCGGCGATGCGCGGTGAATTGCTGCGGTTTTCGAATGGAGCGGCGCTCATCAACGATAGTTACAACTCGAGCCCGGCCGCGCTGCAGGCCATGGTTTCGGTGCTGGCAGCCACGCCGAATTTTAAGCGCAGGATCGTGGCAGCGGGCGAAATGCGCGAGCTCGGCCCGACTTCGCCGGCGCTGCATCGCGAAGCGGGAATTATCACGGCCAAGACAGGCAGAGTCGATTGGGTAATTGGCGTCGAAGGCGACGCGGAGCAAATCGTGGAAGGCGCGGTTTCGGCGGGAATCTCCCGCGCGCGGACGAAATTTTTCAAGTCTTCGGACGAAGCGGCGAAATTTTTGGAAGAGTTCCTCAGGCCCGGCGACGTGTTGCTGGTGAAAGGCTCGCGAGGAGTGAAAATGGAACGCATCGTCGAAGCGCTGCTGACGCGTTACGCCGCTCCTGGCGATCTTCCGCCGCAGGAGGCACGGCACTGACATGCTTTACTACCTCCTCTATCATGTTTTGCAGCCTTACTTCAGCCCGCTGAACGTTTTTCGCTACATTACCGTTCGCACCGTCTATGCAAGTTTAACGGCGATGTTTCTTGGGCTCGTCTTTGGCCCGTGGTTGATTCGCCGCCTGCGCGAGCTGCAGATTGGGCAGTACATTCGCGAGGAAGGCCCCCAAGGGCATCAGAAAAAAGCGGGAACGCCGACGATGGGCGGCGTCCTGATCGTTTTGTCGACCGCTGTTCCCACGCTCCTTTGGGCAGACTTGACGAATCCTTTTATTTTGCTTTCGCTCTTTGCGCTGATCGGGTTCGCCGCCATCGGATTCATCGACGATTACGCGAAAGTTTCGAAGCAACGAAACCTCGGCCTCACCGCAAAAAAGAAAATCTATTTTCAGGTGCTGGTCAGCCTGGTCGTGGGAATTGCGCTGCTGGTTCTGGTCACCCACTACGCGTACTCGACGCAGCTGATGATTCCGTTTTTGAAGCGTTTGCATCCTGACCTGGTCATCCATTCGCTGATGAATTCGGCGCACCTCTGGCCTCTGGCTTTTCTTCCGTTTCTGGCCTTTGTTTGCGTCGTCATCGTCGGCTCCTCGAATGCGGTGAACTTGACGGACGGCCTCGATGGCCTCGCTATCGGCTGCACGGTGATTGCCGCGGGAGCGCTCACCGTACTGACTTACGTCAGCAGCAACTCACGCTGGGCGACTTATCTCGAGATTCAGTACATCCCGCGCGTCGGCGAGCTGACGGTATTTTGCGGAGCGCTGGTGGGCGCGTCGCTCGGCTTCCTGTGGTACAACGCGCACCCCGCGGAAATTTTCATGGGTGACGTGGGGTCGCTCTCGCTTGGCGGTACGCTGGGCACCGTCGCCGTCATCATCAAGCAGGAGATTCTCTTGTTTTTCGTCGGCGGGATCTTCGTGATCGAGGCGCTCTCGGTGATCTTGCAAGTGGGCTCGTTCAAACTGCGCGGCAAGCGCATCTTTCGCATGGCGCCGATTCACCATCATTTTGAATTGTTAGGTTGGAGCGAATCGAAAGTGATCGTGAGGTTTTGGATAGCGGCGCTGGTCTTCGCGTTGTTTGCGCTTACGACGCTGAAGTTAAGGTAACGCGCAGCGGACGTTAGCGAGCCGGAAAAGGAACGATGCCAGGTGGAATGGAGCTGCGAGGGAAACGCGTGCTGGCTGTGGGTCTGGCGCGGACAGGTGTGGCCACGGCGCTTTTTTGCGCGGCCCGGGGCGCGCAAGTGACCGCCACGGACTCCCGCAGCGAGAGCGAAATTGGCGAAGCGATCGCGAAATTGAAGGCTGCAGGCGTGACGCTCGAACTCGGCGGACACCGCGAGAGAACCTTCCTTGAGCAAGATTTGATTATTCCAAGCCCGGGCGTGCCTGCCGATGAAGCGCATTTGCAGGCCGCGCGCGCGAAGGGGATCACGATTAGGAGCGAGATCGAGCTGGCCTACCGCTTCATGAATGGCAGGCTCATCGGGATTACTGGTTCGAACGGAAAGACGACGACGACATCCCTTGTCGAACATATTTTGAAGACGGCTGGAATGCAGACTATTCTCGCGGGGAATATCGGAACGCCGCTCGTCGGGTGCGTGGACGGGATGAACGACGACACGTGGACGGTCGTCGAGCTCAGCAGCTTCCAACTCGAGCTCATCGACAGGTTTCGTCCAAACATCGGCGTGTTCCTGAATTTGACGCCCGATCATCTCGATCGCCATCACACGTTCGAAGCGTATGGAGCCTCGAAGGCGCGAATCTTCGAGAATCAGACTGGCGAGGATGCGGCGATTTTGAACGCCGATGACGCCGCGACCACTCGGTACGCCCCGTCGCTTCCGCGCGTCTATTGGTTCAGCAGGAAACAACGCGTCGCTCAGGGCGCGTATGTGCGCGATGAGGAGATCGTATTCCGGCAAAACGGCACGGAAGAAATTCTACTCAAGCTGGGAGACATTCCTCTCGCCGGCGCGCACAACGTGGAGAACGTGCTGGCTGCGGCAATGGCGGCGCGGCTGACTGGGGCACCCGCTGCGGCGATTGCGAAAGGAGTGAAGTCGTTCGCGGGAGTAGAACATCGTCTGGAATTCGTCGCCGAAATTGGCGGGGTACGCTACTACAACGATTCGAAAGCGACCAACGTGGATGCCACGCTCAAGGCGCTCGACGCATTTCCCGGCCGCATCCTCGTGATTCTTGGCGGAAAAGATAAAGGAAGCGATTACACCGTCCTGCAAAAGCCGCTGCGCGAAAAAGCGATTCTCGCTCTTCTGATTGGCGCGGCGGCCGAGAAAATCGAAACGCAAGTATCAGGCAGCGTGGCAATGGAGCGCGCGGAAACGCTGGAGCGCGCTGTCGATACCGCTTCACACGCGGCGCAACGCGGCGACGTGGTGCTGCTCGCCCCAGCCTGCGCCAGTTTCGACCAGTTTCAAAACTATGAGCACCGCGGACGCGTCTTCAAAGAATTGGTGGCACAGCTCGAAAAACAAGCGGCTGGTGCAAGTTCCGGAAAGCGGTGAACGCACGTGCCGAGACGTCTTGAGACCGACCGTTGGCTATTTGGTGTGACGGTGGCGCTGTGCCTGTTCGGCGCGGTGATGATCTTCAGTGCTTCCGCGGTCACAGCCGAGAAAGAGTACGGGCACGGTTACTATTTTCTTGTGCGGCAAGCGGCCTGGCTGATCCTCGGCCTGCTGGGAATGTTTGCCCTGATGCGCATAGACTACCGGCGCTTGCGCGAGCCTGGTGTCGTCTATACCACTGTCTGCGTGGTTCTGTTGCTGCTCGTCGGCACTTTTTTTCTGGACAAATCTCACGCCACGCATCGCTGGATTCGCTACGGGCCTGTGGGGATTCAGCCCTCGGAATTAGCGAAGCTGGCCGTAATCCTTTACCTCGCATGGTTCCTGGATCAGAAACGTCGCACCAAGCCGGACATGGAGTTTTGCAAACTGGATTTTCTTCAGGCCATCCTTCCCGCGGCGGGGCCGGTTCTAATTTGCGTGTTCCTGATTTTGATGCAGCCGGACTTGGGAACCGCGGTGGACATCGTGATTATAGCTGCCGCGATTCTTTTTGCGGCGGGGATGTCCTGGAAATGGCTCGCGGCAGGAGCAGTGGCCGCTATGCCCGCGCTTTACTTTCTTCTGTTCCATGTTTCCTACCGCGCCGTGCGCATCACCGCTTTTCTTAATCCTGAATCCGACCCGCAGGGCGCGGGCTTTCAACTGACGCAGTCGCTCATCGCGGTGGGCTCTGGCGGGTTCACCGGCGTCGGCTTGATGGAGAGCAAACAGAAACTCTTTTATTTGCCGGAAGCGCACACCGATTTTATTTACGCGGTGATCTGTGAAGAGCTCGGCTACATCGGCGCAATGCTCGTAATTGCGCTGTTCGTGGTTTATGGCTGGCGTGGGCTCCGCGCTGCGTTCGCGGCTCCCGACGGATTCGGCCGCCTGCTCGCGCTGGGAATCACGGCAATGGTGCTCAGCCAGGCGTTCATCAATCTAGCAGTGGTGTTGGGCATGGTCCCGACGAAAGGCATTCCGCTGCCGTTCGTGAGCTATGGCGGGTCAAGCTTGCTGGTAATGTTGCTGGCGACAGGAATCCTGCTGAATATCAGTCAGCAGGCCACGGCTGCATGAGCCAAGCCACCAAGTCGCGGCGAGATTTCAGTTGTGGGGACACGATATATCGCGTCCCTGCAGACCAGCTGGCAATCGGGCCCCAGCCATGAAATTGCTCATAGCGGGAGGCGGCACGGGCGGACACGTTTTCCCGGCGCTGGCCATCGCGCAAGAGTGGCTCTCGCGCGGCAAAGAGAGAGAAGTCGTCTTGGTAGGAACGGAACGCGGAATTGAAATGAAGCTGGTGCCTCAAGCCGGGTTGCCCCTCGAAACGTTGCGCGTGGCCGGCTTAAAAGGCAAAGGCGGCGTAACACTGGTGAAGAATCTCCTCATGCTCGGGCCTGCGATGCTCGACGCTCGCCGAGTATTGCGCAAGCATAAGCCGGTCGCGGCCTTCGGCGTGGGCGGTTACGCCGCGGGACCAATGCTGCTCGCGACTTGGCTCAGCCGCGTGCCGAATGTAATTTTCGAGCCGAATGCGGAACCCGGTCTGACCAATCGATTGCTCGCGAAACTTTCCAAGCGAATCGCGACCGGCTATGAAATTTCTGCCCAGGCCTGGGAAAAAAAAGCCGTGGTAACGGGCTGCCCTGTGCGCGCTGAGTTTTTCTCGATCGCGCCTCGCAAGCCAGCAAAGCCATTTCGTTTGTTGGTGACTGGCGGCAGCCAGGGCGCATTGCCCATCAACCGCGCCTTGGTGGACGCCATGGACAGGCTTGCGCTCAGAAAAAATGATCTGTCCATCGTGCATCAGACCGGCGAGCGCGATTATAATGCGGTACGCACCGCGTACGCGCGGCGCGAAATTAACGCGGAGGTTGCGCCCTTCCTCACCAACATGGCGGAGCGCTTTGCCTGGGCAGATGTGATCGTTTGCCGAGCAGGAGCCATCACCGCGGCGGAAATCGCAGCCGCGGGCCGCGCCGCCATCTTCATTCCTTTCGGAGCTGCCACCGACAGCCATCAATTGCGCAACGCGCAGGAAATGCAACGCGCCGGCGCGGGCCGGCTGATCCCTGAACAAGAGCTTACCGCGGAACGTCTCACGAGCGAAATCTTCTCGCTGGTTGACCAGCCAGACCAAATCGAAAAGCAGTCGAACGCAGCCAAGGCGGTAGCCCGCCGCAATGCCACGCGCGACATCGTTAACCTGATCGAAGAGGCCGCGAACGTGCAGGGAATCGTCCAGAGGGCAAACGCATGATGGTCTCTTTCCGAAATTTTCAGCGCATTCATCTGGTGGGCATCGGCGGCATCGGTATGAGCGGCATCGCCGAAGTTCTTTTGACTCTGGGCTATTCCGTTTCGGGCTCGGACACCAAACCCTCGAACATCACCGAGCGGCTGCAGAATCTCGGCGCGACGATTCATGAGGGTCACAAAGCGGCCAACGTCGAGGGCGCTCACGTGGTTGTGATTTCTTCCGCGATCAAACAAGACAATCCCGAAGTCGTCGAAGCCCACAAACAAAAAATTCCTGTTATCCCGCGCGCCGAAATGCTCGCTGAACTAATGCGCCTGAAATATGGCATCGCCGTAGCCGGAGCGCATGGCAAAACGACCACGACGTCCATGGTGGCCTCCGTTCTGGCCGCGGCGCATCTGGACCCGACCTTTGTAATCGGCGGTCGCGTCAATCAAGCCGGTACAACAGCGCGTCTCGGCAAAGGCGAATATTTTGTTGTGGAAGCCGACGAAAGCGACCGCAGCTTCCTGATGCTCGCGCCTGTCGTCGCCGTCGTCACTACCATTGATCGCGAACATCTCGATCAGTACACGTCCTTATCAGACATCCAGGGCGCGTTCTTACAATTCGTGAACCGCGTGCCATTCTACGGCGCCGCGATTCTTTGCTTGGACGAACCCAACGTGCAAGCCATTCTTCCGGACGTGAAGCGGCCAATCATCACGTATGGCACCTCGAGCCAAGCTGATTTGGTCATCGGCGATGTGAAGCTGGAAGGTTTTAGCAGTGAGTTCCGCCTCACATTCAAGGGCGAAGACCTGGGTTTGTTCAGGCTGTCGCATCCGCCCGGCATGCACAACGTTCGAAACGCAGCCGCGGCGGCAGCCGTTGCGTTGTATCTCAATGTCCCCAGCGATCTAATCCGCGAAGGTTTAGCCAAATTTGCCGGTGTCGGTCGCCGCTTTGACATCAAAGGTGCCGTGAACGACATTACCGTCATCGACGATTACGGCCATCATCCCGCCGAAATTCGCGCCACACTCGAGGCCGCTCGCGGCTGCAAGTTCAACCGCCTGCTGATACTTTTCCAGCCACACCGCTTTACGCGCACGCAGCATCTCTGGGACGAATTCTGCCGCGCTTTCAACCAAGCCGATGTCTTAGTGCTTCTGGATATCTACGCCGCGAGCGAAGCCACGATTCCCGGCATCACCAGCGAAGCACTCGCCAACGCCATTCGCGAAGCCGGCCACAAAAACGTTCACTACTTCCGCTCCATGCAAGTTGGCATCGAATTCTTATTGCGCGAAGCGCGCCCCGGCGACGCCATCATGACCATCGGCGCCGGAAACGTCAGCCGCGCCAGCAACGAATTGATGGTCCTCCTGGGAACCGAATTCTCGGCACACCATGCGCATTGAAGATCCCAAAGTCCTCGCAGCGCTCCCGGAATTGGGTGTCCAACCAAAACCGGGGACTTCCTTGGCCGAGCTAACTTCCCTCGGCATCGGCGGCACAACCGATTTGCTGCGCATAGAAAGACACGAAGCGATTCCCGCCCTCCTGAACCTTCTCGACGCGCAGAGCGTTCCCCACAAGTTCCTTGGCGGTGGCTCAAACCTGCTCGTCGGCGACGGTGAACTCCCCTGGGTGGTGCTCCAACTCGTCTCTGCCAAGCCGGATATCGTCCTCGAAGGCAATTTCGCCCAAGTCGATGCCGCTGCCGACCTCGGCCGCACCGTAACTTTCTGCGCGAAAAACCACCTCGGCGGCATGGAAGGGCTCATCGGCGTCCCCGGGACCGTCGGCGGTGCCCTCCGCATGAACGCCGGCGCTTACGGCATGCAAATCGGCAGTTACGTGCGCGAAGTGAAGCTTTACCGCGCCGCCGCCCGCAAGCTTGAGACCCTCTGCGGCGATCAAATTTCCTTCGAATACCGGCACACTTCTTTCGCGCCTGATGATATGATGCTCGCAGTGAAGCTGGAATTACCCTCCAAACCGTACCCTGAAATTCTAAAAGGAATTCGTATCTGCAATGAAAAGCGCCGGGCCAGCCAGCCGCTGGGGCAGAAGAGCGCCGGCTGCATCTTTAAGAACCCTCCAGGTGCTTCCGCCGGACGAATGATTGATGAGCTGGGCCTCAAAGGATTAAGCGTCGGCGACGCCCGCGTCAGCGACCGCCACGCCAATTTTTTCGTAAACGCCGGGAAAGCGTCCGCGAAGGACATGCTCGCCTTAATATCCGATGTGCGCAAACGCGTGGAAAAATCCTTCGGCGTGATTCTCGAATTCGAGGTGGTGGTTTGGAACGCGTGAAAACCATCCAGCGCGGTGCGACTGCGGCCGCCGCCGAGCCTTACCGCCCGGAACTGCTTGCCGACGAAGAGCCGCGCTACCTCCGCCGCCAGAAGCCCCTCGAAATTCGCCGCAAAAAGTTTGGCGGGCGAGGCTGGCCGTTTTATCGCCGCGTCTTGGCCTGGACCGTTGCCGGGGCTGCGAGCATAACCTTCGCCATTGTTGCTGGCCGCTTCTTATTATATTCGCCGCAAGTCCTGCTGCTCAAACCCGAACAAATTGAGCTCACCGGAAACCATATCGTGAGCCGCGAAGCGGTTCTTCAACCCTTCGCCCGCGATCGCAATCGCAGCGTCCTTCGCATTCCTCTCGAAGAGCGCCGCGCCGAGCTGGAACAATTGCCGTGGGTCGAATCCGCCAGCATTCAACGCATCCTCCCGAACCGCATCCGCGTCGAACTCACCGAACGCACGCCCATCGCTTTCCTGCGCGACGGCTCTGAATTGGACTTGATCGACGCGCACGGTGTCATTTTGGATCGCCCCGAAGGCGAAAATCTGCAGTTCCCCATTGTCACAGGCCTTCCCGACGGCATGCCACGTGAAGAGCGCGAGCAACGTATGCAGACTTACGAGGAATTTCTCCGCGATGTGGATCTGGTGCGCTCCGGCTCGTCCGATCACGTCAGCGAAGTCGATCTCTCGAACCCCAAGGATTTGCGCGTCGTGATGACCGGCCTGGCTTCTGCAACCGATCCTCAAGCGGTCACCGTGCACTTCGGCAACGACGATTTCACGGGTAAGTACCGCATGCTCGTCGATAATTTTGCGCAATGGCAAGCAAATGCGGGGCGGGTACTGTCCCTCGATTTGCAGTATTCTCGGCAAGTGGTTGTGAACTCGGACAGCAGCACGAGTTCGGCGAAGTTGAAGAATTAGAAATTGCAAACGGAATAGAACCAAGGCGGGGGCGGCGGCTTGGCAAAAAAAGATCGTTACATTGTAGGTTTGGACGTGGGCAGCACGAAGACCTGCGCGCTCATCGCGGAGCTGGACGACGAGCAGGTGAGATTTCTGGCGCTGGGCGCGGCCGAATCTAAGGGTCTGCGCAAAGGTCTCATCGTCAATCTCGATTCCACAGTAAGCTCGATTCGGCGCGCCGTCGAGGAAGCCGAGAGCGTCGCCAATGTCCCCGTCGAATCCGCGCTGCTCGGCGTCGCCGGCAGCCACGTCAAAGGGGTCAACAGCCGCGGCGGTGTCACCCTCGGTCATCGCTCCCGCGACATCGAGCGCGACGATGTTCGACGCGCCATCGATGCCGCCCGCAACATCACGCTTCCGGAAGACCGCGAAGTGCTCCACGTTCTTCCGCACGAATTCATGGTCGACGCGCAGGATGGCATTCGCGACGCCGTCGGCATGGTCGGCCAGCGTCTCGAAGCGAACGTCCACCTCGTCACTTCATCGATCGCCGCAACGCAAAACCTCGTCACCGCTGCAAATCGCGCGGGAATCTTGGTGAACGACACCGTTCTCGAGCCGCTCGCGTCCGCGGAGTCTTGCCTCACCCAGGACGAGCGCGAGCTCGGCTGCTGCCTTCTCGATATTGGCGGTGGCACCACGGAGCTGATCGTGTTCGGCGGCGGTGTCGTGCGCCATACCAGCGCGGTCCCCGTCGGCGGCGACCACTTCACGAATGACCTGGCTGTCCTTCTGCGCACGCCCATACCCGAAGCGGAAAAAATCAAGCGCCGCCATGGGTGCGCTGCGTCTTCGCTTCTCCACGAGGACGCCTCCATTGAAATCGCCAGCGTCGGGGACCGTCCGCCGCGCACCATCTTCTCCCGCATGCTCACAGACATCATCGAGCCCCGCTCTACGGAACTGCTCGCGCTCATCCGCGATGATCTCCAGCGCGCCGGGCTCGACGGTCAAATCCCCGCCGGTTTCATCCTCGCCGGCGGTGGCGCAAGGCTCAACGGCTTGCTCGATCTCGCCGAGCAATCCTTCCATTTGCCCGTGCGCATCGCGGAGCCAAAAGGTCTGGCCGATCTTCCGGAACAAGTGGCGCAGCCGGAATACGCAACCGTTGTGGGTTTGGTGATGTACGGCGCAAAAACGCGGCGCAACGCCTCGCAGCGCGCCGGAACTTTGGTTTCCAAATTGAAGTCCATGTTCGCCGGTGCCTCGTGAGCCTGCCCGAGCGCAGCACCGCGAATCTGGAGAAGGCTGAGGGACGTATGACAACGAAAGACGCAGGAATTCGCATGAGCTTCAGCGAAGAGTTGCAGCCCGCGAAAATTAAGGTCATCGGCGTTGGCGGGGGCGGATGCAATGCCATTAATCGCATGATCCGCGCCAAAGTCGAGGGCGTCGAGTTCATCACCGCGAACACGGACTTGCAGGCGCTCAAGCTCTCGCAGGCTCCCGTCAAATTGCAGCTCGGCGCGAAACTCACCAAGGGGTTAGGCGCGGGCGCCAATCCCGAGATCGGCCGCAAAGCTGCCCTCGAAGATACCGACAAAATCATCGAAGCCCTCGAGGGCTCGGACATGATTTTCATCACCTCCGGCCTCGGCGGAGGCACCGGCAGCGGCGCCGCGCCCGTGGTAGCTTCGCTCGCCAGTGAACTCGGCGCATTGAGCGTCGCGGTCGTCACCAAACCCTTCGCGTTCGAAGGCAAGCGCCGCATGCTTCAAGCCGAGCAAGCCCTGCAGGAATTAATCGGCGCCGTGGACACGGTCATCGTCATTCCCAACGAACGCCTGATGGATACCGTCGAACGCGGCACCAGCTTCTTCGACGCTTTTCGCATTGCCGATGACATCCTTCGCCAAGCCGTTCAGGGAATCTCCGACATCATCACCGTCCCCGGAATCATCAACCGCGACTTCGCCGACGTGAAAGCCATCATGCATGGTCAAGGCTACGCCGTCATGGGCACTGCCATTGCCACCGGTACAAACCGCGCCATCGACGCCGCCAATCGCGCCATTTCCAGTCCGCTCCTCGAAGACAACTCCATTCAGGGCGCGCAAGGTATCCTCATCAACATTTCCGGCAGCTCCAGCCTCACGCTCCACGAAGTCCACGAAGCCTCCAGCGTCATACAAAAAGCCGCTCACGAGAACGCCAACATTATTTTCGGCGCCGTCATGGACGACTCCATGAAAGATGCCGTGAAAATCACGGTCATCGCCGCCGGCTTTAAGGAAGCCAACAAGAAAACCGTCCAGCAGAAGCCGCAGTTCCTCCCCAAGACCTGGAAGGCAGGCCGCGAAATCCAGGAACCTGTACCGCAACAGCAAACGCTGCCCAACGTTGTCCACCAAGTCCAGCAAAACATCCGCGACGTCAATCACGAAGTCCCCGCGGACGACCTGGACGTCCCCACATTCCTCCGCCGCCAAGCTCAAAAAGCCTAAGCGTCTTTTCTTGAATTTTTGGTTTTCTAGACTGGTAGGGGCACGGCACGCCGTGCCCTCTTTCTTTTCTTCTCTCCCAGCAAGACATTCGCCGGCTGTTATCCGGCCACCCTATTCAAAGCCACGTAGCGCAGCTGCAAATTTTCTCACTTCTTCCTCAAAAGCCGCGACGTTCTCCGCTGGACTCGCCACCACCGAACTCAACCCCGCGTGGTATTCGCGAGCGCCCGTCTTCGCGACCGTCTCCCGAATATTTCCTGCGTGCAGCCCGCTCCCTGGCATCACAGTCAGCCGCTCGCCGGCAATTCCAATCAGCTCTCCCAACACTCCCAGCGCCTCAGGAGCCGTCCGCTTCCCGCCCGAAGTGAGCAACCGCGTGGCGCCGGTTTTGATGACATCCTCTAGTGACCTGTGCAAATCGGGGCACTCGTCAAACGCCCGGTGAAAGGTAACCGGGAGTGGCTTCGCATGTTCGACAAGCTGCGCGCTCCGCACAACATCAATCTCACCATTCGCCTTTAGTAAACCCAAAACAACTCCATCCATCCCGGCTTCTTTGGCGGCATCGACGTCGTGCCGCATCGCCGCAAACTCAGCATCGGGATAAAAAAAGTCTCCTCCGCGCGGCCGCACCATCGAAAAAATAGGCAAACGCACGCGCTCGCGCACCGCCCGCAGCAACTCCGGCCGCGGAGTCACGCCGCCAACCTGCGTGTCGCTGCAAAACTCGATGCGCTGCGCCCCGCCACGCTCGGCCGCCATCGCCGCTTCGACGCTCTCCACGCTAATTTCCAGAATGTGTCCGCTTTGCATGTTCATCGCCGGCAAGCGTGTTTCCAGGATCGTGCCTCCGTGCTCTGTCAAAGGTGTCTGCCATGAAAACAAAACAGGGAATCTCTAACAGAAGACTACAGAAATCGATTTCTTATCGCGAGCTTTCCGCGCCGAGCGGCGAAAAGGATAAGAGAGGCACGGAAATCGTGACGCGCGCGACAAAAATCCATCTGCCAAATTCTGGCATCCGGCAGTTGCTCTCCATCGCGCTTGTGGTAACCTTCTGCGCCAGGAACTTCGGGTCTCTAGTTTTTCGTCGATCCCGAGCCGGTACATTGCGCAAAGGAGACCTAGCGTGAAACTCCAATCCAGAACCTTCGCGTTCTCTGCCGTTCTGCTTTCTATGGCCCTGGCCGCCTGCCAGGAGCCGTACCACCAGAAGGACGAGCAGTATTATCTGATCACCGCGAACATCAATTTGCCTTACTGGCAGGAAGCAGATGCCGGCCTCCGGGACGCGGCACAAGTCATGGGCGTCAAAGCCGAAATGGACGGCCCCACCACGCTCTCTCCCCAGGGCGAGCTGGACTCTTTCCAGAAGGCTGTTGCCCTCCATCCCTCCGGCATTCTTGTTTCCGTCATGAGTCAGGAGCTTCTTAAGCCCGCGATCGACAGCGCTGTCGCTCAAGGCATCCCGGTCATCTGTATCGACGCGGACTCCCCCGATTCCCACCGCATCTTGTTCGTCGGAACCGACAACTTCCGCGCCGGCCAGGAAAGCGGAAAGCGCATGGCGGACATTCTCAAAGGCCAGGGGCAAGTCGTCATTGTCACCGTCCCCGGTCAGCCCAACTTGGACGATCGTGTCCGGGGCGTCACCGAAGCCCTTAAAAAGTATCCCGGCATCAAGATCTCTCAGACCATCGACGACAAAGGCGATCCTCGCGTCGCAAACGATGGCATCTCTGCGCTCGTGGGAAAGAAAGAAAAGATTGATGGCGTGATTTGTCTCGAAGCCTCTGGTGGCTCCGGTGTTGCTGAAGCTTTTCATCGCCTGGACCTGGCGGGCAAGATCTCCATCGTCGCTTTCGACAGCGACCCGGAAACGCTCGACGCGATTGACAAAGGCTGGATTAACGCTACCGTCGTGCAAAAGCCCTACCTCATGGCCTATTACGGTCTAAGATTTGCCGACGACCTGCATCACAACGCCGTTCACGAGTTCAAAGATTGGCGCACCGCGCCGACGGATCCATTGCCCTCTTGGGTAGACACAGGCACGGCGATCATCGATAAAAGCAATCTTGCGACGTTCCGCGAAGCGTTTGCCGCACACCCCAAACCGCTCTAAGTTGCAGCCGATTTTCGAGGTCGCGCCGAAGAGCCCGTCCAGCATTGCATTAAAAATCTCACCTGGCGCGGCCGGACCCGGCTGTGCGCTCAATGTAAAAGTCATGAAATCAAAACGGTAATGCTAGCTCCACGAGTACTCACATCCTACAAGAACTCTACCGCCGAACCGGCTGCAGGTGTATCCTTAGGTGAGACTGATCAAGGGAAAGGGCGGAATCCTTCGAATGCTCTCCAGGATCTGTTTCCCCGTTCTTCTCTGCCTGATTTTCTACAGGGATTTTTCGTTATGCGCCCAGGAGGTCTTAAAGCCTTTTTCGTCTGAGATAACCTATACGACTAACGGAGAAACACACACGGGCAAGATCTATTCTGACGGCCACTCCGTCTTAACTGAGTCTGAAGACCGAACCCGCGGCCCCGAAAATATCATCTTCCTTCGGTTTGGCAGCGGCCTAACGCAGGCCGTAATTTCCAGCCTGAAAGCGTATTCTGAATACCCTTACGGATCTCCCACGGATGCGCAATTCATTCCGTATCTCCAAGACGCTGACGTGAAAAGCGAACCAGTCGGAGCGGAGCCAGTAGACGGCCAAGACTGTGAGAAGGTCCTTGTCACGGCCAGCTACAGGGGCCACGTGTATTCGAGCATTGAATGGAGGTCCCGCAACCTGCAAGGATTCGTCATAAAAAGCCAAGACACTCAAGGACAGTGGTCAAGCGAATACAAACACATCCAGCTCGGTACGCAAACGACTTCTCTCTTCCGGCTTCCCGTCGGCTACGACCGGATTGCATACAGTCGGGATTGGACTTCGGCGCTTAAGCAAATGGGATTCGCAGAGGAGATGTCAGAACAAATTGCGATTGCGAGGAAAGCAGGCCTGCTGGTCGTTGGGGATAGGGGAACCCTGGTGATGGACAACACTCCTCTCGTTTTAGGAGTACAATACATTGATCCCGTCACTAGGAACGGTGTCTTGGACCCAACAATGAATGCTAATCCTGTCTTTCGTGGTCTTCCAGCACCGAGTTTGCGCTGGCCGGAAAACGGCCCCAGCATTGACCACTTTCCTAGCAAAGTGGATCTTCAATGGAGCACGGTGGCGGGCGCAGCCGGCTACGTCGTCCAGGTCGTCATTCTTCCCATCGGCGCTACGGAAACGTCCTACTCGTCAATCGATAAGGGCTTAATGTATATACAACGGACCACGAAGCAAACTGCATTTGCGTTTGAGCTTGATCGAGTGCAGCCAGGTCGATGGAGAGTGTGGGCAGTCGACGCACGCGGAACGGAGGGGCTAAAGAGTGCTTGGTCTACATTCGAATTCACACAGTAAGCCCACCTTGCCGTCCGCTCGGCATTAAGCAGGTCACTGAGATTCTTCGGCCCGTTGGTTGCTCTCGAATGGCGCGCCGAAAACGTCATGTCGAACGAGGCTATGGCTTCGGCTCTGGCACACCAGCAGCCACCGAGTAGGGGCGGGTTTCTCTGGCCGAACAGACGAATCGGAAATCAAGAAATCGAATTTCGAGACCGAGACTTAGCCAGGTCCCTCGCCCCTTTGACTGGGGCCCAGTTTACGGATGATGGCTAGTACATAATGCTCCACCGGCCGGAGGTTGTAGAACGTCGCTGTAAAGCGGATTGTTGTACCCCCCCCACTTGCTGACAAGTCCACGCGTCTCCCGCGCCGGTTCTCCAACAGGGCGCCTCCTGCAAAAACTGAAGAACCGTTACACCGTAGCCAGCAGTGAATGTTATGATGGTTGGCACATAGTCAGGATACAGAGTGGAACGGTATGTGGGAAGATTCCCAGCTGACCTAACATATTGCTCGGCGCAGCCGCCCTGAATTTCGCATGTGAGTTGCAATTGATGTGGCGTAGTCGTAAAGGTCGTGGCCGTCTCTGACTGGAACGGGCTGCCCCCGCCGCCTATTGGATTGTTGTTGAGAAATATCCCGGCAATCGTGCATTGCATGTATACCTCAGCAAATTCATCCCCCCAGAAATAGTTGTCGGTAGCATCGAACGGCCAAGAGTAGGTGTAGCTCCCATTAATTCCCGTGTTGGGGTTGGTACGCAACGGTATAACGTTGCTCCCCGCCCCCCGCGTGATTGTACGAAGTTACGACCGAGTGATAAGCCGACAAACATTGACCAGTGCAAGGACTTGTCGTGCCTTGCGCTCCTATCTGCGTGTAGAAGGTTCCATAAGGCTCGCCACTGCTGTTCGTGCCTGCAACGCTCAGCCATGTACTCCCGTAAGTGCTGTAGCCGAAACCCATTTGCGTGCCTTGCGGGGTGCCGTGCACGTGGTACGACACAGGCTCGGCGTAGATCATCGGCCTCGTTCGAGTTAAAGTTACATCCAACGGCGAGATTGTCATGTGGTTCTTTTCAAGCTGGATGAATTGGGTGAGAAACGCCGCGCCATTCGTGCTAAGCCGCGATGCTAACTGCGTCTGTGTGGTGCTAACCAGCGCGGCCAGTTTTGTTTGAAATGCCGTCTGAAGGTTTGATGCTGTCGCCGCGTCAAAATTTTCGTCCGCTGCGTCGATCTTGGCTTTGCTTGCCGTCCTCAACTGCGTCTCCTGCGTTGCATAAGACTCCAGCGCAGTCTGCAATACCGCTGCATCCCCTGGCGACAAGCTGAGGCTGACCAAGTACGTCGTGAACGCCTCACTGTGATTCACCGGCACTTCGCTTTTCTGGTTCAGCCAGATCCGCCACGCCGCCGCGTCCGGTATCTCAGAACCAGTTACTACCGGCTGCTTCTGCGCCGACACATGGCTTGCCCACAGCAGCGCTGCGATAACCGCGATCGTGATATGTTTCATGCCCTTCTTCCTTCCTTGTTGAGATGATTGCGGGACGAGGCTGGCGGGGTAAACTGCCAACACATCTCCCGTTCTCGTTCTTATCAGCTCGCACTGCAGAGCGGTGCGTTTCTCTTCGTGCATGGCGTATCCCGCCTCGTGCCACAGGGTATGCTCCAATTTTCGATACAAGTTAATACCTAAATATAAGCAATACACAGAATTTGACGGTACCCAATAATGTAGATTAGGCCGGGGTTGCAGTGTCGGGAGGGTACGGGCTCGCCACCTAAGGTATGCCCGAATCCTCGTCAAGCCCTTCAGTCGTGCTCGCCGTTCTCCCTTACCCAGCGTTCCCCGAACTGCAACCCCGATCTCACCCCAAGCGTCTCACACATCGAGTTTCAACCCAGAGTCCAACAAGGCATGCTGGTGGGTCTTGGCTGAGCTTCTTCGTCTCTGTTTTTCGCGGATACACGCCTTGATCGAGTACCTTGAGGCTCTGCGTCGTCACGGGGGCTCGACACTTCCGAACGTCGCCGTTACGGTGGTTTTCATAAAGCACTACAACGCTGCTTGAAGGTCCGTAGCGCAGCTTGATAGCGCAACTGCCGCCGTATATGTGCGTCGGTGCTCCCGGCTAACCTTATCTAAACCCAACCAAGCGAAGCAAAGGTCGTAATCGATGCGCACCCCAGCGCCACGCCAAGAACCATGCCCGCCAGCACGTCGCTGAGGAAATGCATTCCCAGCACGATCCGCGAAACCGCGATGCTGATGGCCAGGAAAAACAGTGGGGCTTCCAGCGTCGGGTAGAAGTAACTTACCACCAGCGCCACCGAGAACGCGGTCATCGTGTGGCCGGAGGGAAATGAAAACCGGTCGGGTGGCAATACCTTCGACCAACAATGCGGCTCGAACTGGCAAGGCCGCGGCCGGTGGCTGAGTTTCTTCAATCCTTTAAAGACGATAATCCCGATGATTGCCGCGCATCCCGCGGCCCCCTCTGCGGAAAACCTCTGCGGGCCACCGTCGATCAACAGCATGACCCCGAGTCCATACCCCAGCCAGCCGCAGGCGCTGGAAGCTGCGCACTTTCGTTGCGCCCCGGATGTTCATAGCGCGGACCCGCATCCTGGTCTCCAATGGGCAGCTTCAGCCTCGGTTTCGCGCACTTCGTGACCCACGGCCGCGAGGCATACTTAGGCGATTCACACATCTTTACGCAACCACGCCGAGCGCGTGCCCCCGCGCAGTGGCAATAACATGTCCCAACCGCCGCCGCGTGCAATTCCGCCGGCGTATTCGCTGACAGAATGAGTGAGCCACCCAGCAATGCGGTAAGCAATGCCGTTCCGCCAAGTCCGATAGTCCGTCGCAGGCGCTGTCGGCAAGAAGTGACCTTGGCCATATGGCAATCTTGCGAGCAAAGCGCCAGAAAACCGATAGCGCGGGGAGTCCGAAATATTTGTTACCGGAGTCCTGGAACTGCGTCGAGCGCACGGACCCGTCAACTGAAAAGCGGCCTCGTTCCCGATTCAGTTTTGGCGGGTTCCATTTTGAAATCCGAGGACACATTTGGAGGGACGAGAGAAGGCCGCCTAACAAGTCAAGTATTTGTTAATAAATGACTTGGTAGGAAGTCGCCTAGCAAGAGACATTGGCTCTACCCGTGCACTAGAGAGGCGCATGAGTGCGTTTCACATGACGAGTTGAGGAGAGCGGTGAGCGAGGGGGAAGGGGCTTGCTCACCGTTTTTCGCAATTCGTTCCCACCTGCCTCTGAGAGGGAAGCTAGGATGGATGACCCCACGCGTCGGTGTGAAAACGACACTGACAACGAAACGCACTCTCCGGGGCCCCCGATCCCAAGCGGGGGCCCCATTTTTTTTGTAGCGTGCTGCTGTATTTAACTGGACGGTTAAATACAGGCCCGTCCAACAGTTCCCGCTTAATCCCCAGAGCAATGCTTGCCAAATCAGAAAGAACCGCGCTGCCGCACCACTCTCATTCTTAGTTATTGAACTCTGGCTGGGCACCTGTCTCTGTGACTCGTCGCGTCACGGCGATGGTAGCCCGTCCGAGGACGTGGGCGATCTCCGTGTCCCGCAGGCGCGAGGCGTCGTACTCAAACGACAGATGTTTCTTGCTTTCATCGAAACGAAAGCGCCGCAGCCCGTAGGTATTAGAAAACTCACCGAGAAGCCGCATTTGTTCCTGAGTGAGCGGGGACTGCAGTTCGTAGGTAATTTCCACGAGTGTCATGGCGGAATTATACCAGTCTCTGCAACATTTTAGTTCGTGGCCGCGTGTAACCTCGAATCATCTAATATATTGCCATGTCGCAACAAATTCCCGTGCCCGATCCGCCGAAAACCGGGCTGCCAATTCTCGCTTCCGCGCCGCGCGTCAAGGACCCTGTGTGTGGAATGATGGTTGACCCGCAAAAGCCCGCCGGCAAGCTGGCGCATGCCGATCAAACCTACTATTTCTGCTCGAATGGTTGCGCCCAAAAGTTTGAAAAGGATCCGGAGAAATTCTTGGCCGCGCCGGGCACCGGCGGGATGGGCGCCATTCCCACTGCCGGGCATGACCAGCACTCCTCGCGCTCTTCACCCATCCCTGTTTTGTCTGCCGCTGTAGCTGAAGACATCCGCTATACCTGCCCGATGCACGCGGAAATCGTTCAGCTTGGGCCGGGGAGCTGTCCGATCTGCGGCATGGCACTCGAGCCGGTGGATGCGTTCGCGGAAGTAGAAGCCGACCCCGAGTACGATTCGATGCTGCGCCGATTCTGGGTGAGCGCGCTTCTGTCGTTGCCCGTTCTCTTGCTGGCCATGTTCGGCGATGCTCTTAGGTTTCCGCTCTCGACCAGCGAGCGCAACTGGATCGAATTCGTTCTCGCGACTCCGGTAGTCATTTGGGGCGGCTTGCCATTTTTCGAGCGCTTCTGGGCTTCCATCGTAAATCGCAGCCCCAACATGTTTACACTCATCGCTCTGGGCACCGGCGCTGCCTATCTCGACAGCGTGGTGGCGACTCTCCTTCCGCAGATTTTTCCCGCTTCCTTCAGGGATGCGCATGGCGCCGTGTCCACTTACTACGAAGCCGCCGCCGTCATCACAACCTTGGTTCTCCTCGGCCAGGTCCTTGAGTTGCGCGCGCGCCAGAAAACGAGCAGCGCGATTCGTTCTCTGCTCAATTTGGCGCCGAAACAAGCCCGCCGCATCGCTTTGGACGATACAGAAACAGACGTCGCGCTCGATACGGTAGAGGTGGGCGACCGCTTGCGCGTGCGGCCAGGAGAGAGCGTACCAGTCGACGGCGTGCTGCGCGAAGGCGCGAGCGCCGTCGACGAATCCATGGTCACCGGCGAGCCCATGCCGGTGGAAAAAACCGCCGGAGACAAAGTCACCGGCGGCACGCTGAACACCAGCGGAAGTTTCGTGATGGAAGCGCAGCACGTCGGCAACGAGACTTTTCTCGCCCAAATCGTCAAGCTCGTCAGCGAAGCGCAACGCAGCCGCGCCCCGATGCAGCGCCTGGCGGACAGAGTCGCCGGTTATTTTGTGCCAGCCGTCATCGCTGCCGCCGTACTGGCGTTCGCAGGCTGGGCGCTCTTTGGCCCCCAACCGCGCTTTGCACACGCTCTCATTGCGGGAGTGGCCGTGCTGATCATCGCGTGCCCCTGCGCGCTAGGCCTCGCGACGCCGATGTCCATCATGGTCGCGGTTGGCCGCGGCGCTCATGCCGGCGTGCTCGTTCGAAACGCCGAAGCCCTCGAAACCCTCGCCAAGGTCGACACGCTCGTCGTGGACAAAACTGGCACTCTCACCGAGGGCAAGCCGCAACTTACGGCCGTGGAACTTTTCGAGGCATCGGGCTTTACAAAAGACGCGCTGCTCTCACTGGCCGCGAGCATCGAGCGATCGAGCGAGCATCCTTTAGCGCGCGCCATCGTCCGCGCCGCCGAAGAAAAGAAATTGCCCTTCGCTCCAGTCAGCGATTTTCTCGCCACGGCGGGAGGAGGCGTCGAGGCCCGCGTCCTGAACAAACAAGTTCTCGCCGGCACCGCCGCATTCTTGAAAGGGCGGGGAATCGAACTGGCGGCAAAGAACTCTTCGGATTCCGCCGCACCCTCATCCGCTGCCGTTACATCCGTCTACCTGGCAGTCAACGGAAAAGTTGCTGGCACATTTTTTCTGAACGACAAAATCAAGGCTTCGACGCCGCAAGCGATCCGCGCCCTGCGGGACGAGGGTCTGCGAATCGTAATGTTGACAGGCGACCGCCGCGAGACCGCCGCGAAAGTCGCCACCGAACTCGGAATCTCGGAATTTGAAGCCGAAGTACAGCCGCAGCAAAAAGGTGAAGTGATCAAACGCCTGCGCGACCAAGGCCGCATCGTGGCCATGGCGGGCGACGGCGTCAACGACGCCCCCGCCCTCGCCGCCGCACACGTCGGCATCGCCATGGGAACGGGCACTGATGTAGCCATCGAAAACGCCGGCATCACGTTAGTGAAAGGCGATCTGCGCGGCATCTTGCGCGCGCGTAAGCTCAGCCGCGCCGCGATTCGCAACATCAAACAAAATTTGGCTTTTGCTTTTCTCTATAACGCGCTCGGCATTCCTGTCGCCGCCGGCGTT
Organism: Candidatus Acidiferrum sp.; assembly: GCA_049794595.1. Lineage (GTDB taxonomy): Bacteria > Acidobacteriota > Terriglobia > Acidiferrales > UBA7541 > Acidiferrum. Next base: position 26,160 of record JBARCY010000150.1, read on the forward strand.
TTCTACCCAATCTTCGGCTGGCTGCTCAGCCCCATGCTCGCAAGCGCCGCAATGAGCTTCAGCTCCGTTTCGGTGATTGCCAACGCGCTGCGGCTGCGCAAGGTTTCGCTGTGAACAGTGACGGGCGGCAATGTTTGTACTCTCACTCTAGGGAGAGACCGACAAGAATGTCTGTCCCACTCGTTCGGTTTCAGCCTTTGCCGAGGATGGAATCAAAATAGGCTAGCATTTGCGGCGAGTCCCACTCCTGGAACCCAATGATCTTGCGTTCAATCTTGCCGTCGCGGCCGATTATGTACGTTTCCGGATACATCGACGTGCCGTAGGTAGCAGCGATAGGCGAATGATTGTTCGTGGTGCCCGGATCGCGGTAAGTTGGGAATACCACGCCGTGTTCACGCAGAAACTGTTCGTAAATGGCGGGGTCCTCATCCGCCGCAACGCCCAGAACAACCCCGTTGCGCGATGCAATGTATTTCTGCAGCCGGTTCAGGTCGGGAGTTTCTTCGATGCACGGCGGACACCAGGTAGCCCAAAAATTCAGCACGACCACTTTTCCCCGAAAATCCGAAAGATGCGCCGGCTTGCCGTTCAGCTCCAACGCAAAATTCTCCGCCCGCGTTCCGGCAATGGTTGCTTCCCCATGCCGGTAGCTGGGCATCGCAAAGACCACGATGATTGCCAGGAAGGCCGCCAAACCTCCCCAAGCCAGAATCTTCGGCCCGATTTTCATCGAATGCTATACTAGCTCATCCGCATGGGATCGGAAACCGATCCTCGTCCCCTGAAATCATCGTGAGCAACGAATCTCCCAACACGAACCCGCCGCCGGCCTCTCCGCTGCCACAGATCAGCGCCATTGTCCCCGCGCGAAACGAAGAAACGGTCATCGCCGCTTGCCTCGAATCGCTTGCGCTGCAACCCGAAATCGCGGAAATCATCGTCGTAAATGACGAGTCCACGGACAAAACCGCGGAAATCGTTCGCGGCTTGATGCTCAAGATTTCCCACCTGCGTCTTCTCGAAACGCAGGGAGTCCCGCCCGGTTGGGTTGGCAAGAACAATGCAGTTTTCCTCGGGGCAAATGAGGCGAAAGGTCCCTGGCTGCTTTTCACGGACGCTGACGCCGAGTTGCAACCGGACGCGACAGCCCGTGCGCTGCAAATCGCTGCAGAAAAAAGCGCCGCGCTCATCTCTTTTTCACCCGAGCAAATCGTGCAAACCTGGTACGAGAAATCGCTCATCCCGTTTGTCTACACGCGCCTCGCCAAGCACTTTTCTTACGACAAGGTGAATAACCCAGCTTCCCCCGCGGCGGCCGCCAACGGCCAGTTTCTGATGATTCAGCGCGACGCTTACGATTCCATCGGGGGCCACGCAAGCGTCGCAGGGGATGTTCTCGAGGATGTCGCTCTAGCCAAGCGCGCGAAAGCCGCCGGTTTTCGCCTCTGGTTTGCCTCCGGGCAAGGAATCATCCGCGTCCGCATGTACCGCTCCTTCCGCGCGATGTGGCAAGGCTGGAAGAAAAATCTTTACCTGCTGATTGGCGGCACTCCGCACGCCCTCCTTGACGAACTCGAGTCCATCATTCCGTGGATTCCGCTGGTCATCATTCTCCTCGGAATTAAAATCCCATTCCTCACTTTGATTGGCGTCTGTTTCCTGCTCATCCGTGAATTCCTCTACGGCACCGAATTAACTCGTAACCAATTCCCCTCGAAGTTCATCATTTATTATGTGCCCGCGGTGGCCTTATACGCGGGTGTGCTCTGGGCCTCCTACCGGAGCTACAGGAAGGGCAGAGTCGAGTGGAAAGGACGGGAAGTCGCCTTGACCGTTCCCGGGGCGCCCGGATTAGAGAAGCGATAAGCGAATCGACGCCCACACGCCATGGTCCTGCTCACGCGCAAAATCGAGTTTGCTGCCTCGCACCTCTATAACCATCCGGCTCTTTCGCCGGAAGAGAACCGCCGCGTCTTCGGCAAGTGCAATAACCCGCATGGCCACGGCCACAATTACACTTTGGAAGTGACCGTCGCCGGAGAGCCCGATCCGGTAACTGGCATGGTCCTGGACCTGAAAGATCTAAAAGACATCCTAGAGCGCGAAGTGATGCAGCGTATGGACCACCGTTTCCTGAATTATGAAGTTCCCGAACTCGCCGGTCAGATTCCGACGTGCGAAAACATCGCCCGCGTAATCTGGCAGTTGCTCGATCCCAAGATCAAGCAAGGAAAACTTCATCGCGTGCGGCTTTACGAGACGTCCGATCTCTTCGCCGATTGTTATCGCAACGGAGCGGGAGGCGCGAAAGCCTGATGGCATCCGGCGCGCAGAACGGCGAGTTGCAGGTCGAACTGGGGCGGCGCTACCGTTTCGCCGCTTCGCACCGTTTGCACAACACTGGCCTCAGCGAGGAAGAGAACTATCGTCTCTATGGGAAGTGCAACAATCCATATGGGCACGGACACAACTATTTGGTGGAAGTCATTGTGTCGGGGAAAATCGATTCCGCCACCGGCATGATCACGAATCTCGCCGACCTCGACGGCTTCGTCGAGCGCGAAGTCCTCGAGCCTTTTGACCACAAGTCCCTCAATGAAGATGTCGCCCAGTTTCGCGAGGCAGTTCCCACGACGGAAAATCTGTGCATCGAGATTTTTCGGCGCCTGAAACCGTATCCCAAAGCGAAGCTCGAACGCGTGCGCATTGAGGAGACGTCGAACAACAGTTTCGAGTACGCTGGAGACAATCCAGAAGGCTTCGAAAGGTAAACACAATGACGAAACCGACGGAAGAGATCGTTTTGAACGATGAAAAAGAGCTGGACTCGCGCAGGATTGCCTATCACGTTCGCGAAATCATTAAATTGATCGGCGAGGATCCCAATCGCGAAGGCCTGCGCAAAACTCCCGAGCGCTACGAAAAGGCGCTGAAATTCTTGACCAGTGGCTACCACCAGAACGCGGAGAATATTCTCAACGGCGCAACCTTCAGCGTGGCCTACGACGAAATGGTGGTCGTCAAGGACATAGAATTCTTCAGCCTTTGCGAACACCATTTGCTGCCGTTTTTCGGCAAGTGCCACGTGGCGTATCTTCCGAATAAGCGCGTCATCGGCCTAAGTAAAGTCGCGCGCCTGGTGAATATGTTCGCTCGCCGCCTGCAAATCCAGGAACGCCTCACCAGCCAAATCGCCGCGGCCATTCAGGAAAAAATCAGCCCGGAAGGCGTTGGCGTGATTATCGAGGCGCGCCACCTCTGCATGCAGATGCGGGGCGTTGAAAAGCAGCATGGGCAGGCCGTGACCAGCGCGATGCTGGGAGGCTTCCGCCACAATAAGCAGACGCGCGATGAATTTCTCGCCCTCATCCGCACGCACAAATCCTGATCCAGTAGGACAGACACTCCTGTCTGTTGCCTTGTTTGTGTGCTTTTAAAAGTGAGAAATCAGGGCAGGCA
>JBARCY010000151.1:0-17159 GCA_049794595.1 Candidatus Acidiferrum sp.
CGCGGGGTAGTGGGTCAGTTTCCGGTAAGGCTCACCGGGATATAGGTTTGTTTGTTCGATTGAAGCAACGATCAAAAGCTTTGGACCCACGCTGTGAATTGATGCCACAGCGCGGAGTGAGCCATGGGGCGCATCGCAAAGTCCATAACAAGGATTAGGGAAGATCCCGCAATCGTTGCAAGATGAACCTTTCTGCGCGAACAGAGATCGAATGCGATCATGAAAATGAGGAACGAGTCGAGCGTGCCGTAAAATGCGAGATCGCTCGAAAACACGAAATCATAGGGCCAGCGGCTCAATGCCGGGCCCAAAAGGGCGACCGTTGCGAGGATCATCAGGCGCTTGTGGGTGGCGCCATCGGATCGAAGAGCGAGCGCCCCAGAAATAAGGATTGCGAAGACCGTTAGCTGAAGCACGTCGAGAGCGAAGAGTGCTTCCGTGCTCATTCCTGGTGTTGAATGTCTGCGCACTGCCCCGATTATCGTTGCAAATCCGACAAGCACCATCAGTCCGGCAAGGATCATCCCCAAAATGCCGAGCCGCATGTGCCAGTCCACACGACCGGCTGACGCCAGGATTATCTGGGCAATGAGCAAAAGTATCCAGCAGGAAAACAGTGCCCCATGGAGGTGAACGAGCGGGCTGGGCAGTTTGGCATGAAATACGCCCGCCAGATAATAGGTACGAGCGAAGCCTATAAAAACGAATACAAGAATGAGCAGCGCCATACTCATGAAGAAATAATCGTCAGCATGTTTCCGAACTGGGCGGCTCGTGAAGCTTGTCAAGGTTCCTCACAATTGCAAGACGGCAGGCCCCTCAGTTTAAGCAAAATTTAAGCGATTGACCTAGCTGCAAATTTATTATGAGGCTCGCCAAGTCCTGATTAACGCTGCCGTAATCGGAAACTGACCCACTACCCGGCGCGGGAAAGCTCTTGACTTTCGCTTTTTGTTCGCCTATAGTCCGGGGCGGTAGAGGAAACGGGAAACGGGTGGCGTTCAGCTCCATTGCCTTTCATGGCTCTCACGAACTGGGCGCCGCCCGTTGAAAATTCCGAGCCCTAAGCGGGGTGAGGGGTCCGCTTGAAAAAGCGATCCCTCGTTCCCGAAGAGATTGTACTCGGTCCGCTTCCCTGCGTTCACCGTTGTGCGGTGACAGTTAAGTCGACCGCTGTGCAGTCACGGTTAATAGGAGCCGTCATGGACGTCTGTATCGAAAACGTATTCCCCGCAGTGGCGATGCCCTTCAATCCTTTTCACGAAGACGCACGCGAAGAAAAAGGCCGCGGAGCGGACGCGCCGCGCTCCAAAGCGATTCCGAACATCGTCCATGTGGATGTGGACGCGTTTTTTGCCTCCGTCGAGCAGGTGCTGAACCCGCAGTTGCGCGGGAAGCCCGTGCTGGTCGGACGCGGCGTGGTGGCCTCGGCGAGCTACGAAGCAAAAGCGTGCGGCGTGAAAACAGCCATGACATTCCGCGAGGCGCTGCGAATTTGCCCCAAGGCGGTGGTCGTGCCGGGACAGTACGAGCACTACGCCGATTATGCGGAGCGCGTGCGGCGCATTCTCGAAACGTACACGCCCGCGGTCGAAACGGCGGCGCTCGACGATTTTTATCTGGACTTCGCGGGCACGGAGCGGCTGTATCCAAATTACGAAGCGGCGCTGCGGCGCGTGCAGTCAGACGTGCTCGAACAAACCGGATTGAGCGTGAGCGTCGGCGCAGCGCGCACAAAAGTCGTTGCGTCGATTGCCTCGCGGCTCGAGCGCCCGCGCGGATTCCGCATGATTGCGCCGGGAACGGAAGAAGATTTTTTGACGCCGCTGCCGGTCGAGAAACTGCACGGGATTGGGCACGTTCACGCAGGGATGCTGGCGGAGCGCGGAATCGCGACCATCGGAGAATTGCGGCAAGTGCCGCGAGCCGCTCTCGAAGCCGCGTTTGGCGAAGTGATTGGCAGGCAAATCTGGGAACGAGCACGCGGCCTCGATGGGCGCGAAGTGATGCTGCCCTCGACGCCGAAATCGGTCTCGCGCGAGACAACCATCGAAGGCGGAACGATCGACACGGAGTTTCTCGGCGGCCTGATCGAATATCTGAGCGAACGCATCGGTTCGACGCTGCGCGAATACGGCCGCCAGGCGCGCACGATCGGCCTGCGGATCCGCTACGTAGACCATTTTTCAGCGCACCAAACGGTGCGATTGACGCGCCCAAGCAATGACGAGCGCGAACTCCTCGCCGAAGCCAAAGATCTTTTTGCAAAATTATTCACGCGCCGCGTAGCCGTGCGCCTGGTCGGCGTAAACGTAACCAATCTCGAAACCGACCGCCGCCAGCACGAACTCTTCGACACCGACGCCAACCGCCGCTGGTACCTGAATCGCGGCCTCGATTCCGTCCGCGGCCGCTACGGCTGGAACGCCGTCTTCTACGGCAACGGCCTCGAGCTCCGCGAACATTACGCCACCAAGCCCGGCGGCCTCGTCCTCTCCACGCCGTGCTTATCGCGGTGAAGAAAGACCTTCAGGCCCAATGGCCTGACTGAGCTATCGGTTTTTACGTCGTGCTTGTAGGGGCACGGCATGCCGTGCCCCTATAAAGAACCAATGACCAGACGTTGCTGAGTTTCCCTTCCTGTTCCCTACCCTGATTTGAAGATACAAAACGCCTACCTCACGGCGGGCATCGGCTTCTTCCCTCTCGGATCGGGGCTTCCGTGTTCGTACATTTGCATTGTCACAGCCATTATTCGATTTTGCGGGGCGTAGCGTCCCCCGAGCAAATCATTGCGGCGGCGGTCAAGCAGAAGATGCCTGCCGTGGCGCTGACGGATACGAATGGGCTGTATGCGGCGGTGCCGTTTTATCAAGCGGCGAAAGCGGCAGGGATCAAGCCAATTGTAGGAGTGACCCTCGATGTTCAATGGCGAGCGGTGATTGACGCCGAGTTTTGCGCTTCGCCTTCTCTATCTCGAAACTCGAAAAACGAAACTCAAAATCCGCAGAGTGTGGCGATGGTGTTGCTGGCTGCGAACATGGAGGGGTACAGCAATTTGTGCCAGTTAGTAACGCTCAGGCATTCGGGCACAACCGAATTGGCGAAGAGCAAAGGCTTTGGCGATGACGGCGGGCATTCCGCGAAGAGTGAAGAGCGGCCGGTAACGCTGGAGGAATTGGCGAAACATTCCAAAGGAGTGATCGCGTTATGTCCATGGCCGGCGCGAATGCACGACGCAGACGATCGTAGGGGCACGGCACGCCGTGCCCATCCGGGAATTGACGCGCTGGGCGAGGTCGGCATGGCATGCAGGATGGACACGGCGTACAAAACGGGCACGGCGTGCCGTGCCCCTACGGCGCAACTGAAAGACATTTTTGGCGAGCGGCTGTGGATCGAGGTGCAGCATTTGTCGCCGGGCGACGGGCGTGCGCTGCGAGAAGCGGAACGCCTAAGCCGCGAACTCGGCGTGCCGCTGGTGGCGACGAACAATGCTTATTTCTTGCGGCCGGAAGAGCATTTGCATCACCGCGCGGTGAATGCAGTGCGCACGGGCGGGCTGCTGACGACAGTCGCAACGCCGGACATCACGACCGGCGAAGCGTGGTTCAAGCCAGCGTCGGAGATGCAGAAACTGTTCCCCGATCATCCGGAATTGCTGCGTGCGACGCTGAACATTGCGGAGCGCTGCAATCTCGAGCTCACGCTGCACAAAACAATCTTTCCGGAATTTCCCGTGCCGAAAGGCGAATCCGCGTTTTCCTATTTGTGGAAGCTGTGTTTTGCCGGCGCGCAGAAACGCTACCGCCCGCTGCGTCCCGAAGTTCTCTCGCGGCTGACGCACGAATTGGGTGTGATCGAAAGGCTGCATCTCGCGCCGTATTTTTTGCTGGTGTGGGACATCGTCGAGGAAGCTAAGCGGCGCGGGATTCCAGCGGTGGCGCGCGGCTCGGCGGCTAGTTCGATGGTGACGTATTGCCTGGGAATTTCCTGCGTGTGCCCGCTGCGCTGGGGACTCTATTTCGAGCGATTTTTGAACGACCAGCGCGGCGATTGTCCGGATATCGACATCGACATTTGCGGCGCGCGGCGCGATGAATTGCTCGACTACGTGTACGAGTGCTGGGGCGAAGAACACGTGGCCATGATCGGAAGTTTTGTAACCATGCACGCGCGGCTGGCCATCCGCGAAATCGCAAAGGTATTCGGCGTGCCGCCAGGCGAAGTGAACCGCTTTACGAAGCGGCTGCCGCACCGGCCGGTGCGCGAGATTTTGCAGGCCATTCGCGATTTGCCGGAGTGCCGCAATTTGCCGGTGGACGACGAGCCATGGAAAACGATTCTGCAAGTGGCGTTGCGTCTCGACGATGCGCCGCGGCACATGGGGATTCATCCGTGCGGAACGGTGATTTCCGCGCGGCCGTTGACGCAGCTCACGCCGCTGGAACGCGCGACGAAAGGAATTGTCGTGACGCAGTACGACATGAACGCCATCGAAGCGCTCGGGCTGATCAAGATGGATTTGCTGGGGCAACGCGGGTTCACGACGATGTCGCTGGCGCTGGACAACATCGAAAAGGAAGTTGAGGAGGTAGAGGAAATAAAGGAGGCAAAGGGAAAAAACAACGTTGCGCCGGATGGAGTTACGCCGTGCCCGAAGCCGCGGGAGATTGATTTTGAGGCGATACCGGAAAACGATCCGGCGACGTGCGACGTGATTGCCGCGGGAAGAACGATGGGCGTGTTTCAGATCGAGTCGCCGGCCATGCGCGGGTTGTTGCACATGATGAAGGCACGGACACTCGAAGAGATGGCACAAGCGTTGGCGCTGATTCGGCCAGGCGCTTCGGAATACGGATCGAAAGAGTTGTTTATCAAACGGCTGCGCGGAGAGGAAAAGATCGAATACCCGCATCCAGCGCTCGAAGAAATTCTGGGAAGCACGCTGGGCGTGTGCATTTTCCAGGAACAGGTGATGCAGATTGCACAGGTGGCCGGAGAGATGTCGCTGGCTGAAGCTGACATCATGCGGCGATCATCCGCAAAATTCTCTGGCCGGCGTGACCTCGATCGATTACGCAAAAAGTTCGAGTTGGCCTCTGGAATGATGGGGCTGACTGACAAACAGCGCGAAGAGACCTGGCTGATGGTGGAAAAATTCGCGGGCTTCGGATTTTGCAAGGCGCACGCGGCGACGTACGCGGATATTTCGTACCGCATGGCGTATTTGAAGACGCATCATCCAGCGGAGTTTCTGGCGGCGATGTGCAGCGCGGGGGCGGGGTTTTATCACGTGTCGGCGTACGTGGAAGAAGCGAAGCGCTGGGGGATCGAGGTGCGGCTGCCGTCGGTGAACCACTCGAGGATGGAATACACGGCGGAGGCAAAGAGCCGACAGACAAGAATGTCTGTCCCACTTTTGCCTGCGGATGGAAAACGGACGCTGCGCATCGGGTTGATGCAGGTGAAAGGACTGCGCGTGGAAACGATGACCGCGATTGCGCGCGCGCGGGAAGAGGGCGGAGCGTTCCGGTCGCTGGAGAATTTTTTGCAGCGTGTAATTGTGGAGCGGGATGAGATCGAGGCGCTGATCAAGTGCGGGGCGTTTGATGAGGTGGGCGATCAAGCGGGTGAAGCGTGCGGGATGACTCGGCCAGAAATGTTGTGGCGGTGGAATTTTTTGCAGTCTGGGAATAAAGGCACACAGTCTCTTCAAAGCAAAGGCGCACAGCCAGGATTGGCTGTGCCACCCACCGCGCCGGAGATGCTGTTTGCTGATGCGAAAGGCGAAGATGCGATTGGAGCGGCGCTGGCGGGGATGCCGGCGGCGGAGTACACGCAGGAGCAGAAGCTGCGGTACGAGCGGGAGATCCTGGAGGTGTGCGTGAGCGGGCACCCGCTGGATTTTCTACCGCGGAATGGCGAAGTGTGGAGCGACGAGCTGGACGGGTTGCGCGGGAAGCGTGTGACGTTGTGCGGATGGGTGGTGACTTACCGGCACGTGGGGACGAAGAATTACCGGAACATGATGTTTGTGACGCTGGAGGATCAGCGCGGGCTGTATGAAGTGGTGCTGTTCCCTGATGCGTATGACCGCTATGGCGGGTTGGTGTTTGAAACGCGGGCGATACGCGTGACGGGGCGCGTGGAAGCGGGCGGGCAGATCAATGGAGAGAAAATGGAAGCGCTGAAGAAAAAACATTGACACAGAGATCTCAGAGAACCCAGAGCCCACAGAGAAAAGAAAGAAACGACTCAAATCATGACAGCGCGGAGTTGTAGAGAATGTTATTTCGGATAAGAAAACCGAATATGACGGCGACGACTTCAGCGGAGCCGGAGACGGGGCGGCCGGCAGGGACGGGCGAAGAGTGGCTCGGGCAGAACCGAAGCGCGAAACGGCGGCTGTGGGAACGGCTAAATCCGCGGCATAAAAGGGAGCTGCGCGTGATCGCGGAGGCGCTGGCGATGCAGCAGACGCACGCGAACTTGCCGGAGCCGCTGCGGGAGCGGTTGAGCCAGTCGGTTGAAGAAGTGGAGCGGCTGGCGCGGCGGATCGGGGCGCTGCTGACCGAGGTAACACGGGGGACACCACCGCGTGCGTGACAGTTGCTAGGCGTGGGCGGCGACCGCATACTCAAAATATGGCTGTCCCCAAAATGCGCGGCTCCCAGACTGTTACGAGGTCGATCCTCCCAGAAATGCACCGTTCTGAGTGTGTTGCAGCTTTGGCCTTCCTCAAAAGGCGCGGCTGGCTTTGCGTTGCGGCGTTGGCTGTGGCTTTGTGCGCCGCGGCGGCTTCGGCGCGAGCGGATGAAATTCGCTTAAAAGACGGCAAGAAGCTTTACGGCGTGATCGTGGCGTACGAAGACAACATGTTCAAAGTGAAGACGGACTTTGGATATGTGCTCGTGGAGAAAGACAAGATCGCTTCGATTGTTCCGTCCACGCCGGCGAGCGCGACGCCTAAAACCGAGAAGACTCCTGCGGCGAAAAAAGAACCGGCGACGGAGGCGCAGCCGAAAGCCGAAGAGGCTGTGGCGTCGTCCGCCGATGGGGCGAACGAAGCAACGAATGCAAGCGCAAAATCCGTGGAACCGGCATCCGGAAAACGCGAAAAAACGTCTCCAAAAATCACGAACGCCGCGGTGAATCCCTCGGCTCCAGCGAATACGAAGACGAATGCGGTGGCTCCAAACATCGCGGCACCCGCAGGATCTCCAAGTTCAACGCTGGCGGTCTCGGCAGCGCAGCCCGCGGCACCGAAAGAGCCGGAACCTCCGGCAATGCGCGAAGATATTCAAGGAAATCTCTACACGAACTACACGCATGGCTTCAAAATGTACAAAGCGCCTAGCTGGCAATTGATCGAAGATGCGCGGAAGGCGCTGCCGAACGCGATCGTGGCGCTGGGCACGGAGAACGAGTCGACCCTGCTGGTCGTTGGGCAGGAGAAAACCAAAGACCCACTGGAGCCGGCGGCAGCCGCGGTCGAAAAGCGGCTAAGCGATATCTACGAAAACTACAGGAGAATCACGCAGCGAAAAACGACCGTGGGCGGGCTGCCAGCGGTCGAATACCACTACCGGGGATTAGCGGACGGGCACGATTGGTCGGGTACGGTGGCGGTGATTGCGAGAGGGCCGGAGATTTTCACGGTGCTGGGCATGACGTACGCCGACGATGACCTCATCCAAATCCAGGAGAATGTGATCGGGAGAGCGATTGCGAGCCTGGACTTCAACGTTCATTAGAGATAGTGGGTAGTCGATAGTGAGTGGTCAGAGGCCGCAGGCAGGGCCTTATAACGACAGCTCGATAGTCTTGCGGTCTAGTTAACAATAATCACCCCTCCCCCCGGGTTTTACATAACTATTCATTCTAAAGATAGATAAAGTCTTTTGTTTTGAAGCAGTTTTGCAAGCATTGATTCTACGCAACTTGCATAGCCCCAGAATTATGCGGAATTGGCGACTCTCCACTGGTTAGGCCGAGCGGCAACTTGCTCGTGATGGGAGACCTCACCTGAAAAAAGAAAAGCGGCGGAGTGACCGCCGCTGAATGAAACTCTTCCCACATTGCATATTAGTTGCTGGCGGGCGTGAGTTCAAGGGACAAATTGGATGCAAATTGCGATCATCGCAGAAATCGGAAATCAGCGGCTTGCATGGACCACGCGCATCAGTCGTTAAACTTCAAATGATTGACTCACCGGAGGAGGGCTTCGAAGCCGGCCTGGACAAAGTGGTGGTCGTGCGTCAGGGCGGCGGTGATGCGCTCCGTTTCCATGATTTGGAAACTGGCGCAGTCGGTGAGGCTCCAGTTTTTATCGGCACTCCGTTTGTAGCGCTCAAGCGCCCCGGTGAACTCCTCAGAGGTCTGCGGAATCACGATTAGAGAATCGCCTTTGCGTGCGTCTTCGACAGTACGAACTGCGATCGATCGCATACTTGGGCTGCCGTTACTAAACGTGTTTAACAGTTCGGTCAGGACCATTTCGCTTGTCACCAGCCGCATTGTGGAGATCTCGCGCGACATAGAAATGACTTTCGCGTGCAAGTGGTCTGGCGGATACAAAAGGGCGATCCAATAGCTGGTGTCCGCGAAGACCGCCTTCATTCCTCTTCCTTCTTCGTCCCGTAAAGATAGTGGTCAACATTCTTCGACAGGTCTGCAGGGAGTCGCTTCCACTCATCTTCAGGAACATCTTTTACTCTTTCGGCGATCCTATCGAGGAAGGAGCGAAGATCTGTTGGGGCGTCAGCGGCCGCCTGGGGTGGTGCAGGCTGGTTCGGTTTTCTAGGTTCGGCGGCGTAGCGGGTCTCGAAGCCCAGATTCTCGAGGATCGCGATGGCTTGATGGGAGTTCGTGGGATCGTTGGGAGGCACGCCGGCGGCTTCGAGGACTAGTGGGCGGGCAGGAAGCTCGCGGTCGTCGACAATGACAGTCCACTTGGGCATCTTCCTGAACCAGCGGAACCTGCTCGCGGTGGCGAATATCTCAGCTCTCGTTAGCTCTCTTGGACTTCGCAAGGCACGCTCCTGTCGGATTCTGGCTCCCTATTGCACTTCATTCTACACATATTATTATTCACCGTCAACTTATTTGAGATAACTAGGACTTGCCACTTCCCTACTACGACCATTGGTCGCGCGGAATTTGGAGGCTCTTTGCGATTCCAGGAACGGTAAGAGAATTGAGACTGCAATTTCTATGAGGTTAGGAGAACTTACATTTGAACCCGCGGGCAAGAGGGGGCACGGCGTGCCGTGCCCCTATGGATTGAGTTCGAGCCGCGACGGTCTAGTCAGAGGCTGCGGAGCTGATGGCGGTATCGGGGAATTTTTTGTGTTCGCGGATGACGGCGATTAGGGCTTGGGCGGCGCGAGGGAGGCTGCGGTCGCGGCGGTAGACTAGGCCGAGTTCGCGCCAGAGGTCGACCCCTTCAACGTTGAGGAGCTTTACTTCGCCGGCTTTAACTTGATCGCGGGCGAAGCTCTCGCTGATGAAGGAGACGCCGGCGTCGGCACCGACGAAACGCTTAATCATGCCGATGCTGGGAAGCTCCATGGCGACGCGGATGCGGGCACGATAGGGGCGAAACAGCTTATCGAGCACCTGACGAGTGTAGCCGGTACGCGGAAAAATCAGAGGCTGCGCGGCAACTTCCTCGAGAGTGATCCTAGAGCGATGGGCGAGCGGGTTGCGGCTACTGACCATGAAGCGGAGGCGGTCGCGAGAGAGGTGATGCACTTTGAGAGTGGGCGATTTGATGGGAAGAGTGACGATGCCGACGTCGACGGAGCCGTCCTCGACGCGCTGCAAAATCTTGTGACTGAAATTGCGATAGATGCTGATGTGCACCTGGGGATAGCGGCGCTGAAATTCGGCGAAGATATCCGGGAGAAGATAGAGGCAGGTGGCTTCGTTGGCGCCGAAAACGAGCGGACCTTGCACGACATCGCCGCGGTCGGCAACGAATTGAATGGACTCGTCGCGGAGGCGGAGAAGGCGCTCGGCATACTCAAAGAGGACTTCGCCAGCAGGAGTGAGCTCGACGGATTTCGCAGAGCGATCCAGGAGTTTGGCGCGATAGGCTTGTTCGAGTTGGCGAATCTGGGCGCTGACGGCGGATTGCGAGCGAAAAACTTTTTGCCCAGCGCGCGAGAAGCTCTTGAGCTTGGCAACGTAAACGAAAGTAGCGAGTTGATCAAAGTCCATACGTGAGTGGCTCGGCAAAGATTATAGCGGAATGCTACCGCCAAATAAGCGCAGAATCATGCTCCTTTCAAGCCGGCAGAGGCGCCTGAGAAAGCGCGACACTCCGCGGCGAACTGAAAACGATTTCGCGATGCTTCAAGCGGGCTAGCACCGGTTCCCAGGTGGCCTCGAGCGTGCCCTGGAAGTGCAAGGGCTGAACGCGAAGGAACGGGAGCGGGCTGCGGCGGGAAAGCAATCGTGAAGCGCGCGGACTGGCGGTGAAGCGCAGGTGCTCTTCGAGGATGCTGCGCAGCCAGGCTTCTTCGCGCTCGTCAATTTCCGCCAGGGCGACGAAATCCCGGTGGATCACCTCGTCGGCTTCGCCGCGGAGGACGTAGGAAAGGCCACCGGTCATTCCGGAGCCGAAATTGAGGCCGAGAGGGCCGAGGACGAGGACGACGCCGCCGGTCATATATTCGCAGCCGTGCTGGCCGACGCCTTCGACAACGGCGAGAGAGCCGCTATTGCGGACGGCAAAACGTTCGCCAGCGCGGCCTGCGATGAATAGCCGGCCGGAGGTGGCGCCGTAGAGGACGGTGTTTCCGGCGAGGACATCGCCGCGGCGAGAAGCGGCGGAACTGGCAGCGATGGCGATGGTTCCACCGGAGAGGCCTTTGCCGACGTAGTCATTGGCCTCGCCCGAAAGCGTGAGAGTGATGCCATCGGCCAGGAACGCGCCGAAGCTTTGGCCAGCGGAGCCGTGAAATTCCTTGGTAAGTTCTTGGGTGAGCGGATCGGCCTGGAAGCCGGGGCGGCGACGGCGCATCCATTCACCGCTCATGCCTGCGCCAACGCTGCGATCGGAATTTTGGATGGGCTGCGATTCCGTTTGGAGTTCGAAAGCGGCGCTCAAATGCAGAGCGTCTTCGCGCGCGGCGGCATGCAGCGCGGGAGACTGCTGAGGAGCGACGCGGCCGGATTCGGAAATCGGAACGATCAAGAGGGGATCCATGCCCGAGCGCGCGCTGAGGCGGTCGTACCAGCCGGTGAGATCGCTGAGAGAGCGTGCGCCAAGTTGCGCGAGGCGGTTGCGGACTTCCTCGGCGAGAGATGTGAAGTAAGCGACGACCATTTCCGGTTTGCCATTGAAGCGGGTGCGCAATTTTTCGTCCTGGGTGGCGATGCCGACGGGGCAGGTGTTGAGATGGCACTGGCGGGCCATGACGCAGCCAATGGCAAGGAGCGCGGCAGTGCCGAAGCCGAATTCATCGGCGCCGAAGAGAGCAGCGACGATAATGTCCCGCGAGAATTTCAGACCGCCATCCACGCGGAGAGCAACGCGCGAACGCAGGCCGGCGCGGACCAGGGTGTCGTGCGTTTCGCGGAGACCGATTTCCCAAGGCAAACCAGTGTTCTTGATGGACGTGAGCGGCGATGAGCCCGTTCCGCCGTTGTGGCCGCTGATAGTGATGACGTCCGCGCCCGCTTTGGCGACGCCTGCGGCGATGATTCCGACGCCTGCGCCGCTCACGAGCTTGACGCCGATGCGTGCGCTGGGATTGACGGCGCGAAGGTCGTGAATGAGCTGGGCGAGATCCTCGATGCTGTAAATGTCGTGATGGGGCGGCGGCGAAATCAACGGCGTGCCGGGAGTCGCGTGGCGGATGCGCGCGATATATTCCGTGACTTTGCGGGCTGGAAGCTGGCCGCCTTCGCCGGGCTTGGAGCCCTGGGCCATTTTGATTTCGAGTTCCTCAGCATGGACGAGATAATCCGCCGTGACGCCGAAACGGCCCGAGGCGACTTGCTTGATTTTGTTCGCGGCGGCGGGCTCGAAGCGGTAGGTGTCGGGATCTTCGCCGCCCTCGCCGGTATTGCTGCGGCCACCAATCATGTTCATGGCCAAAGCGATCGTGCGATGCGCTTCCGGACTCAGAGAGCCGAGAGACATCGCTTGCGTGCTGAAACGGCGAAGAATGGTGCCAACGGATTCCACTTCTTCGACGGGGACGGGCGTGCCTGGAACGGTTTCGAGCAAATCTCGGAGAAAAACGGTGCCCTGGTGTTCAGCCAATTCCTCGAAGGCAGCGAATTTGCCGGATTCGGGGGCGCGCACATGGGCGTGCATGCGGCGAACGACCTCGGGCGAAGTAGCGTGAAGTTCGGCACCTTTGCGGAAGCGGTAGAGGCCAGCGTCCCCGAGTTCGGGGGAGTCACCGGAGAAGCCGGCCGTGTGCATGCGGACATAATCGGCGAAAAGATCGTCGAGAGTCTTGGAGCCGGGATAATCGGCGGCGTCTTCAAAATATTCAGCGCAGAGATCTTCGGAGAGGCCGACGATCTCGAAGAGATGGCTGTTGCGATAGCTCGCGAGAGTCGAGACACCCATGCGCGCAAGGACTTTCCGAAGGCCGGCGGTGATGGCGGTGCGCATGCGATCGGCGCCGCCGTGCTCGAGCGATTCGGCGAACTCGTCGGCGAGATACGGCACGACGACGCTGGCGCCGGCAGCGACGAGGAGCGCAACGTGATGCGTGTCGAAGACCTGAGCGGATTCGACGATCAGCGGCACGTCGGAGAGGCCTTCGCGAAGCATCGATTTCCAGACAGCGGCGGTGGCCAACAGCGCCGGAAGCGCGGCGTTTTCCGCGCTGATGCCGCGATCGGAAAGGAGGAGGAGGCCCGGGCGTCCGCTGCTACTCAGAGGGGTAGAAGATAGCTGAGCAAAACTGCAGCGTGCGCCGAGGACTCCCAGGGCGGAAGAGAAAGTCATTTCGATGCGATGAACTGGCGCAAAGTATTCGGAAAGCTCGGCAAGCTGCCCGGCGCCGAGGAGCGGGCCGGGGAGGCGGACGCCGTCCTTGAGATGGACGTCGAGAGACATGACGTGAGTCTCGCGAAGCGGATCGATCGGCGGATTCGTGACTTGCGCGAAGCGCTGCTTGCAATAATCCCAGAGCGTGCGAGGAAGAGTGGAAAGGAAAGCGGGCGGAGCGTCGTCGCCCATGCTCCAGTCGGCTTCCTTGCCGTGGGTCAGGGCGGAGAAAAGCGTTTTGAACTGGTCTTCGGTCCAACCCGCGGCGGCCGCGATGCGCTTGGGCGCGCCAGCGACCAGAGGATTCGTGGCGGCGGAAAAAGCAAGATGGCGCACGGGAGGAGTGGCGTGCTTCGCTTGATGCATGGCCAGGCGCTTCAAAATTTCGCGCCAGCGCAGAAAGAGGCCAGCTTCGGGATTGGCGAGAATCATTTCGCCGGGACCGAGGCGCTGGCGTTCGGCGATGCGGGATTCTTCGAGATCGATCAGACCGGTCTCGGAGCCGGCGATTAGGAGGCCGTCATGAGTGAGCGTGTAACGCAGAGGGCGGAGGCCGTTGCGGTCGAGCTTCGCGCCTACGAATTGGCCGTCGGAAAAAATTAGAGCGGCGGGGCCATCCCACGGTTCGCTTTGCTGGGAAAGTGAGGCGAGCGCGGCGCGGATGTGCCGGGAGAGAAGCGGATCGTTCTCGAAAGCGGGAGGAACCATGGTGAGCATGGCTTCGTCGGGGCCAAGACCTTCGAGGAGCTTTAGCTCGAAAGCGTTATCGAAACTGGCGGAGTCGCTGACTTTATCTTCCAGAGGAGTGAACCAGGAGCCGACAGCCAAGCGCGCTCGGAGTTCACGCTGTTTGGCGCGGAGCCAACGACGGTTCGAGACGATGGTATTGATTTCGCCGTTGTGGGCGGAGTAGCGAAAAGGTTGCGCGAGATGCCAGGAAGGCTGAGTGTTTGTGGAATAGCGCTGGTGGAAGATGGCGAAAGTTGTGGCAAAGTTTGCGTCGCGCAGATCTTCGTAGAATTGCGGAAATTGCCAGGGGGTGAGGAGACCTTTGTAGACTACCGTGCGCGAGGAGAGCGAACAGAGATAGCAACGCTCGGGGAGAAGGGACTCGGCGCGTTTGCGGAGGAGCGAGAGGCGCCACTCGAAGCGGGCTACGCCGCGCGAGGCGTGAAAAGGGGCGACGAAGAATTGCCAGATCTCGGGCATCGTTTCGAGGGCGCGGCTGCCGAGGCAATTGGTGTTGGTGGGCACGCGACGCCAGCCGAGGATGCGGAGGCGCTCTGTGTCGGCGGCGGCTTCGACGGCGGCTCGGGCTTCACCGAGTGAAGTGGATGGAAAAAACGCGAAGCCCAGGCCGAAAACTTCCGGCAGGTCGATGCCGTGCTCTTGCGCGCGGGCACGAAAAAAATTCTGAGGGATAGAGGTGAGGAGGCCTGCGCCATCGCCGCTGGCGCCGTCGGCATCGACGCCGCCGCGGTGAGTCAGGCGTTCGAGGGCCGTAAGCGCAATGTTGACAATTTCATGGCTAGCGGGGCTGCCGAGGCGGGAGACAAAACCTGTGCCACAGGCATCGTGATCGGGATGGCCCCAGTTGGGGTGCCGATCGCTCCGGGATGGCGCGGGCCGTCGGTGCATATCCATTTATCAGGCTGGGAGGGCGAAGATGTACAACGCAGATTTTGCATTTATCAAATCGGTTTTGTTGGGGAGGAGATTTTAAGCCCTGAATTATTAAAACTTTGTGACTTCAGAGAAGTGAAAATCGCGGACCTTCATCGCGGGGACTACCATTTCGAAGGCTTCTTCGCCGGTGGCCCGGACGGCGGGGCCGAGGAGTTCGACGTTGCGGAGCACTTCCAAGATGGACTGATTGAAGCGGAAATTGCGGACGGCCGTCGAGAGTTTGCCGTTTTCGACCAGGAAAAGGCCGTCGCGGGTCATGCCGGTCATAACCTTTTCATAGGGGTCGACTTCGCGGATGTACCAGAGACGGGTCACTAAGAGGCCGCGATCCGTGGAGGCGACCATTTTTTCGAGGGAGGAATCGCCGCCGGAAAAAACCAGGTTCATGGGGGCTTCGCCGTATTCGTTGGGAAGAGCGAAGCCATGGCCGGTGGGCTTTCTGCGCGCGGCTTTGGCGCTAGTTCGCGCATAGACGAGATTTTTGGGGACGCCGCGATCGACTAGCAGGACGCGCTGGCGCGGCATGCCCTCGCCATCGAAGGGTGCGCCGAGCTGGAGAGGATGATAAGCGTCGTCGGCGATGGAGATGTTCTTTCCGAAGATTTGATTGCCCATGCGGTCGTTCAGGCAAGAGCGTTTATCTTGGAGGGCAGTAGCCGCGAAATCGTAAAAGAGGAAGCCGACGAGATCGAGGACGGCGGCGGGTTCGAGAATGACGGTGTAGCGGCCAGGAGGGAGTTCGCGTGCGTCGACGGCCATGTGAGCTTTTTCGCTGGCGCGCTGGGCGAGTTTTTGCGGATCGAAAGCGCGGACGCTGGCGGCGTTGGCTTTGGCCCAGCTTGCCGCGGGATTTTCCTGCATGGTGATGGAAAATTCGGCGTGTGTCTCGCGGTAGGTGGCGAAGAGACCGCGCGAATTGGCGAGCGCGGATTGTTGAAGGCCGCTGGCGAAAATGCCAGCGGCGACCTGGCCGTTGTGGATGGCCAGATCGCAGGCGCGGCGGACGGCGCGGGCACGATCTTCGGGCGTGAGCGCGGCGGTATCTTTGATGAAGCGATTCACATCGCGATAGCGCTGCTTAGCGGGTAACGGAAGGAGATGCGGATCTTTGGGCTGGCTGTGCGCGAGGGACAAGGAGGCATCGATCGCGGCGCGAAGAGAATCTTCGTCGATGCGATTCGTGGTGGCGCGCGCGGTGCGGCTGTCAACGACGGTGCGAATCGAAACATTCAGGCCGCGCTCGGCGACGTTTTGGTGGATGGCATTGTTGGCAAAGCGCGTTAGGGATTCAGCGGTTTCGTCGACGTGGACTTCGGTTTCGTCCGCTCGCATGGACTTCGCAAAGCGCAGAACAGAGTCGATGATGCGACGTAATTCCCGCTCGGGGAGGAGTTGTTGAGAAAAAGCCGCGCTCTTCCGTGCCGGTGATTTCGCGGATTTGAGTGACGGACTCATTGGTTTGAAAATGCCGAGCCGATTTTGACGTTGCGGAAACGGGATGGCGCGGCGCCGTGGCCGGTGCCCATGGTTTGCATGGGCTGGCCCTTGCCGCAATTCGGCGTGCCCCAAAGCGTCCAATGCTCGCGCGAGCAAATGGCGTCGCAGGAATTCCAGAATTCCGTGGTGATTCCGCTGTAGCTCGGGTTTTTGAGTAGGCGTGTTTTCTTGCCGCCCTTGATCTCCCAGCCGACTTCTGTTGAAAACTGAAATTGATAGCGGCGATCGTCGATGGACCACGAGCGGTTTGTTTCCATGAGAATTCCGTCATCCGTGTCGGCAATTAGATTTTCGAAATCCCAGGCACCGGGTTTCAGGCTGATATTGGTCATGCGGATAATCGGGAGGCGATTCCAGCTTTCCGTACGCATGGTGCCGGAAGATCGCTTCAGGCCGATGAGATGGGCGGTTTCGCGATTGGAGAGATAGCCGCGGAACTGGCCGTCCTTGATGATGTCGGTGCATTGAGCGGGAACGCCTTCATCGTCGTAGGCAAACGTTCCGAGGCCAGGGCCATGTTCGAGCCGGGCGTCAGCGACGACGTTTACGATGTCCGAGCCGTAGCGCAGCTTGTTGAGCTGATCGAGCGTGAGAAAGCTGGTGCCCGCAAAATTGGCTTCCTGGCCGAGGACGCGGTCGAGTTCGATGGGATGGCCAACGGATTCGTGAATTTGCAGGCCGAGCTGGCTTCCGCCAAGAATCAGCGTGCCCGTTTTCTCTGGGCATTGCGCCGTGGAGTGCAGCGCGACGGATTCCTCGCCGACGTGCGTCGCGTGCTTCAGCAAGTCGAGCGACTCGACGAGTTCATAACCTTCGAGCGCATGTTGGCCGCCAAAACTGTTGGGATAGGAACGCTTCTGAATTTCGTCGCCTTGAAAAGAAGTGGCGGCAATGCCGCACCCGGTAATCATTTTTCGTTGATGAATGCGGGAACCGATGCTGGAAGCGAACCAGGAAT
>JBARCY010000152.1:0-2509 GCA_049794595.1 Candidatus Acidiferrum sp.
GGCGGAATTCTGGGAAAGCTATTCGACAAGCAAATTGAGGAGCACCTGCGCACGCCGTTTATCATCGCTGTGTCGATGATTTTGATAGGACTGTTGATGTGGTGGGCGGACTCGAGGTCTGGCTTGATGCGAAAACTGGAGGAATCCAATCTGGGAGACGCCGGCGTCATTGGTACGGCGCAGGCCCTTGCCTTGTGGCCGGGCGTCTCACGGTCTGGAATTACGATCATCACGGGACTTTTCCGCGGATTTACGCGCGAAGCTGCGACGCGGTTCTCCTTTTTGATGTCGGCGCCTTTGATCGCGGGAGCGGTGGCCGCAAAATTGCCCGGGTTGATCAAGCTGCATAAAGCGGGCGGGCTGGATTTGCCGCTTTCCACGCTGCTGATTAGCATTCTGGTTTCGGGCGTAGGCGGCTATTTTGTGATCGCCTTCTTTTTGCGCTATTTGCAAACACGCACACTGAAAGTATTTGTTGTGTACCGCGTGGTGTTTGGTATCATCATTTTGGTTTTGTTGTTCCTCCAGGCGGGCGCGCGCTAGCGCCAACGTGCCCGTCGCGCCACTCAGCCTTCCCCAAATGCTGAGGAGAGTTCTGTGCGTTTGCTGACTCCGACCGAAAATAAACGGCTCAATGAGCTGATTGGATTTTTGTGTATCACGCTGGCCGTGCTGATCGCGCTGGCGTTGCTTTCCTATTCCCCGAAGGATGCGGCGTTCAATGTGAGCGCGGCTCCGCCGGATGGCAGTCCAGCAAGAAACTGGATTGGCCCGGCTGGGGCGTATGGCGCTGACCTGCTCTTCCAAATTTTTGGCTTCGCAGCTTTCTTGCTGCCGGCGGCGATTCTCGTTTTGGGCTGGAGGTGGTTTCGCAGCCGGGCCATCGATTCGCAGGTAGCGACGCTCGTCGGCTACGGATTGCTACTTCTTTCTCTTCCCGCGCTCATTTCCCTGCTCTCTTTCATTCCCGCGGTGCGCGGAGCGATACCCGCCGGCGGGCTAATAGGAGGCTTGGTTTCGAATGGCCTGCTGGCCGGCCTGAATCGCGGAGCCTATCTCGTCGCTCCAGCAATGCTTATCGTGGCCATTTTCATGACCACACGGTTTTCTTTTTCCGGAGCACATGCCTGGGCGAGCGGCCCGAACGGCCCGATTGGAAGAGTCGAAAAACTGGGAATCTTGCAAAAGGCGGCGGCGCGCTGGCATTCCTGGAGAGAAGACCGTGAACAGGAGCGCATGCGGCGGCGCGTAGAAGAAACACGGATTTCTGGGCGCAAGCCGGTTACACCGCAATCTTTTGGCAATGCCGCGGTACTGAATGAAGTCCCGAAGTCGATTCAACTCGCGGATGAGAGCGACGTTTTCGAGGAAGAGAAAGAGGGGCGCGCGGGAAAAAGCGCAATTGCGCGGCGTAAAGAACCGATTGTGTTTGTCGGACCCGAAAAGACGATTGCGAAGAAAACTAGCGAACCCAAAATTGCCAAGGGCAATCCCAACTACAAGCTCCCTTCTCCTTCGCTGCTGAGAGAGGGCGAGCGAGGGCAGAAACTCGATGAAGATGAGTTGAAGCAACGTGCGCGGGCGATTGAAGCGAAATGCCTTGAATTCGATGTGCAGGGGCGCGTAACGCAGATCAATCCCGGCCCGGTCGTCACCACGTTCGAGTTCAAGCCGGAGGCCGGCATCAAATACAGCCGGATTATCGGCTTGACGGAAGATTTGTGCCTGGCGCTGCAGGCGGAATCGATTTTGATCGAGCGCATCCCGGGTAAATCGACGATTGGAATTGAGGTTCCAAACATCACGCGGCAGACTATCGCGCTGCGGGAGATTATCGAGGCGCAGGAGTTCACGAATTCCTCGAGCAAGTTGACGCTGGCGATGGGCCGTGATTTGCATGGACGCATTCGCGTGACCGACCTTGCGGCGATGCCGCACTTGCTGATTGCGGGTTCGACGGGGACGGGAAAGAGCGTGTTCATCAACTCGCTGATGATGTCGATTCTGTATAAGGCGAGCCCGGATGACGTGAAGTTGGTGTTGGTGGATCCGAAGCGGCTTGAGCTAAACCTCTACGAGAACATTCCGCATTTAATCGCGCCGGTGGTGACCGATCCGAAGATCGCTTCGAATGTGCTGCGCAACGCGACGCGCGAGATGGAGAAGCGGTTGAAATTGCTGGCACAGCGCGGTGTGCGCAACATCGACCAGTACAATCGGACCTTCCAGAAGGCACAGTCGTTGTCGCTGTTCGACAACGTCGAGGAGAGCGAGCACAAGCCGCTTCCCTACCTGGTCATCGTGATCGACGAGCTGGCGGATTTGATGATGGTGGACACGAATAATGTAGAAGAATCCATCACGCGACTGGCGCAGATGGCCCGCGCCGTGGGAATCCACTTGATTCTTGCGACGCAACGGCCGTCCGTCGACGTCATCACTGGCTTAATTAAAGCGAATTTCCCGGCGCGCATTTCGTTCCGAGTGGCCAGCAAAGTCGATTCGCGAA
>JBARCY010000153.1:0-36971 GCA_049794595.1 Candidatus Acidiferrum sp.
CCTTCCAACCTTCCAACCTTCAACCTTCCAACCTTCAACCTTCCAACCTTCCAACCTTCAACCTTCCAACCTTCAACCTTCCAACCTTCAACCTTCCAACCTTCAACCGATTTTGCTTGACAATTTAGTAACTCTATGCTACTATGTCTTGTGCTTAATTGTTCTAGACAGATCGCCTGCTCCCACACTCTCAACGCCCCCCTGCCACCGCCCGTTCCTTTTTCAAAAGCCGCATCTCCTTTGAAATGAACATTTGCAAAACTGCATCAAAACAAAGAACTTTAACTTCTTTTAGAATGAACACTTATGTAAAACCCCAGGGGGGGTACCCCCTTCATTCCAGAGTTTTTTTCCTCCGCTCTTTTCGTGGGAGGTCGCTCGCAACTCGTCACGAGCCACCCACCACTTCCCCTACACGCGATCCGCAATGGCCCCTTCCATCCTCTGGAAGAAGAACAGCCCGCCCGTGACGACCAGCACAACCGCCGCCGTTGACGCCAGCAATAGCGGACCCGGCGCCGTGCCGTGCCCAGTCAGCGCCCACCGGAACCCGTCAATCACCCCCGCCATGGGGTTCAGCCCGTACAGCCACCGCCACCGCCCCGGCACTAGCGACGAGGGGTACGCCACCGGCGACGCAAACATCCAAAACTGGACTAAAAATGGCACTACATATTTCACATCGCGATAAAGCGCGTTCAGCGCCGACATCCACAGCCCCACCCCCAGCGCCGTCAGCACGGCCAGCAGCAACAGCGCCGGCAGCCACAGCGCGGAAATCCCCGGCCGGATGTGATAAAAGGCCAGCACCACGCCGAGCACTACGCATCCGATGGAAAAATCCACCAACCCCGAAATTACAGCCGAAATGGGGAGCACCAGCCGCGGGAAAAAAACTTTGGTGATCACCCGCTGATTCTCCACCACAACCGCGGTGCAAGATTGCAGCGCCGTCGCAAAGTAGCTCCACGGCACCAGCGCGGAAAAATAAAACACCGGATAAGCCAGCCCGTCCGAAGGCAACTTCGCGAGCCGCCCAAAAAATAGCGTGAATACTCCCATGGTGAGCAGCGGCTGGATCACCACCCACGCCACCCCGATCGCGGTTTGTTTGTAACGGACTTTTACGTCTCGCCAAACGAAAAAATACAGAAGCTCGCGGTAGGCCCACACTTCGCCGAGGCGCAGATCGAGCCAGCCGCGCGGCGGCTCAATGCGCACCGTGACGGGCGCGGCGTGCTGCAGTGGAAGAGGCGAAGTGGGTGCGGTGACCGAAGCCATCGAGTCTTCGTGAAACTCCGAGAGAGTTGGATGAATCCCCAATTAGATTAGCAGAGATGCAGGCCGCTCGCGATGCTCGGCGCCTCGCTATTTTCTAGGAACAGGCGATGCGGTCGTGACGCTCGGGACTGCAGAGTTTTCTACAAAGATGCAGGAGGTTGGCGTCGTTCGCGAAATACGCGCGTTTCGAGGCGCGGTGCGGCGCGACTCGGTTTTCATCACATGCGTTGCAAGAGCGAACAAAGAATGGTCAGGATGGCGGGGAATTCGTCTTTAGTTGTTCGAGGTCGCGCTGCTCGATTTGGTGCATTAAGGCTTTGCGGCGGAAAAGGTACGATTCGAATTGCGTTGTGATTTGGCCCGGGACGACGAGAAATTGGTTGCGAATCATTTGCGGGAAAGAAATGGGGCCGCGGGCCGGGATTAGGTGAGTGCCCCACTGGAAAATCAAGCCGGCGTTCCAGAACACGAAGCAGGCGAGGAAGACGGAGGCGGCCCATAGAGCGGCGCGGCGCGTGCGGAAAATGCGCGTGAAGCGCTCGAGAAAAACGGCGAGCCCGAGAATGAAAAGCGGAGTGAGCGAAACAAAAAAGCGGTTGCCGTAGGAAGAAATGCCGTCCCAGTCTGGATAGGACGCCATGAAATAATAAAAAGCGAGCGCGACCGCTAGGAACAGGGCGCCCACCCGGGGCACGCTGCGCCAGAACGCAACCAGGCCAATCAGGGCGAACAAAACGATGGGCGTCCAAGAGAGCAGGCCGTGATCGGAAGAAAAGAGAACGGAAAAAAGGTACGGCGATTTCCAATACCACTCGCTGATGTGCACGTAGCCCGTTTCGAAGGCGCCGCCAAAAACGACGCGGTGGGCGATAAAGGTGGGCACCAGACAGATCAAAAGAGCAGCTGCGAACGCGAGATGCCGCGCCAGAAGTTGTGAGAGTTTCGGCGTGTCCGGGGCATCTAGAGTCTTTGGCAGGGACGGTGGATCTACGTTGGCTGGCGCGTCCGCTGGTGTAGGCTGCGAAACGTGCGCTGGGCCGGCCGACGAGCCGCGAAACGCCACCGCGTATTCGCGGAGCGCTTCGAACGGCAGGATAACGAATAGCATCGCGTTGGCGTAGTAGACGTCGAGCATCAAACCGCCGATGGCGCCGAGTACGATCCACTGGAGGAGGGTGCGCGAGCCGCGCGTGCGGTCCCAATACCATAGGAAAAGTGCGACGACAAAAGCGGACAGGGCGTGAGACCAGGACGGATTGAAATACATATAAACGGGGAGCGAACTGGCCCACCAAATGGCGAGAGTGGCGAGCAGAGCCCAGCGTTCGTCGACGTATTTGCGCGCGAGGCGGAACGAAATCAGGAGGCCGAGGAAGCCGTAGAGCGCGGTCGCGAGCGCCATGGCGATGCGATAGGGCGAAGAGAAACCGTCCGCGGGAATTATGGAGCCGAGGGAGCGGGCGAGAAGAACGCCGGCGTGGGCGACAAGAAGGAAGGGCGACCAGAGGATGGCGGGGCCGACGGTGAAGTGGTTATCGAGGTGGCCGGTGCGCGTGCGGAATTCGGGGACGGGCTGGCCGTTTTGGTCGAGACGATTTTCGCGGAAGCTTTCGTTGGCGTGCTGATAATCGGGCGTGAAATCGAGATTGTGCTGGATGAGGGGAGCGCGCGCGTAAGCGTAATAGCCGACGCCATCTCCGCGCACCCAGGGATTGAGCATGGGGAGAGAAAGCACGAAAAGCGCCAGAAGAAGGCGCTCTGCTTTGCGCGAAGACGGTTGTGGCGAAGAGGACAAACGTTACGGCTCCACGAAGCTGGCATTTGCGAGATGGATCGATTGCTGCTTGGAAGTCTACGGCAAAAGTGGGGAAATGCGGAGGTACGAAGATAGAACCGCAAGATGACCAAGCGAGTTCGCACCAGCTATCGGACGACGTGATGCAGGCAATCGGTTATACAAGGTTTGCAAATTCCTCGACGGTGATTTTCAAGTCTTGGATGATTCCCCGCAACGTTTTCCGCTTCAATTCTCCCCTGTGCATGGGTATCACCACCCGGGACTGGTCGCTCGCGCGGACATAGACGGCGTGACTGCCACTTTGGCGTCGAAACACGAATCCCAACCGCTCGGCCGCGCGTACCAAGTCCTTTGCTGAAGTCGCGGGCAGTTTGGGCGTCACACCGGAATCTCAATCGGCTTGATTAGGATATCTTCCGTAGGAATGGGCAAGCCGTCTTCCACCATACTCTCGATATACAGACCGATGGCTTCGCGAATGTTCTCGACGCCTTCTTCGATGGTCTCGCTCTGGGTATGGCATCCCGGCAAGGTCGGACAAAAAACGTGATAGCCGCCTTCCTCCTCTTTCTCGAAAATCACAGTGTAACGGTGTGCCATCGCGAGCCTCCATTCTCGATATTCTAGCTGATTGTGCCCTGCCCGATCCTTATTCCCTATCAATTAGTTGGTCTTACGGTTCCAATCTCGCACAGCGCGCAGGTGGCCTTGCGCTTGATATTATGACTTATAGAGCATATCGTATAAGGCATGGCATGGACGGTGGACTTCTATGAGGATGCGCAAGAAAGTAGAGAAATCGAAGAAGCCCGGCATGGGCTGAAGGGGGCGGCAATGGCTACACGTTTGGATCGTTATTTTAAACGGCAGATGCAGGACCCAGAGATGCGGAAGCTGGTGGAAAGGGAACTCGCGCATCTTGATGTAGGCATCCAGATTGCGCGGCTGCGGGAAGAGCAAAACCTGAACCAGACGCAGCTTGCCGCACGGGCTGGGATGAATGCGTCAAAAATATCGCTGATTGAAACTTCGCCGAAGAATGTGACGCTCGGCACGCTCGCAAGACTGGCGCGCGCGCTCAACAGGAGGATTAGGATCGACTTCGTCCCACTGAGGGGAAAGGGCACAAGGACTGTGTAGTTCGGGGACAGGGAGAGGGTTCCAGTCGCTCCTAGAAAGAAAGTGATCTTAGGTCAGGTAAGCGTCCCGTCTGTCCCCATTTTCGTCCCCATTTTCCCCATTTTCCGAGAATGAGCCGGGCGTCGCGCTCAGCGGTCTTCTGCTTGCGCACTTCACTGGCGCGAATCTTTGCGGAGTCTCCGATCCACAGTTCGTGGCCGAGCTCGGTGAGCAAACGCTCGAACCAGTGAAGGGGACCTGTCGCTTCGATGCCCACGCGCACCGGTTCTGACGAACCTTGCAAACTCCGGTAGAACGCCTGAGCTTCGCTGCTTTCGTGGTCCAAGCGGCGTTCAACAAGCATCTCTGCGGTTTCTTCTCTGGCCATGGCAATCTGCTGATAGCGTGTATGGAAATCACATCCTATAATCAACATCGCTCGGCTCCTTTTTCCGAGCCTTGGTCGTCGAACAGCTACCAAGTTTACTCGGTCGAAGGAGCCGACAACGTCATCCAATCAGCCAGAGTCTGGACTCGAAAGCAAAGGTATCAGGAAACGTCTCGTGTGTGCCCGGGGTCTGCAAACCGCTTTGACAGCTTCACGGCCTATCTCTAAACTGGCTCTTATGGTGGTGCACCTCAAGCCCGAAACAGAATCCCGTCTTCAGAAGCTTGCTGCCACCACGGGCCGCGCTCCCGACGACCTTGTCGAGGACGCGATGACCGGATATTTGGCGGAGTTAAGCCAAGTGCGCGACATGCTGGATGGCCGTTATGACGAGATCAAAAGCGGACGCGTGCAGCCTATCGATGGCGAAGCCGCTTTTGCCCAGCTACGCCAAAAGAGCAAGGACCGCCGCGGTGCATGAGCGGATTTGTTCTCCATCCTGAAGCACTCACAGACCTGGACGAAATTTGGGAATTCATCGCCGCTGACAATCCCGGCGCTGCTGACCGCGTTCTTGAAGAAATCTATGCAGCGATTCAAGCGCTCGTTCCCTTCCCTCGGGTGGGTCACAGCCGTTCCGATCTGACTTCGCGGCCGTTGTGATTTCATTCCGTACGAGATTTCCTTATTGGCTACGCATCTGATGAAAAGCCCTTGCTCGTTTTGGCGATACTGCACGGTCGTCGCAATCCTAGAGTCATCGCAGCTCTACTGCGCACAAGAGAGTGAGCCGCACGGTTTCGCTCGGCCACCTGAATAACGATTCGCAATAATTCACAGTTGCCGTTTTTCAAAGGGCATTGACATGCCCGTGGCCGCACCGTAGCATCGCGTCTATCTTGTGGCGGAGCGATGACTCGGCCACCCTCGGAGCGGAGGACCTTCATGAGTCTTCGCGATTTTATTTCCAAACAGTGGATTGATGTCATCGATTGGACGGAGCCGGAAGACGGCATTCTGGCCTACCGCTATCCGATGCAGGACCGCGAAATACAGAATGGCGGGAAGCTCACGGTGCGCGATTCGCAGCTGGCGGTTTTCGTGAACGAAGGGAAAGTGGCGGACGCGTTTGGGCCGGGGCTTTATACGCTGAATACGAATACGCTGCCTATTCTGACGTATCTGAAGAACTGGGATAAGAAATTTCAGTCGCCGTTCAAATCGGATGTGTACTTTTTTTCTTCGCGCATTCAGACGGACCAGCACTGGGGCACGCAAAACCCCATTACGATTCGAGACAAGGAGTTCGGCGCAATTCGCTTGCGGGGCTTCGGCATTTATTCGTATCACATCACCGATGCGAAGACGTTCTACTCGAAAATCAGCGGCACACGCGACGTTTACCAAGTGGCTGACCTTGAAGGGCAGTTGCGCAATACGATCATTGCGAAAATGACGGATGCGTTTGCGCAGAGCCAGGTGCCGTTTCTCGATATGGCGGCTAGCCAGGGCGCTGTTGCCGAAAAAATCAGCGAGCAACTCAAGCCTGCGTTCAGCGACTATGGACTGACGCTTGATAGTTTCGTTGTCGAAAACATTTCGCTACCCGACGAGCTGCAGAAAGCGCTCGACCAGCGCATCAGCATGAACGTGCTCGGCGACATGGGCAAGTTCACGCAGTACCAGGTGGCACAGGCGATTCCGGTGGCCGCCGCGAACGAAGGCAGCGGTGGAGTTGGAATTGGCGCGGGACTTGGCGCCGGCATGGCCATGGGCCAGGCGATGATGGACGCCGTGAAGCAATCGACACCTGCCGGTCCGGCCGGCGGTGGCGTGGCGCCTGCCGCCGCGGGCGCTGCGGCCTCGGCAACCACGAAATTCTGCAGCGAGTGCGGCAAGCCGATTCCGCGCAGCAGCAAATTCTGCCCAGAGTGCGGAAAGCCCCAGGCGTAGCGTTGAGGCGTGCATGAGCGGAATCGAATGGGTCGTCGAGGCGTTCGGTTGCTCGTCGGAATCGCTGCGCGACCTACGCGCGGTGGAAACACTATTCCACGGAATGATTCGCGGGATGAAGCTGAGGCCCGTGGGCGAAACGCAATGGCACCAGTTTCCCGGGACGGGCGGTATCACGGGATTGTGCCTGCTCGCCGAATCGCACATCGCTTGCCATACTTTTCCAGAGCACAATTCGATTTGCTTGAATCTATTTTGCTGCGTGCCGCGCGCGGAATGGAATTTTGAAGCAGCGCTGCAGCAGCTTTTTCATGCGAGGTCGGTATCGGTGAGGCGACTGGCGCGGCCGTATGAAGAGGCGCGTCATCAAGCGGCGAGCGATTAGGCGGCGATTAGAGTTCGGAGCGATGAAATTTTTGTGCAACAGGTGAGCAACGGACGATGACTCAGCCCGTCTCGAATTGCCCGAACTGCGGCGCGAAAATTGTCTTCAAATGGTCTAGCAGCGTGCAGACAGTTTGCCCTTACTGCAAAAGCATTCTCGTGCGCACGGACGTCGATCTGAAGAAAGTCGGGCAGGTGGCCGATCTTCCGCCGGATAGTTCGCCGATTCAGCTCAATACAGAAGGTATATATGGCAATAAAGCGTTCGTGGTGATTGGACGCATTCTGTATGAGTACGATCAAGGCGGCTGGAACGAATGGCACATCACGATGAACGACGGCACGAGCGCGTGGCTTTCGGACGCGCAGAATGAGTACGCGATTTCTTTTGCCACGAACACGACAGGATTGCCGGGCGCGAAGCAGATTCAGGTTGGGCAGCAATACAACTGGAACAAGCAGAGTTACACGTTGACGGTGATTACGCCCGCGCATTACCGGGGAGTCGAGGGCGAGTTGCCGTTTCAATATTGGGACAAGACGGACGTCACGTTTGCGGACCTGCGCAGCGAGACGGGAAAGTTCGCCACTTTGGACTACAGCGATGAGGACCCGGCGCTTTATCTTGGCGAATTTGTGGAGTTCGACGATCTCAAACTCAAAAATCTGCGTAGTTTCGAGGGCTGGTGATGAGCACGGGCACTCCGCCACTTTCGAATCCGCCGAAGCCGCAAGTGAAGGCATTGAATTGTCCGCAATGCGGCGCGGCGATCGTGCTTCGTTCGCTAGGGAACGCGGAGACCGTGGTTTGCGCGAGCTGCCATTCCATTCTGGACGCCAAAGATCCGAATCTGCAGATCCTGCAAAAATTTCAGGTCATCACGGGAGAGGTTCCGCCGATGATTCCTTTGGGCACGCGCGGCAAAATTCGCGGCATGGATTACGAGGTCATCGGATTTCAGCGGCGGAGCATCACGGTCGAGGGCACTCGCTACGACTGGCACGAGTACGTTCTGTTTAATCCGTACAAGCCCACGCGCTATCTCACCGAATACCAGGGCCATTGGAATGACATCAGCGTTTGCAAGGAACTGCCCGTCGTGCAGTTCGCTTCCGTCAATTATCTTGGCGAAATTTACAAGCACTTTCAAACTTCAGACGCGAATACGAACTATGTGCTCGGCGAATTTCCGTGGCAAGTGCGCGTCGGCGAACATGCGACCGTAACTGATTACGTCAAGCCGCCGCGTGTCTTGTCCTCGGAAAAAATCGCCAACGAAGTGACATGGTCCCTCGGCGAATATATGTATGGGGCCGATATTTGGAAGGCTTTCAATCTGCCCGGGCATGCGCCGGAAGCGATCGGCGTTTATGAGAATCAGCCGTCGCCGGTCAACCAAAATGTCAAAGGTGTTTGGAGCACGTTCCTTGCGTTTGCCATTCTTTTGCTCGTGTTATTGGCCGGATTCGATCTTGCCTCCTCCAAGACCACGGTTTTCGATTCCAGCTATCGCCTGAATCCAGGCGAGCCGAAAGGCGAAGCTTCTTTTGTCACCGACGTTTTCAACCTGGAGGGCCGCACTTCGAACGTGCAAGTCACAACGTCCGCCAACGTCGACAACTCTTGGATTTATCTGAATTACGCGCTGATCGATCAGGACTCCGGCCGCGCATGGGATTTCGGCCGCGAAGTCAGCTATTACCATGGCTACGATAGCGATGGCTCATGGACCGAGGGCGCTCAGAAGGACACTGTCGTTATCCCCAGTGTTCCCGCAGGCCATTATTATTTGCGCATCGAGCCAGAAGTCGATCCTAGGCATCCTCCCCTTGTCTATACGGTGCAAGTGAGGCGAGACGTCACTGTCCCTGGATTATTCGGCGTCGCTTTTCTGGCGTTGTTGATACCCGCTATCGCCATCACGTGGCGCTCCATCAATTTCGAGCGCATGCGCTGGGCCGAAAGCGATCATCCGCCGATTCACCTCGGAAATACGGAGTAGCTCATGTTCAGAAAACTATATCTCGCTTACGGATTGCTGGTGCTCGGGGGCACATGCTTTGCCCAGTACAGCGGCTGGAGTCTTGACAGGATCAGCCAATTAAAAAATATTCCCAAGTCCATTCGTGATAATCCAGGTTCCTATCGTTCCGTTTACGGTTTCTATCACCATTACACCGGAGGTAAATAAGATGAACCTCGTTCCGCTCGGCAATATCATCGCAGCACTGGCGTTCGCCTTTCTCGGCATGCTCATCTTCATCATCGCGTTTTTGGTGATGGACAAATTGACGCCGTATCACCTTTGGAAGGAAATCGTTCAGGAGCACAACATGGCGCTCGCCATTCTCGTCGGGGCCATGTCCATCGGCATTTGCATCATCATTGCCTCCGCGATTCATTAGCTCATGGGCATTCTGCTCTTCATTTCGGTGCTGCTGGTGGCGGCGTGCGGCCTCATCTATGAACTCGTCGCGGGCACGCTCGCGAGTTATCTGGTAGGCGATAGCGTCTTCCAGTTCTCGACCATCATCGGCACCTATCTCTTCGCGATGGGCATCGGCAGCGCGCTATCGCGTTACTTGAATCGCGGACTCGTCCAGCGCTTCGTCTGGATCGAGCTGATGATCGGGGTGATCGGCGGCTTTTCTTCCGCGCTGCTGATGATGGCTTTCGCCTTCACGCAGGGATTCGAACTGATTCTCTACGCCATCGTCGTGGTCATGGGCGTTCTTGTCGGACTGGAAATTCCTTTGCTTATGCGCATCGTGCGCGACCGCTACGAATTTCGCGATGTGATTGCTCACGTGCTTACGTTCGACTATCTTGGCGCGCTTGGCGCTTCTCTGCTATTCCCCCTTCTTCTCGTGCCGCGACTCGGGCTTGTCCGTTCGGCCATGCTTTTTGGGCTCGTCAATGCAGGCGTCGCGCTCTGGAGCACCTACTTGTTTTCCAATCAGCTTTCAGACACGCGAGCTCTCCGCGCAGTGTCCGTTCTCGTCTTATGCGGCTTGGGGATTGGCATGGTGGAAGCCCGCCACATCACCGCGACGGCTGAGGACAATATCTACGCCGACGACATTATTTTTGCGCGCGACACGCATTACCAGCATCTGGTGCTCACGCGCTTCAAGGACGATATTCGGCTCTTTCTCAACAGCCATTTGCAATTCAGCTCTCGCGACGAATACCGCTACCACGAAGCTCTCATCCATCCCGGCCTCGCTGCCGTCCCAGTCCCGCACCGCGTCCTCGTTCTTGGCGGCGGCGACGGCCTGGCGGTGCGCGAAATTCTGAAATATCCCCAAATCGAGAGCATCACCCTCGTCGATCTCGATCCGGAGATGACCAAGCTTTTCTCTTCGCATCCGATGCTCACGAAGCTCAATAACAAATCGCTGTTGGCGCCCCGCGTCCACGTCATCAACGCCGATGCTTTTCCGTGGGTCGATTCGAACACCGACAGTTTTGATTTCATCGTCATCGATTTTCCTGACCCCACGAACTACTCTCTCGGCAAGCTTTACACCACGGCCTTTTATCGCGCCGTGGCGCGCCACCTCAGCGCTCAAGGCATGATGGTCGTGCAGAGCACGTCGCCGATGTTTGCACGGGATTCCTTTTGGTGCATCGCGCAAACAATCAAGCAGGTGGGCCTCCAAACGTATCCTTATCACGTTTACGTTCCGAGCTTCGGCGAATGGGGATTCGTCCTCGCCTCTTTCCACAACTACACGCCTCCCGCTTCGCTTCCGAGCGGGCTTCGTTTCATCAGTGTGGAAGGATTGCCAGCGCTGTTTCAATTTCCGCCAGATATGTCTCCTCTCCCGATGCCTGCCAACCATCTGAACGATCAGGTGCTCGTTCGCGCCTATGACAACGACTGGAAGGACATCAGTCATTGAAGGTTGGACGACGAAAATTTCTTGGTGTTGGCAGTGCGGCCCTCGTCGGACTCTCGCTCAAGACGGACCGTCCCATCGCGGGCTCGTTCGTCAACGATTCCTTCCAAATGGGCCACATGTTGCGCGATCGCGCCTCTTTCCCTCCCGTCAAGCGCGCCGAAAAAGTCCCTGTGGTCATTGTTGGCGGCGGAATCGCCGGCCTCAGTGCTGCGTGGCGCTTGCGCAAGCGTGGTTTCACCGATTTCGTCGTCCTGGAAATGAACCCGCAAGCGGGTGGAAACGCCCGCTGGGGCGAGAACGAAATCACCGCTTATCCCTGGGCCGCCCACTACGTCCCCGTGCCTGGGCCGAAAGCCGAATATGTGCGCGAGCTTTTCGAAGATCTCGGTGTTTTGAAGAATGGCCAGTGGGAAGAGCGCTACCTTTGCTTCGCGCCACAGGAGCGCCTTTTTCTTTATGGCCGCTGGCAGGATGGCATCGAGCCCGCCGTCGGCCTCACACAAAAAGGCCGGGACGAGTTCCAGCATCTCGAGGATCTCTTTGCAAAATTCCGCGCGACGGGTGAGTTCACGATTCCTCTCGAACTCGGCCGTACTTCCAAGTTCCAGGAATTAGATCGCCTCTCCTTTTCCGACTGGCTCCGGCAGCAGGGCTGCGATTCGCGTCTCGTGAACTGGTACATGGACTACGCCTGCCGCGACGATTATGGCGCGCTCGCCAAAGACACCTCCGCATGGGCCGGTCTTCACTATTTTTGTTCGCGCGAGGTGGAAGAAAAGGGCCCGTTTACCTGGCCCGAAGGAAACGGCTGGATCACACGCAGGCTTCTCGAACGCGTCGGCGAAAATGTTCGCACCAATGAAATGGTGCATCACATCGCGGAAACGAAACAAGGTTTCAGTGTCTTTTCAGGTGACACCGAATTTCAATCTGAATTTGTCATCTTCGCCGCGCCCACTTTTCTCGCCCCTTATTTGCTCGACGGTTTTGCGCCTCTCCACGATTTCGTCTATTCACCTTGGGTCACTGCCAACTTGACGCTCGAGCGCATCCCCGACTCCCGCGGCGCCGAACCCACGTGGGACACCGTTTTTCTCGATTCGCCGACGCTAGGTTACGTCGACGACACCCACCAAAGTCTGCGCACGCACATTGACCGCACGGTCTGGACGTTTTATTGGTCTCTCGTCGACGGCTCTCCCGCGCAAAATCGCCAGCTCCTTCTTGAGAAAGACTGGAACTATTGGAAAGAGGCGATTCTCCACGACCTCGAGCGCGTCCACTCCGACATCCGCCAGTGCGTCTCGCGCATCGACGTGATGCGCATGGGACATGCGATGATTCGCCCCGCCGTCGGCTCGGTGTTTTCCGAGGAGCGCCTTCGCCTTGCGCGCGCGCGCCGCGATTCACGCCTTCTTTTCGCCAACTCCGATCTCAGCAGCATTTCCATCTTTGAAGAAGCGCAATACCACGGTGTTCTCGCGGCCCAAGCCGTTCTCGAACATCTGCACGGCCATCGTTAATTCCGTCAAGAATCTGCGAACGCAATTTGGAATCCTCAAATAGATTTTATGCATCCAATCTAAACAGACGTGCGTACTATATAAGTGAGCTCTCGCGACGCTCTTTAGGAAGACGAAATGTTGCTTCAAAGAAAGCCCGAACTAACCTATGCCGACGTCACGCCCAAAGAGCTCTATTTCAACCGGCGTAAATTCCTCAGGGCCATGGGCATCGCCGGCGCCGCCGCTCTCGCGGGAAGAAATCTTTTCAATCTTGTCTCTCCATCGCGCAACGTATTTGCCGGCGCAAACTTCCCCAGTTTGGTGAAGAGCCCCTTCAGCACCACCGAAAAGCTCACTCCCTTCGAAGCCGTTACGCACTACAACAACTTCTACGAATTTGGCGTCGACAAGGGCGATCCCGCGAAGAATGCCCAGAAATTTCGCACTTCTCCGTGGACTGTTTCCGTCGAAGGCGAAGTCAAAACCAAGCGCAAGTTCAGCATGGACGAAATCCTGAAGCTTGTTCCGCTGGAAGAGCGCATTTACCGGCATCGCTGCGTGGAAGGCTGGTCGATCGTCGTTCCCTGGATCGGTTTCCCCTTCAGCACCATCGCGAAGCTGGTCGAGCCGACTCCCAAGGCGAAATTCGTGGCCTTTGAATCATATTGGGATTTGGGCCAAATGCCGATGGCGAAGCAGGAATTGGCGGGCATCGAATTTCCTTATGTGGAAGGCCTGCGTCTGGATGAAGCCATGAACCCGTTGACGCTTCTCTGCGTCGGCATGTACGGCGAATCGCTCCCGAATCAGGACGGCGCGCCCGTTCGCATGGTCATCCCCTGGAAGTACGGCTTCAAGGGCATCAAATCCATCGTCAAAATTAAGTTTGTCTCGAAAGAACCACCGACCACCTGGAATCTCGCCAACGCTCATGAGTACGGCTTCTATTCCAACGTGAATCCCAACGTCGATCACCCGCGCTGGTCGCAGGCCACGGAACGCCGCCTCGGCGACATTTTTCGCCGCAAGACGCTCATGTTCAACGGTTATCAGGATCAAGTTGCCAGCCTCTACACCGGCATGGACCTGAAGAAATACTACTGAGGCTGGTCCAAAGCGTGCCCTCGATCTTCGCCAACAAGTGGTCCAAGCGCGCGCTTTTTCTGCTCTGTCTCGTGCCTTTCGGCGTCCTCGTTTGGCGAGCGCTCACGGGGAATCTCGGTCCAAATCCAGTTGAGACTCTTCAGCACACCACCGGCGATTGGACTCTGCGCTTCCTTGTCTTCACTCTCTGCATCACGCCGCTGCGCAAACTCCTGAAGCTGCCCGATCTGATTCGTTTTCGCCGCATGCTCGGCCTCTTCGCCTTTTTCTACGCTTGCATGCACTTTCTCGTCTACCTTGGCCCGGACCAAAATTTCAGCTTGACGGCGATGGGGAAGGACGTCTACAAGCGTCCATTCATTACGGTGGGTTTTACCGCCTTCGTCCTTCTGATTCCGCTAGCGCTCACCTCAACCGCGGGATGGATTCGCCGGCTCGGCGGGCGCCGCTGGCAAATGCTCCATCGCTTGATTTATATCAGCGCAATTTGCGGTGTGATTCATTACTACTGGTTGGTGAAATCCGCAGTCTTGCGGCCCTTAACCTACGGAGCGATTGTCGCCGTCCTGCTGCTCTGGCGTCTAGGAGATTGGATGATTCGCCGCGGCCGGGCCATGCCGGCAGCAGCCAAAACGCAGCGCGCCTCCGCGAACGGATAGAGAAATTGTACTAAGAGAGCGGCTAATGAACCGTTGTGGCGTCGCCGCCGCCCGGCGTCGCTAATTCACCGAACTCCAAACCCCAAAAGTGTGGCGCGGGCGTCAGAAACTCCACGCCAATCCTCTGCCCTCTCTCGCACGGCTCTCCCTGAAAAACGACGCGGCATTCCTGCTCCTCCAACGTCTCCGGGTTCGTCAAGACCAGCATCTCGCCGTTGTCGATCTCATGCTTTAGCATCAGCAAGCCGCCGTGCGCATTCACAACTACTGTTTCGCACGATTCCTTGAATTTCTTGCCGTTGTGCGCGCGGCCCTGCGCCTGCAAGCGCATTTTGTGGAAGGCCCGCCCGCTGCGTCTGTGTGTAGGAGAGGTTGTTTGGTTCATACCGCCATCATCGGCTGCTTCGCGAAACAAGGTCCACTGGCCCTCAGGACAGGTGTTCTCCACAAGCAACCGCGGGCGGATCTTTAGCAAACGCGAGACCTCGCGGCCGGTCAATTCGCAGGTGACAGGCAGGCAGACAAACGCGATGGACTTGAGGTAGGCTGGTTTTATGCATATTTACGTCTCGATTTGTCACTTGCAATGTGCAAGTAATACAGACAAAATCTCCTCGAGGCTTTTGCAGTTTCGACTCTCGCCGGTTTAAAGGAGCTTCGCATGAGCAAAGTACGAGTTCTCGTCGGCACGCGCAAAGGCGCCTTCATCCTGACGTCCGACGGAAAACGCCAAAACTGGGAAGTCTCCGGACCGCACTTTGCCGGCTGGGAGATTTACCACATGAATGGATCCACTACCGACCCCAATCGTCTCTTCGCATCGCAGACCAGCGGCTGGTTTGGGCAAATCATCCAGCGCTCCGATGACGGCGGCAAGACCTGGATGCAGCCCGGCACACCGCCGGGCGAATCGACCACCGCGCCTGGCGGAATGCCCAAGGGCGAGAGCAACAAGTTTGTCTACGACGACTCCAAGGAAACGGGGAAGCCGCTCACCACACATCAGTGGTACGACGGAACGCAGAAACCCTGGGTGTTCAAGCGAGTCTGGCATCTCGAACCATCGCTCAGCGATCCGGACACTGTCTATGCCGGAGTCGAAGACGCCGCATTGTTCCGTTCGACCGACGGAGGACAGAGCTGGCACGAACTTTCAGGGCTGCGCGGCCACGGCACCGGTCCACGCTGGCAGCCAGGCGCCGGCGGCATGTGCCTTCACACCATCATCCTGGATCCCAAAAATCCCAAACGAATTTATGTCGCCATCTCCGCTGCGGGCGCATTCCGCACCGACGATGGCGGCGAGACTTGGCGTCCTATCAACAAGGGGCTCTACTCCAAGTACATCCCCGAGCCAACTGCCGAGGTCGGCCACTGCGTTCACCGCATCGCCTTGCACCCTTCGCGCCCCGATGTGCTCTTCATGCAAAAACATTGGGACGTCATGCGCACCAATAACGCCGGCGACTCCTGGGAAAAAATCAGCGGCAATTTGCCGACCGATTTTGGTTTTGTGATCGACGTGAACGCCCACGAGCCGGAGACCGTCTACGTCGTTCCCATCAAGAGCGATGGTGAACACTTTCCTCTCGATGGAAAGCTGCGCGTCTACCGCAGCAAATCCGGCGGCAACGAATGGGAAGAACTCGGCAAAGGTTTGCCGCAGCGCGATTGCTACGTCAACGTCCTCCGCGATGCCATGGCCGTCGATTCTCTCGATAAGAGTGGCATCTATTTCGGCACTACCGGAGGCCAGGTTTATGTCTCGCCGGATGGCGGAGACAACTGGGCGCCGATCGTTCGCGATCTTCCGCCAGTGCTTTCTGTCGAGGTCCAGACGCTCGCATGATTCGAGTGATCCTGCCGCCGCATTTGCGAGGGCTAGCCCGGATCAGCGGAGAAGTTGAGCTGGAGATCGCTGGCCAGGTCACGCAGCGCTCCGTGCTCGATGCCCTCGAAGCGCGCTACCCGATGCTCAGCGGCACGATTCGCGATCACGTCACGCAGCAGCGCAGGCCTTTTCTGCGCTTCTTCGCCTGCGGTGAAGATTGGTCACACGAGGAGCCGGACGCGCCCCTTCCGGAGGCGATCGCCTCGGGTGCCGAGCCACTGCTGATCGTGGGCGCCATCGCTGGCGGCTAACTCTCCCCGTGTGGGTGTGCGATTCGATTTTTTCAAGCGGGCGCGCTTCGGAAGGAGTCATCCGCAACCTGCCCGCTTCCGCCGAAGAAGAACCGCGGACTGTTCCGCCGCCTCCTTCACCAAGAATCCCATCTTTGCGCGGGAAGCTTCCACGTCAGCGCTCATTCCGTAGCTTCGCAGACTCTCCGATGTGGTGGGCCCAATCGACGCCTTCACGACATTTTCTAAGCCCGCTTTGAGCCCGTCCGTCTTCCCCTCCTGTTCCGCGACTCGGAACAGGTGGTTGACCTGCACGCTGGTAGTAAACAGCGCCACATCGATCCGGCCCGCCATGATGTCGTCCACCGCCGCCCGCAGCGGAGCCGTATCCTCCGGCAAATCCCATTGATAGACGGGCAGGGCTGAAACGTGCGCTCCTCGCTCGCGCAATCCATCGAGCAGCTCCGCGTTGGAAACACCGTATTCTTGCACCGCGACACTTTTCCCCCGCAAATCCAGTTTGTGGCCGTCTATCGCCTGAAGCAGTTCGCGCCAGGTGTTTGGCTCCGGCGCGCTTAGCGCGATGGGCACTTTCCATTCCCGCAGGACGGCCGCCGGCTTCGGACCGCGCGCGATAATCGAAACCCTTCTCAGTGCCTCAAATATTTTCTCTTTCGGATGAACGTCCTCCAGCACCTTTGAGAGCGCCCGCGCTCCAACTCCAGTCAGAAAGACCACGGCATCGAGCTTTCCGTTCAACAGCGCATCGGCAAACTTCAAGACTTCTGGATTGGAGGAGCGCGCCACCTCGCGCATTGCCGGCGCATGAATGGGTTTGCCGCGGTACGTTTCGATTAGGCGGCTCATCTCCAGGCCGCGCCGGCTTTCCAGCGTCAGGACCGTTAATCCTTGAAAATTCGTCCCAGGCATTCCGAGACGCTCCGTGGCCTACGATATCCGGGAAGCAGCGGAAAGAGGAGCGCTGCGTTTTCGTTGCACCCAGCGAATCGGCCGATCACGGTGAGCGCAGCTTTCAGATGCCGCATCTTCCTCGAAGGCTCCCAGCGGAATCTGAATTTCAATGATCCCATCAGCAACACGCGCGGGGAAAGTGGCGATGCACGCTGTAGGGCTAGCGGAGTTGGCCACGCCGCCGGTCTGCAAGTCAATCTTCCAGGCATGCAATGGACATACAACCGCACTTCCCGAAACAATGCCTTCTGCCAGGGGTCCTCCCTCGTGCGGGCATCGGTTATCGACCGCGAGAAAACGATCCCCGAGATTGAAAATCGCAATCTGCCGTCCGCGAACTGAGGTCACCCTGCCCTCGCGAACAGGAATGTTTTCGCACGCGGTGATTCGCACCCAAGATGCGCCCTGATTCATCCGGCCATCCTTTCCATTGGTTCGATCTGCACAAACTGCGTCGGATGCCGGGGTTCATCGCCCTCTAGCCACGCGTCCCGAGAAGCCGCTTTGGCCTTGCGCAATCGCTCTCGCAGCCCCTG
Organism: Candidatus Acidiferrum sp.; assembly: GCA_049794595.1. Taxonomy (GTDB): domain Bacteria; phylum Acidobacteriota; class Terriglobia; order Acidiferrales; family UBA7541; genus Acidiferrum. The sequence goes on from JBARCY010000153.1 coordinate 17,727, forward strand.
TTGCATACCCAGCGGCGCGTACACGGTTTCGCGTCGCACTCGTTCAATCCCGACGCGCTCCACAAAATCGTACGTCCGCTCCAGATAGTTGGCATTCTCGCGGTAATACTGAAAGAAAAGGGCTGCCGCTTGCAGCGCCTCCTCTGCGGACTCGACGGTCACCAACAGATCCGCCTTGCGCACCTTCTTTCCCGCGGCCCCTCCCACCACGACTTGCCAGCTCCCTTCCTGCCCTAGCAATCCAATGTCTTTTACCGTCGCTTCGGCACAGTTTCTCGGACAGCCCACCACGCCCATTTTCACTTTGTGGGGCGTGAACAGATTCTCGAACCGCCTCTCCAATTCAATTCCCGCGGAAGTCGAATCTTGCACCCCGAACCGGCAGAATTCCGTGCCCACGCAGGTCTTCACCATTCGTACGCCTTTGGTGTACGCCTGGCCCGATGGCATCCCGAGTTCCGCCCAGACCTTCGGCAAGTCCGCCTTTTGCACTCCAAGGAGATCAATCCTTTGGCTGCCCGTAATCTTCAGCATGGCAACCTTGTATTTTTCGGCGACATCCGCGATGCGCCGCAGCTCCTCCGGCGAAGTGACACCTCCGCGTATGCGTGGCACTACCGAAAATGTGCCATCCTTCTGAATGTTGGCGTGAACGCGATCGTTGACGAAACGCGCAGAACGGTCTTCGTTGTGGGATCCACACCACACCACATCCATCATGTAGCTCAGCGCGGGCTTGCAGACCTCGCACCCAATTCCATTTCCGTAAATGTCCAACACTTCCTGCACCGACCGGATTCGCTGGCTTCGCACGATCTCCCGAAGTTGCTCTTCGCCTACAGGGACGCAACGGCATAGCAATCTCTTCTCCTCTGCCTGCGCGGCCGGAACAACCGCTTTCAAGAGTTGTTGGCAGAGTTCTGTACAACTGCCACAACCTGTAGAGGCCTGCGTGCACTCCTTCACTTGGCCGAGCGTGCTCAAGCCTTTCTCTTGGATGACGCGGATGATCGTGCCCTTGGACACCCCATGGCATCCGCAGATCACCTTGCTGTCCGGCACCGCGGCAACGTCGAAACCCGTGTCGCCGCCCGGTTCGGGAAAAAACAGGCGCCGCCGCATTTCCGTCAAATCCTGTTTCGATTGCAGCCAATCCATATAACGGTGGCTATCGGACGCGTCGCCCACGAGGATCACCCCGGCCAGGCGGTTCTCCCGCAGCGTCAACCTCTTGTAAATTCCCAGCGCGGGATCCTCGAATCGCACGATGTCGTGGCCGGGCGTTGTCTCGCCAATTTCGCCCGCGGAAAAAACATCCACGCCCATGATCTTGAGTTTCGCGGCGGGAACTGTTCCTTCGTAACCAGCGCCATTGTGGCCCGCAATCGTTGCGGCAAGCACTTTTCCTTGCTCAAGCAACGGTGCAACCAGCCCGTAACAAACCCCGTTGTGCTCCACGCACTCGCCAACCGCGAAGATGTCTGCGTTGGACGTCTCCATCTGATCGTTCACCACGATCCCCCGCTGCACCCGCAATCCCGCCTTCCGGCCCAGCTCGACGTTCGGACGAATTCCCGCGGCAATCACAACAAAATCCGCTTCGATCTCGCTGCCATCCTCAAACCGGACTCCCCGGGCTTTCTCTTCGCCGACAATCGCTTTCGTATTGCGATTCAGGAGCACCTGAACTCCCAAGCATTCCATTTTTGCTTTCAAATAGCTCCCGCCCGTCAAATCCAGCTGCCGCTCCATCAAGCGGTCCATCAGATGTACCACCGTCACATCGCATCCTTGCACCTGCAAGCCGCGCGCGGCCTCCAGTCCCAGCAATCCCCCGCCGATCACAACGGCCTTCGCACCCGTGCGCGAACAGTCTAGGAGTGCGCATGTATCCTCCAGGTTGCGGAAGACAAACACGCCTTTTTTCGTGGTCCCTTCCATGGCCGGGATCAGCGGATTGCTTCCCGTCGCCAGCAGGAGTTTGTCGAAAGCAGTGACGCTGCCGTCATCTCCCAGAACCGTCTTTTGTACTGGATCGACATCCACGATGCGCACGCCGAGGCGCAGTTTGATCTCGTTCCTCTCGTACCACTCCACGCTGTTCAATACGATTTCATCGGCGGATTTCTCTCCCGCGAGCACGGCAGAGAGCAGGATGCGGTTGTAATTCAGGTGCGTCTCGTCGCCAAAAACTGTGATCGCAAACTTCCGGGCGTATTTCAGGATCTGCTCCAGGCAGCCGATCCCAGCCATCCCGTTCCCGACGACAACAAGCTTTTCCATTCGCTTCTTTCCCTCAGTCTCTTGACGGTTTTCTAATCGGCACCGGCCGCTTCTCCCATGCTTACTTCCGCTTGTTCCACAGCGCGCAAGGAAATGTTCAAGCTCGCAGCTTTCACGGGAGCGTTTGTGACATACAGAGCGAGTCCGGTGAGCACCGCGCCAGAAACCAAGTTGCCCAGCGTGACCGGAATCTGATTCCAAACCCACCATTGCCACATCGTGACCGGCGCGCCAAACAATATCCCCGTCGGGATCAAGAACATGTTCACGATCGAATGCTCGTAGCCGTGCGCAAAAAACGTCATGATCGGCAACCACATCGCCACCACTTTGCCGATCGTGGACCGCGAAGCCATCGCCAGGACTGCCCCCAGCGTCACCATCCAATTGCACAAGACTCCCTTGATGAACGCCGTTTCCCAACCGCGTAGCCCCAGCGTCAAGTAACCCAGGGTCTTTTTCTGTGCCGCAGCTTTTATCAACTCGCCGATGGCCCCGCCGTTGCTGGCACCGCAGTTTGTCACCGCAAGATAAAACAGCAAGCCATAAAACAGGCTTCCGGCCAAGTTGCCCAGATAAACCCATCCCAGATTGCGGAACACCCTCGAGACCGAGACTTCACCGGCGGCCCATCCCACGGGCAATATCGCAAAATTGCCTGTTGCCAACTCCAGTCCCAGCAGAACCAGAATTACGAATCCTGCCGGGAAGAGTATCGCTCCTACAATGGGAGCCACATTCTGTGACAAAACCATGAACACCAGCGACGTCGCGTAGGCCAGCAATCCGCCCGCAAGGAAACTTCGAATCAGGAGATCCCGAATGGAAAGCCCAGCCTTCCTGGATGCTGAAGTCACCACGTCGGAGAGAAGCTCAGCAGGTTGCACGAAATCCAAAAGGTACCTCCACAGGCAGGATGGCGGGAACTCATCCCCCAGACCGACGTGATTCGTGGCCTCATCTTGGGCCGCCAGGCGGCGGCCTGCAAACGCAACGTTCCAATGGCCAGTATCGAAAAAGTTGAGCCGTGACAGGGCTTGTTAACTTGATTGCTTGAATGAATGATTCTCGTGTCTAGCCGGCGCGATGGAAGCGTCGCGCAAAAAAGGTACTTTCCTCGGCGGGTACACATCCGCTGCGTTCCCCCGCAATATCGCTGATGGATCCCAGAGCGCGTCTCCCATTTTTATCAATCGCTAATCTTGGCAAGCTTCCGCTCTCGAGAGAGTCTGTATTCGTTGACTTGCCCTAAATCGCACCCTAAGATGAGCGCCAAATGTCAGATTCCTCCCCCGAATCAGGGAAGACGGTTTCCCACTACCGCATCATTGAAAAGCTCGGCGGCGGCGGGATGGGCGTCGTTTATGAAGCGGAAGACCTAAGCCTTGGACGCCATGTAGCGCTTAAATTCCTCCCGCAGGACTTAGCCAAGGACGCAAAGGCTCTGGAACGCTTTCGGCTTGAGGCTCGTGCTGCATCTTCGCTAAACCACCCCAACATTTGCACCGTGCACGAAATTGCCGAAGAGGGCGGAAGCACGTTCATCGCCATGGAACTGATGGAAGGAACTACGCTGAAATATCGCATCGCCGGCAAGCCCCTGCCGCTCGACGAACTCTTGGGCCTTTCCATCGAAATCGCGGACGCGCTGGACGCTGCCCACTCCAAAGGCATCATTCACCGCGATATTAAGCCCGCCAATATTTTCGTTACCAAACGTGGCTCCGCCAAGATTTTGGATTTCGGCCTCGCAAAATTAATTCCTTCCTCCTTTCCCGGAGGCATTGCCGATGGCGATACCATCACGATCGAGGAACATTACCTGACAAGGCCTGAGACTACCGTGGGTACCGCCGCTTATATGTCTCCAGAGCAAGCCCGTGGCAAAGAGCTTGACTCGCGCACGGACCTCTTTTCCTCCGGCATTACTCTCTACGAAATGGCCACCGGCACTCGCCCTTTTCACGGCAACACTTTGGCAAACCTCTTCGACGCCATCCTCCACCAAACTCCAGTTTCTCCCACACGGCTAAATCTCCAGTTGCCTCCAAAACTCGAAGACATCATCGGCAAAGCCCTCGAAAAAGACCGTGCCCTCCGTTACCAGCATGCCTCGGACATGTGCAGCGAGCTGAAGCGTCTCCAGCGCGACATCGATTCCGCCGAGCGCGGTTCGCGGCTGGCGACATCGTCAGGCGAAGATGCTGCCAAATCACAATCGCGGCATTTCCTTCCTATTCTGGCAGCTTGCGCTCTGCTTCTTCTCGCCACGCTCGTCGTTTTCGTATCGAGAGGCGGTGAGACATGGCAGCGACTCTTCGGTCCAGACATTCCTCATCAAAAAAATCTGGTCGTACTTCCGTTCACCGCACTCGACAGCCAGCCCGGCGAACAAATCTATTGCGATGGTATTACGGAGACTGTCACAGCCAAACTGGCCCATTTGGGATCGCTTCAGGTGCCTCTGGCGCGAGAAGTTCGCGATCGCCATATAACCAGCATTCGGGAAGCGAAAAACCAGTTTGGCGCGAACCTCGTGCTCTCTGCCAGCTGGCAGCGCGTGCAAGATTCTGCCCGCATAAATCTCAGCCTTGTCGACGCCAAGACCGGAGAGCAGCTCCGTACCGAGACCATTACCGCGCCCGTGAATGATTTGTTCCGACTGCAAGACCAGGTTGTGCTCAAGGCTTCGCGCATGCTCGAGCTCCAGTTGTCACCCGGCAATACTTCCTCTCTGATCGCTCACGGCACGGACGTTCTCACCGCTTACGATTTCTATGTCCAGGGAATCGGCTATCTGCAGCGCTATGAGCGGCCTGAAAATGTCGAAACTTCCATCAGCTTGTTCCAGCGTGCGATTAAAGAAGATCCGTCTTATGCTCAAGCGCAGGCCGCGCTGGCTCAAGCCTATTGGTACAAATACAGTGCTACCAAGGACCCGCAATGGGCCGAAGCTGCGAAAACCGCGGTCAAGGCTGCTCGCGATCTGAATAGTCAGTTGCCGGAAGTACAATTGGCCATCGCTGACTTTAACCTTCGCACCGGCGCCTATGCGGAAGCCGTTTCTGGGTTTCAACACGCGATTAGCCTCGACCAGGAAAACGTAAATGCCTACTTGGGCCTTGGAAACGCATACGATTCGTTGGGGCGGGCGGCGGATGCTGAGCAGGCGCTTCGGCATGGCATTGCCATTAGCCCGCAGTGCTGGGCTTGTTACAACCAGTTGGGCATTTTTTTGAACCGGCACGCCCGTTACACGGAAGCCGCGGAAGCGTGGCGAAAAATTACGGAGCTGACTCCGGACAACGTCTGGGGCTACATGAACGTTGGCGCGGTTTACCTGTCCATTGGACAGTTTGAAAAGGCGGACGAATACTTCCTTCGCGGTCTCCAGTTCGCGCCCGACAATGCCGATTTATACTCTAACGCCGGGACTGCGAGTTTTTTCCTCGGCCACTTCGAAGAAGATGTCGCCTATTGTAAGAAAGCGCTGGAGTTAATGCCACAAAAGTATGACTACTGGGGCAATCTCGCCGACGGCTATCGGATGATTCCAGGCCAGTCGGGCAATGCCGCGGCAGCCTACAAGCAAGCTATCCATTTCGCGGAAATGCAGTTGAAGATTAATCCGAATGACTCCGATGTTCTCACTTCGCTCGCAACCTACTACGCGCGGACCAATGATCCCGTCCGTGCTCGCACCGATCTTGACAAAGCCCTGAAACAGAAACCCGACGATGTGGATGTTTTGCGAATTGCCTGCCTCGTTTATCTCGAGGCCGGCAACCGCGACGAAGCCATGCGCTGGCTCCAAAAGGCCGTTGCCGCCGGCTACGCTAAAGAACAACTTCTTGCTAATCCCGAGTTGAATAGTTTACACTCTGACCCACAGTTCGAACGTCTCGCAAAGGAAGCCAAGTCCTACCAATAGTCAATTTGAGTTGTTCGCTTAGGGCAAGAATTCCTTCGCGCCGGGTTCAGATTTTCGGGATACCAATCATCAGTTCGAACAATTCTAAGTTCAGACTAAGGAGGTTCCCATGCATGCCCAGCTGAGTCTCGTTCACAGTTACAAATGCTCGCTGTACCTAACCGTGGTTGCTAGCCTCGCCATTTTCGTTGCACCCAGCGCAAAAGCAAGTACAACCTGGACGATAACTATCGATGTCAGTAACGGAGCCGATCCACCGATTTACGGCTTCGACTACTCTCCAAAGAATCCGCCGCCGAACTGCACGGGGCTACCCCCAATGTCGATGCAGAAACCGGAGAAACTGTACATTTGCCCTGGCGACAAGGTTGAATGGAATCTTACAACCAAAGCGACACAGAACTTGTTAACGATACATCAGAACCGGGGATTCCAACCAAACGGCACTGATACCTGGATTCGTCATTACGCATCGACGACAGCTAGCGTGGTGAGCGACCCGAGCGATCCCGGTAACACGTATGAATACTGCGTCGCTGCTTACGACGATAAAGGGACTAATTACCAGCTTTATTCGCATGACCCCAAAATCATAATTGGCGGTACAAACGTAGAGGTCGAAATTGAACAGTTTAAGATTGCGTATACGCAACTTCTCAAGGCGATTGCCCACGACGCAGATGCGAAGAAGAAAGCAAAAGAGCAAGCGAGAGAAGAAACCACTAAGATTAATGATCAGGTACAAAAACTCCTAAATCTTTTGAAAAAATAGGGGTGAGTTTCGGCGGGAATTCCGCCATTTCTCTCACAGCCTTCACAGACGGGCACTGCTGTGCCCGTTGATAGCCCCAGTTCCGCTGATGCGAGTGACAGCCACGTAAGTCGCGCATGCCCCGCAATAATTGCGTTCGACAATCCGCTACTGCCGCCGCTGATATAACAGTGACGCCTTGTGTGCCGGGCAGGCACGGCCCTAGAATAGGATTCGGCGGCAGAGGACAGATTTGTAAGTCCGCACTCATTCCGCTGCACATACATACGCTTCTAGTGTCGTTTGAATTTATTCGAAAGGACTCATAGCCCCCGAGAGCCCCCTCTTATGAACCTTGCTGAATTTATAGAAGGTAATCGCGACAATCACCTCTCCGAGCTCTGCGAATTCTTGCGAATCCCCAGTGTAAGCGCCAAGAGCGAACACAAACCGGACATCGAGCGCGCCGCCCACTGGGTCGCGGATCATCTACGTGCCGCTGGCTTCCAGAAAATCGAAATTGTTCCTACAAATCTCCACCCGCTCGTCTATGCCGAATCGCTCGAAGCTCCCGGCAAACCGACCATCCTTTTTTACGGACACTACGATGTTCAGCCCGCCGAGCCGCTCGACCTTTGGACTTCGCCCGCCTTCGAGCCCACGGTCCGCAACGGCAATCTCTTCGGCCGCGGCACGGCCGATGACAAGGGCCAGGTGCACATCCACTTGAAAGCGCTCGAATCCATCCAGAAAGTGAATGGCAAGCTGCCCATCAACGTAAAAGTCCTGATCGAAGGCGAAGAGGAAGTCGGCAGCGTCAGCCTGTGGGACTACGTGCAAAAGAACAAGGAAAAGCTCAAAGCCGATGCGCTGATCGTTTCCGACACTTCCATGCTCGCGAAGGGTGTGCCCTCCATCACCTACGGATTGCGAGGATTAAACTACTACCAGATCGAACTAACTGGTCCCGTGCGCGATCTTCATTCCGGGGTCTATGGCGGCGCGGTCCCCAATCCTCTAACGATTCTCGCCGAGCTATTCGCCAAGCTTCACGACAAGAATTTTCGCGTTACCGTTCCGGGCTTCTACGATAGAGTCGCAAAAGTTTCCGCGCCCGAACGCAAAGCCTTGAATGCCCTGCCCTGGAAGAAAAAAGCATTCGAAGAAGCCGTCGGCGCACCGGGCTACTTCGGAGAAAAGGGTTTCACGATTGTCGAACAGCTCTGGACTCGCCCAACTTTCGAGCTGAACGGCATGTGGGGCGGCTATCAAGGCGAAGGAGCGAAGACGGTCATTCCGTCCAAAGCTTATGCGAAATTTTCTACGCGCCTGGTTCCCGCGCAGGATCCGCACAAGATTGCCACGCTGGTCGAGAAGCACATTCGCAGGCTATTGCCCAAGACCGTCAAGTGCAAGTTCGACGTGCTGAGCACTGGCAAACCGTGGGTTGCGCCGTTCCACGCGCCAATTTTCAAAATCGCGCAAGGCGCTCTCGAAAAAGGCTTCGGAAAAAAGGCCGTCTTCATTCGTGAAGGCGGCTCCATCCCCTTCGTCACGCAAATGCACGACACTTTCAAAGTTCCCTGCGTGCTTCTCGGTTTCGGTCTCCCCGATGAAAATGCGCATGCTCCGGACGAGCACATTGCCCTGGAAAATTATTTCGGCGGAATCAAAGCCATCGCCCACTTTTATACGGACCTCGCCGCGCTCTAATCGCGCCATTCGATGGGCCGTCTGCCCCTGTTCGGAACGTCTCGCTGCGGCCGGTCAGGCGAATTGTCGTCCATTCAAATCGCCAGCGCCCGCTGTTTTTGCGGGTTATTCACAGGCTGCTCGCGAAAAGCCGCATTTTTCCAGCCTTTTTTGCGATTTTTCCTTGCGTTCTACTTTTACCTTGGCTATAGTCCGGAACGGCCCGAGTTTTTCCGCAGCGAATCAGGGGTAGTTCACTCGTGGCCTGCCCCATTCGAATCGGGGTGGAAAGTAAATACAGGAGGATAAGCAGACTAGATGGCAGCCAAGCCAATGAGCAAGAGCAAGATCGTGTCGTACATCGCCGAGAAGTGCGGCACACCCAAGAAAACCGCGGCGCTCTTTTTCGAAGAGCTTTTCAAACTCGCGGTGAAGGAATGCAAGGGCGGCGCGGGCAAGTTCGTGATTCCAAACATCGGCCGCGCCGTGAAAGCGCACCGCAAGGCGCGCATGGGCCGTAACCCCCAGACGGGCGAGGCCATCAAGATCAAGGCCAAGACCGTGGTTCGCCTCCGTCCGGCGAAGGCGTTCAAGGACGCCATACTGAAGTAACGGAAGTAGATTCCCTGTTTCGCAGGGAGAAGGCCCGGACACAGCGCAAAAAAATCGGCGCGCGCTCTGCTTGGAAAATGCGCATCGCTGCTTTGGACTGCGCTAGGCGCTCGGGTGGGTGTCCCAGCTGAGTTTGCCCTGGATGGCTTGAGCGATCAGGCCATCCAGGGCTTTTGTTTCTTACGCTGAAAGGTTTCTTACACCGCCGAGCGATTCGGGCGGCAAATTTTGCTCTGAAATTCCAGCGTCAAATTTCGCAAAAGATTCCGCGGCCGAATTCGCCAAAGCTCGCACCGAACGCAGTTGTTAGAGAGTCTTCACGTAGGCGACGACGTCTTTGATTTGCTGGGCATCCAGGACATCTTTGAACGGCGGCATCAGCGAGTCGCCGTTTTCGATCCACGTCGTCAGATTCTCGGTGGTCACTTTTTTGTTGTTGACGCTAAATGTGCCGCGCTTGGAGAGTCCTTTGAGCCCGGGGCCAATTTTTCTGGAAGCGCTATCCGCAAAGTGGCAGATCGAGCATTTCTGGTCGAACAATTCCTTGCCCTTGCTGGCCGATCCGGAGGATTTGCCGGCGGTCGTATTTTTTGCAGCGGTACTTGCAGACGGATCCTGGGCCAGCACCGCTACGCACATGCTCAATAACGCGATCCCAAGCAACAGATAATTTCGCTTCACGTCTCCCCCTCGTTTTTGCGTGCAAATTGCGGTATGCAAATTTCGCTTCTATCTTCTCTTTTTGTGGCCGTAATTTCCACTCCGGCCACCCGGCACAAAGTACAGGTTCCCCCGGCGCACCGATGGAACTCTCGTACTTTTGACCTCGCCAAAACCGTGTGTTAACTCTAGACCATGAGCCAGGAAACCCTGACGCGAGCCTGGGAAATCCTTCAAGACGCTTATCAGGCCCAAATGGAGGGCGACTACGACCGGGCCGTCGAGCTCTACCAATCCTCGCTCGAGTTGCACCCGACGGCGGAAGCTTATACATTTCTTGGATGGACGTACCACTTTCAGGGGCGCATCGAAGACGCCATCGCGGAGTGCAAAAGAGCCATTGAGGTCGATCCGGAATTCGGCAATCCCTACAACGATATTGGCGCGTATCTGATCGAAATGGGGCGCTTGGATGAAGCGATTCCCTGGCTCGAACGCGCGATTGAAGCGCGACGCTATGAACCGCGCCATTTTCCGCATTACAACCTGGGACGCGCGTATCTCGGTAAAGAAATGTACGGCCGCGCGATGAGATGTTTCCAAGAGGCGCTCGAAGTCGAGCCGCGGTATTCGCTGGCGCGGCAAGCGCTTGCTTCCCTTCGCCGCATGGTGAATTGAGAAGAGAGTGAATAGTGAGTAGAGCGTGGAGCAACACTGACCAGCGGAAATCGCAAGCTCACAGCCGACGGCCGATTGTAAGAAAAATTCCATAAAACAATTTGAATTCGAGGTCCGGTGGCGAACACGAAGAGTCGTGCTCTGCGACGCGCAGAACTGAGCCGAGAAGAGGGCACGATATATCGTGCCCCTACGATGGCCAGAGATGCGGGGCCCACTTGGTTGGAAGGATGGTCTTTCATTTTGCGGGTTCAGGGGTGGTGGGCTTGACGACGCGATCGTAGATGAGGAGCAGGAGAGCGGTGGCGAAGCCGACGGCGCTGATGGCCCACCAGGCGCGTCCGGGATGGTGCGCGACTTCGCCGAAGTGGTGCATCATCGCGCCGCCGTACCAACCCCCAACGAGGGAGCCGATGCCGAGCGGCAAAAATGCGAAGCCCATGTAAGTGCCTTGCTGGCCGGGAGGCGCGAGGCGCGAAATATAAGCATAGTAGGGCGGCTGTTGAATGATTTCGCCGATGGCAAGCACGGCGATCGAGACGACGGCGCCTGTTATCGTCGGCCAGAACGACAAAACTACCCACGACATGGAAGTGACCACCGTGCCGAGAATAACGGCGTGGAACGGGGGAATTTTGCGAGCAATGTAATTCACGATAAAGGTGAAGCAGACCACGATCGCTGCATCGGTGATGAGAATGAGTTGGACGCGGGCGCGTGGGTCCACATAGGTATGGAGGAAACCGGGCAGACTGGTGTATTGCTGCCAATAGACGATCCAATAGCCGGTGAAAATCAGAAGGAAAATCAGGAAACGCGGCGGCCAGAGAATCGCGAGGAAATTGCGCACGACTTGAATGAGGCTGGGCGCAGGCACGTCGCCCGGTTTACGCGGATCGCGGAAGAAAAAGAACACGAGGAAAAACATCGCGAAGACGCTGAGAGCGGAGACTTGAAAGACCCTCTCCAGGCCGAGGTGCCTTTGGGCCCAGTCGGCGACGAAGGGGCCGGCGGTGCCACCGATATTCACCATGGTGTAGTAAATCGAGTAGCCGAGGGTGCGGACATTTTCCTTGGAAGCGCGAGCGGTGGTGCCGACAACGCTCGGCTTTACAAGGGCGATGCCGAGGGCGGGAAGTAGCAGGATGACGCCGACAAACAACGTGAGCGGGACGGCGTTGCGAATGGGCGCGAGCCAGGACGCGCCGATCGAGCCAATCAGAAAATAGGCGGCCGCCAGAATCAGATAGGCCATCGAAAGCGCGCGGCGAAAACCGAGTTTGTCCGCGACGGCGCCGCCAAAAATTGCCAGGAACCAAACCATGCCGCCGAAGAAGCCGGTGAGCGAGTCCGTGAGCTCGGTGGAAAAGGCAAGCCGTTCATGGAGATAGAGGGCCAGCGAGGAAAACGCACCGTAATAAGAAAGCCGCTCGAAGATTTCGCTGGTGTTGGCGACCCAGAAAGGGCGCTCGAAACCGTCGCGAATTTCCTGGAGCCGCAGACTAACGCTCATGGATCCCCCATTGTGAAGTGCGCCCCCAGAGTGAAGGAGTCCTGGGAATGGAGCGCGGGGATTGTAATGGAGAAAGGGCGAGAAAGAAGCAAGGAAGTAGCGATGTAACGAAGTAAGGATGAAGACGAGCGGTGAAATCTCGGCCTTTTGTTAGCCACTTGGGACAAACACCCTTTCCGACTAGGTCGGAACCTTTGTTCAGCGGGCAGCTGGTTGACAATGGCACCCCCCGGGTTTTTTTTCGTAAGTGTTCATTCTAAAGAGTTTTAAGTCCTGTGTTTTGGAAGTGCGGATTCCAAAGGAGTTACAGGCGTATTTTTCGTAAGTGTGGATTCTGCGGGAATTAGCAGGCGAGTGACGACATGGGCCTAAAGATTTGCCACGATGCAAGCGGGGAGGAAGAGGCCGGGCTATAGCCTGGCACCTAAAAAGGCAAGAAGCAGAGCTAAGCGCAGAGACAGAGGGTGTGCAGAGGTTCGGAAAGGAGAGAAATGCTGTGGAGGTGGGAAGAAAATCGAGGCGCGCCCTTCGTCTTCGCTCGCTTCGAGGCTCAAGGTAAAGGCGAAACATAGGAAATGATAGCATGTTGTTGGCGATTTATCTACTACTTTTGGTGAGTTACTTCATGGTTATTCACACGAGGAGGGCGGATTCGAATGGGAGAGGCGGAAGTCGCGAGGTTTGAGGAAGATAGACGGGGAGTAATGGATTTGTTACGGCTGTGGAAAGGTGTGGAAAAGTGTTCCGGTGGCCTTCGGAATGCGCCAATTCCTCAGCGATGGGAATTTGCAAAGTTCGGATGAATCAGCTAGACTAACAATCTAGGTTAACAACCTAGATTGTTCGAGAGGTGCCTGGGGATGCGAACTGTCGGGATATTTGAGGCGAAGCAGAAGCTTTCGGAATTGGTGGAGCGGGCCTCGCGCGGGGAGCGCATCCGGATTACGCGGCGCGGCAAGCTTGCGGCGGAGATTGTACCGGCGCGAGAAGACGAGGTGGACATTGCGGAGCTTTTCGCTTCGATGGAAAGAATTCGAAAGCGTGCTAAGCCTCTTCCGCGCGGCGTGACCATTAGGGATCTGATTGAAGAAGGACGGATGTGAACCGTTTCGTCCTCGATGCGTCGGTGGCGGTAGCGTGGGTTACGGGTGCGATAGTTGATCCGTATGCAGCTGCGGTTCAGTCGCATGTGGCGAGCGGATGGCGCGCGATCGTTCCTCCCTTGTGGCAGCTGGAAGTTGCCAATGGCTTACTGATGAACGAGCGTCGGAAGACTCTAACATCAGCAGAAGCTGATCGAGGCCTTCTCGATTTGGAGACATTCCTAGCCTCACTTGCGGATCTCGATCCAACGCCAGCGGCGATGCGCGAACTGGCGAACCTGGCGCGTGCTTATCAATTGACGGTCTATGACGCCGCGTACTTGGAACTGGCCAAGCGCGAGAGACTGCCAATAGCGACGCTGGATAAAGGATTGCAGGCGGCCGCGGTGAAGGCTGGGGTGGCGCTGCTGAAATGAAATAAGTGAGGCGGCGATCCGGCGGAGAATCGGTTACGCGCTGCTTGGTTGTGAGGAGTTGGGTAGGAGGAGATTTCCGCATGAAAAATCTTTTTGAAGTAGCAAGAGTGGAAGAAGTGAAGCAGCGAATCGCGCAGTTGAGGCCGAATAGCGAGCGGGTGTGGGGCAAGATGAATCCAGGGCAAGCGCTAGAACATTGCTCACGAGGGATGGAGATGGCGCTGGGTGACAAGACTCCGCCGCGGGTGTTGGTGGGGCGGATCCTGGGATGGATCGTGAAGCCGAAGGTGATGGGGAACGACGAGCCGCTGCGCCGGAATACGCCGACGGCGAAGGAACTTGTGGTGAAGGATGAACGAGACTTCGGAACGGAACGCGCGCGGTTGTGGGGATTGATTGACCGGTTTGCCGCGGCCGGGCCCGCGGGATGCACGAAACATCCGCATGCCTTCTTTGGGCGACTCACGCCTGACGAGTGGGCGATCTTGATGTACAAGCATCTGGACCATCATCTGCGGCAGTTTGGGGTTTAGCGGCGAAGGTTGCCCACCCTTTGCAAGGAATAGGTCACCCAAGAGTTAAGGCGCTGCCACGCGCCTGCGAAACAGTTACAATCAGTCTCTGCGATGAAAACCGAAATGCAACGGATCCTGCAAGCTATGTCGCCGGCACAAAAATTGCGGGCGGCTGAACGGCTGTATTATTCCGCGCGGCAGCTCAAGGCGGCGGCGTTGCGCGCGGAACACCCGGATTGGACGGAGGAAGCCATTCAGCAGGCTGTTCGCCAGATTTTCCTCTATGCCCGAAGCTAACCTCTTTCTGATGTTCACAGAGCGTTTGAAAACGCTGGGCGTGCCTTACATGGTCAGCGGGAGCGTGGCGGTCATCATTTATGGGGAGCCGCGGCTGACCCACGATGTGGATTTGGTCGTCGTGCTGGATCGCGAACACATTGCCCGGCTACCCGAGGTATTCCCGCCAGTCGAATTCTATTGTCCGCCAGCAGAGGTGATCGAACTGGAAGCGGCGCGCGAACAACGCGGGCACTTCAACATCATTCACCACGAGACCGGTTTCAAGGCGGACGTCTATTTGAGCGGGCGAGATCCATTGCACGTCTGGGGCTTGGCGCGGGCGCGGCAGTTGGAAGTGGATGGCCAGCAGTTCGTCGTTTCGCCGCCCGAATACGTCATCGTGCGCAAGCTCGAATATTACCGGGAAGGCGGATCAGAGAAGCACCTGCGAGACATTCGCTCCATGCTCGACACGTCCCCGGAGAAGATCGACCGCGTTGAACTTGAAAAACAGATTGCCGCGCTTGGCCTGCAGGAGGCTTGGCGGCGCGTTCAGGACGGGAGTGAATCTCTGGCACCGTGACGAATGTGGAGAATGTTGACGGCGTTTTTGCGTTTATCCAGAGCGTAGATGATTCTGTATGTGTTCGGGCTTTTGCCAAAGAGCAGATGGCGTAGCTTCTTGTTTTCTGGAATGACTGCCCCGCGCTTGGGGAATCGCTCCGAGCTATAGATCGCCTCCACAAGGCCGTTAAACCAGGCGAACGCGCTTTCGGAAGAAGCGGCTTCGATGAATTCGTAAATGGCTTTCATATCCCGAAGGGCGCGATCGGTGAGCCTAACGAGGTATTGCATGGTTGCGCCGGAACATTTCCAGCGCTTTGCGGGCGGGATGCACGCGGCCCTTCTTCACGTCTTCCAAGCCTTGGCGGATGCCTTCCCGTACGTCGGCTTGCGCGGCGATATCCAGCAGGCGCTGATAGGCTTCGGCATCCTGTACGACCGCTTCGGCCTTTCCATTGATCGTCAGAATGAGCGGTTTTTTCGTCTTTTTGAGATGCTTCATGAACTTCGCTGGATTGCGCCGGAATGTCGTCATGGCTTGAATGTCTTTTTTTATGTCAAGCATGAAGGCCTCGTGCGACGATGGTAGCACCTTTAAAGGTGCGATAAAAGCTTGGGGAGTGCCCCGAATGAAGGAAATCTGTGCTGCTATACGGTTCGCTTTGACTGCGACATCAACTAACCGTCGAGTGGTGGCAGCACCCCGACTGTCTATCTTCGTTAATAGTGCTCCACCCGCCCGCCTGGGAAGGGTTGACGCGAATAGTAGCGCGGTGCTACCATAAGCACGGTGCTACTAAATAGACAAATACGATGCAGTCGAACAGCTCGTCCTTGGCCAATTAGTACCACCAAAAGGGAGGAACAAATGAACCGGTCAACCGTGCAAAATAGCGGCTAGGAGAGTAGAGAATGCAGCCAAGTTATTCGCTCGCCCAGCTTAAGAACCTGGTGAGGGAGCGCAATTATCGTATCACCGTCACGGCGTTTCAAAGCGCCGCATTGATGGGTTTTTTGGATGAGGACATTACGGAGTGCGTTAGCGATTTTCTTGAGCCCAGTCATTTCTATAAGACGATGGCTGCGGAACAGGTGGCTGGATTGATGCAGGACGTTTACAAGATTACGTATGAAGGCAAGCGTGTGTATTTGAAGCTGCAAATCAGCAAGAGCGGGCTTGCCGTGATTGTGTCTTTTAAGGAAGACGAGAGTTTTGGTTAGGAAAGCGCGTCCGCTTTGAAAATATCAAGGGAGAGTATGAAGGTTACATGTGCAGTTTGCGATTCAGAGAAGGTGAAGAAGATTCGGCGGAAGTTTGAGGCGCGGTACAACCAGACGCCGGTGGTGATTGAGGGCGCGCAGATGTACCGGTGCGAATCTTGCGGCGAGGAATTCTTCACGGCGGAACAGTCGCGTGAATTGTCCCGGCAGATCAAGAGCCGCGTGCGCGAGGAAGCGGGATTGTTGTCGCCTGAGCGAATCGTGGAGATACGGAAGAATCTTGGGCTTTCGCAGACGGAGTTAGAGGAACTGTTTGGGCTTGGAGAAAAGGTAGTGACCCGGTGGGAAAATGGGCGAGTCGTTCAAGGGAGGACGGCAGACGTAGCTTTGCGTTTGCTGGAAATGGAGCCTGCTGTTTTGCCCAAACTACGCAAAGCGCTGAGTCGGTCACGACAGCCGAAGGTCTACGCGTAATCGGGTGGGGGTTCGAGGAAAAAAAGTCAAAATCCACACCCTTTGATGAAGCGAAATCCAAGGGCGTGCCACCCCGTTTACTATGTTTGTGCTCGGAAAAGAAAGGAAATCGATTCATGGAAAATCTCAGCATTCTGAATCCGCCCGTCATTGACCTTCTCAATGATCCGCGTGTCACTTCGGACAGCTTGATAAGGATGATCAGTGAGCAAGAGGCCGCGATAACAAAGCAAGTAAAGGACTGGGCATCACTGCTGAAACCCGGCGATGTGACTGTGATACAGTCAATGACGTTTGCCTGTCTCCAGCACCAGATGCACAACTCGGCTTTGCAAGCACAGCTTTCGGCAAAGCAGATGGACCACACATACGCCCTGCGACAGTTGAATCATCGACTGGAACGGTTAACGCAATGGCTGATCGGCCTGACTGTGGTTCTTGGAGTGTTGACAATTCCGTTGGCGCTGGAAGCTGTGTATCACCTACTCAAGAACTAAAGTCTCGCGAGGGTACTCTGAAAGTGATAGCTCGAAATTCCGCTACACAGGAGCTTTTTGCACAATGTCCACAGGGCTGAGGATAACTGGCAAAAATAATTATTGCGGGGACTTGACGAATACAGGAAAGTCGGTATACTTACAAATGGCTCGGGGGTAGCTGAGCCAGCAGGGGCATCACAGTCGGGTCGAAGAAGCGTCTTCCCAGCGTAAGACCAAGCGAAGGCCAAGAAGTAGATCCTATAGTGAGGTTCTTTACGAGCACAGGCTAGAAAGAAGTCGAGCATCGCGTGGAATCCCGATTTGAATCGGGATTGTACCCGGCGCTCGACGCCGGGTTTTTTATTTTGTGGAAGTGAGTAGTGGATAGTGAGAAGTGGGCGGCGTAAAAGTAAGTCCTCCTGCGGTCACGAATTCAACTAACACGGAAGCAAAAGAAGAGCTGGAAGGCAAGACCGCGAAAAGCGATCGAGTAAGTCCCTTCAGCCAAAACCCAACGGAATGTTGGGGGCTCTGACAAGATCAGGGTCACTGCTCTTTGACAACAGAAAGGCTGGCAAGTCCACGCCGATAACTTGGCAGGGATTACGGTTCCTGCTGGGGCAATGGTGTGGATTATTTACAAGTTTGCTCGAGAATCGAGCAATACTGTGGAAGAAAAGGCGGCTTATTCAAAGGCCGTGAGTGGTGACTCGCGACTGGTGACTCGAAAGAGGAGCCGGAAGCAAGTGATCAAGCGCGGTTTTCCGAGGACTACAGAGTCGAAAGCCTGCAACGGATACCTGAAGTGATTTTCCAAAAAAAATCATGAGGACTTTTCGCGGCCCTTGCCCGGGTTGGGAGAAGATCGGTTGCGAGGATATATGGAGCTGCGGGAATCGGGACGTCGAAGGCCGGATTTAAAAAGCACGGACTAAGCACCGTGTGAATCGTGCCGGACGAAAGTCCGGAGCGGAGTCTGACAGAAGACGGATTGAGTAAGTTTTATGATTAAGCTACTAAGGGCGTACGGTGAATGCCTTGGCGCCAGAAGGCGATGAAGGACGTGGCTAGCTGCGATAAGCCTCGGGGAGCCGCAAGCAGGCTTTGATCCGAGGATCTCCGAATGGGGAAACCCGACGGGATGAACTCCCGTTACAGCCCGCTGAATACATAGGCGGGTATGAGCTAACCCAGGGAAGTGAACCATCTCAGTACCTGGAGGAAAATAAATCACAGAGATTCCGAAAGTAGCGGCGAGCGAAATCGGAACAGCCCAAACCCAAGTGCTTGCACTTTGGGGGTTGTAGGACCGCATAAGTAGAGTTACCAAACCGACGGTTAGATGAACCAGCAGGAAAGCTGGGCCATAGAAGGTGAGAGCCCTGTAATCGAAAGCTGATCGGACTCGAAGCGGCATCCTGAGTACCACCGGACACGTGTAATCTGGTGGGAAACTGGGGAGACCACTCTCCAAGGCTAAATACTCTCTGGCGACCGATAGTGAACCAGTACCGTGAGGGAAAGGCGAAAAGAACCCCTGCGAGGGGAGTGAAATAGAACCTGAAACCGTATGCTTACAAGCAGTCGGAGGGCCATGCATGGACTTCGGTCCATGAAAGCCTGACGGCGTGCCTCTTGCTTAATGAGCCGGCTAGTTATTCTGACGTGCAAGGTTAAGCGCAAGCGAGCCGTAGCGAAAGCGAGTCCGAATAGGGCGACAAGTACGTCGGAATAGACGCGAAGCGGGATGATCTACCCTTGGCCAGGTTGAAGGTCGCTTAACCGCGACTGGAGGACCGAACAGGTGTGAGTTGAAAATCGCTCTGATGAGCTGAGGGTAGGGGTGAAAGGCTAATCAAATTCCGTGATAGCTCGTTCTCCCCGAAATGTCTTTAGGGACAGCCTCATATGAATTACCACGGTGGTAGAGCTCTGAATGGACTAGGGACCAACTCAGGTTACCGAATCCAATCAAACTACGAATGCCGTGGATAACTGTATGGGAGTGAGACTACGAGGGATAAGCTTCGTGGTCAAAAGGGAAACAGCCCAGATCGCCAGCTAAGGTCCCTAA
>JBARCY010000154.1:0-5517 GCA_049794595.1 Candidatus Acidiferrum sp.
GCGACGCTTCCGGCGGAAGAAGTGGTGCTGCTGAAGCAGGGCGGGGACTACGGCTGGCCGGAGTGCTACTACGACTCGTTCGTGAAGAAGCTGGTGCTGGCGCCGGAGTATGGCGGAGACGGAAAGAAAATCGGAGTGTGCGCGGAGAAGCTGGAACCGGCGGCGGCGTTTCCGGCGCATTGGGCGCCGAACGATATGGCGCATTACGACAAGAAAGAATTTCCGGCTCGTTACCGCAAGGGCTTGTTCATCGCGTTTCACGGGTCGTGGGATCGCGCGCCTTATCCGCAGCAGGGGTACAACGTGGTGTTTCAACCGATGAACGGGGAACATGCCGCGGGGCGTTGCGAGGTGTTTGCAAGCGGCTTCGCGGGAGCGGTGATGTCGCCGGATGGAGCCGAGCATCGGCCTAGCGGGCTGGCGGTGGGGCCGCATGGGGCGCTCTACGTTGCGGATGATATCCGCGGGCGAATTTACCGGATTACCTATCGCGGCGGGCCATTTGATGAGAAGTCGGTAACGGCGTGTGAGAACGCGACGGCTTCGCCGGGCGAAGTGGCTGCGGCGGAGGCCAAGCCGCCCGAGGGTACGCATCCGGATGCGGGTGCGGCGGCAAACGCAAAGGTTGCTGTGCCGGGAGGAGCGACGCGGGAAACGGTTGCGCTGGGTCGGCGGATTTACCGCGGGCAGGTGGGCGGAGCGGCATGCACGGGTTGCCATGGAATGAGCGGGCAAGGCTCGACGCTTGGACCGCCGCTGAATGGGAAGAAATGGTTGTGGAGCGATGGGAGCTATGCCGGAATCACAAAGACCATCATGGACGGAGTGCCGCAGCCGAAGAATTATCGCAGCCCGATGCCGGCGAAGGGCGGGGCGCAGTTGACGGATGAGCAGGTGAAGGCGGTGGCCGCATATGTTTGGAGCTTGGGCCACCGATAGTTTGGGGTCGGGGCAAAGATTGCGGTTGCTGAAGCTGGTCTTCTTATGTTATTCACATCGTTAGTAAATCTTATCCATAATCTTGTTGCAGGTTTGGGCGAGAGCGGATATACTTGAGCGTAGGAATGGGTAAATCCTGAGGCACCCGCGACGCCCGTAAGGGTATCGTAAGCGCGATGGAAGCGCGCCGGACTTAGGGGCCATTCCATGGGCTCAAGGGACTCCGAAATTGGAGTCCCTTTTTTATTGGAGCCAATGTCCTGGCTTGTATACCTGGACGAAAGTGGAGATTTGGGTTGGAACTTCGGCGCGCCCTATCGTGGCGGCGGGTCCAGCCGCTTTTTGACTATTGGAGCCCTGTGTGTAGCGCCAACGAAGAAGCATCTGCCGAAGAGGGTGGTGAAGGATCTCTACGTCAAGTTCGGATGGGATCCGGCGAAGGAAAAGAAATGGTCGGATATGAACACGTCCGAGCGGAGAGAGTTTGCCGAATCCGCTGGGAAAATGTGCTCGAAGCATCCGGACATCGAATTGCATTGCATAACGGTGCAAAAACAGAACGTCATGCAGCACATTCGGAACGACAGCAACAAGTGTACAACTATATGATCGGACTGATGCTACTGGGTCCGATGGCCGCCCATGGGGATGTAACGATGGTGCCGGACCCCAGGTCCATCAAAGTGCAGAGCGGGAACAGCTTGCACGATTATTTGCAGATCGATCTTTGGTTCGTGAAGAACTCGAAGACATTGCTAAAGACGCAGCCCGAAGACAGCCAATTTTGCCGCGGGATTCAATTCACAGACATGCTCTGCGGACTCACACGGGCGCACTACGAGGATGGTGAGACAAATAACTACGGAATTCTAGCTCCGAGAATCCGGCAAAGGTGCTTGTACTTTCGCTAGATCGGCCCGTCGGCGACGCATAGGCTTGGCGCGAGGGAGCTGCGTGACACGGAGCGCGACGCGGTAGCCTTTTTTCCGGGCGATGGCGTCGCGGAACCCTTCCATGAGGGCGTCGAAAATCTGGATTTTCTTTGCCATAGTCAATTTCTTTCCAGTTCTCTAATGAAGTCTTGCCGTGCGATTTGAGGTACGCCCTCCTCAACCAAAAGGCTACTCAACTGTTGAGCGGTTATTTGTCCGATTTTCGCCATTGCATTGAGTCGACGCGCGAGCGAGGGGTGAGTCATGAAGAACTCCGAAAATTTGGCGTATTGCATGGGGACTTCGCCAGCTTTAGACAAGTTGAGCAGACTTCTTATGGCAATTTCTGGCTCGCCAGTGAACTCTACTTCGACTCTGTCGGCAGAGTACTCGAACCGGCGCGAGAAGTAGTAGATCACTGCTAGAGGTCCGAATATAACAACAAATTGGGCGATCGGGCGCAGATGCAAGGCGTAATAAGAAAACCGAAAGAGCAGTACGGACATCATGGAGAATATTCCAAGGACTAATAATAGATGCTTCCGTGCATGGCGTAGTTTGACATGCGCCAATTCATGTGCGATGACGGAGTCCACCTGCGCTTTGGTTAAGTACTTGCCCAGATTGTCCGTAAGTCCGATCGCATTCGACATTCCGTAGGCATTGGTCAAATGTCCCTTCCCAGCGGGGACCATATACACTCGCGCGATCGTCACTCCCATCTGATTCGCCATTTTGAAAGCCCGGTTGCGAAGTTCGCCTGACTTTAGGAGGTTGAATTTCATTCCTTCTGTTCGATCGAGGAATACCGTTCCGATTCTGGAGACCACGCCGGCCCCCAGTAGCCAAGCTGTACCGCTGATCTTTCCGTTGAAAATGGCGGTAAACCCAGCAGACACTATCTGCAAGGGAATTACAAAGCTCGTCAATCTCCACCATGTGCGCCGGGCCATTTCAAACACTGACCACCGCTGCTTGCGCAGAGTTCCGCCGATTGCGTAGCAGAGGAAGAGAAATATGGCGAGACTCGCTACTGGCGCGGCCCAGAAAAGCAAAAACTCAGCGGAAGATGTTCCAAGCGTCCCTGGCCAAGTGCGTGCGACTACTTGAGGAAGTTCGGAACGTCCGCGGAAATCCCATGCAATCCACCAACCGGCCACGGTGGCGGCTAATATGAGTCGACCGAATCCGCGGTAGTTGGTCCAGACTGTTCTTCGTTCCGTGTCGCTGGCTCGAAGCGCGAACCACCAGAACAACAGAGTCAAGGCGAGGGGCAAGAGCAGGATGGCGCAGGAAACTAACAAAGAGGCTGTAAGCACGGCTGCGAATTGTATTCGTAGGTGGTTCGCCACGACACCGGAGTCTAACCCAAACTGGAGGCAGCAGACATCGGCCGCAACCTGAGCTTCGGGATGCGGCGAGGCCTACATATCGTCGGGGGAGAATTGGGAGAAGGCGTCGGGGGCGGCTTCTTCGAAGCGGGTTAGGCGGCTGCGGAAGACGAAACGGACTTTGTCGGTGGGGCCGTTGCGTTGCTTGGCGATGATGAGTTCGGTTTGTTCGCGCTCGTCGGGCTGGGCGTCTTTTTTGAAGAAGTGCGGGCGGTAGATGAACATGACGACGTCGGCGTCCTGCTCGATGGCGCCGGATTCGCGGAGGTCGGAGAGCTGCGGGCCGCGCTCTTCGCGCTCGGGAGCGCGGGTGAGCTGGCTGAGGACGAGGACGGGGATTTGCAGCTCCTTGGCGAGGCCTTTCAAGCTGCGGGAGATGCTGGAGACCTCTTCGTTGCGGTTGCTGAAGCGGCCGCGCGCGGTGATGAGCTGGAGATAATCGACGATGAGGAGGGCGAGGCCGCCCTTTTCTTTTTTGAGGCGGCGCGCTTTCGCGCCGATTTCAAGGACGCTGATGGAGCCGGCGTCGTCGATCCAGAGCGGTGCGGAAGAAATCGTACCAAGAGCTTCGGTCATGCGGCGCCAGTCTTCGCGGCTGAGATGGCCGGTGCGGAATTTGTGCGCGTCAATCTGCGCGACCGAAGCAACGAGACGTTGCAGCAGCGATTCCTTGGACATTTCCAAACTGAAGATGGCCACCGGTTTGCCGCCGCGGATGCCGATGTTTTCGGCAAGGTTCAAAGCCAGAGCCGTTTTTCCCTGCGAGGGACGCGCGGCAAGGATCAGCAATTCCGACGACTGCAAGCCGGAAGTCAGCTTGTCGAGCTCGACGTAGCCAGTCGGAACGCCGGTGATGCTCTTGCCTTCGCGGAAGATTTTTTCGAGGCGCTCGAAATTGTCGCGAACGATGTCTTTGACGGGAATCAAGCCGGCTTTTACGCGGTCTTCCGCGAGCGCGAAAATGGAGGATTCCGCGTTATCCAGAATGGTGTCCGCGCCGTCCTCGCCTTCAAACGCGCGCTGCTGGATGTTGTGCGTGGTGTGAATGAGATTGCGCAGCATCGCCTTTTCTTTGACGATGCGCGCGTAGTGCTCGATGTTGGAGACCTTGGGCATGCCATCGGCAAGCGAAGCGAGGTACGGTGCGCCTCCGGCAGCTTCCAAATCTCCGCGGCGATGCAGTTCTTCGGTCAGCGTGATGAGGTCGATGGCCTGCTGGGCCTCGCCGAGCGAAATCATCTGGGTAAAAACACGGCGGTGCTGATCGAGGAAGAAATCTTCCGCGCGGAGATTCTCGATGGCCGTGTTCAGGGCGTTGTTATCGAGCAAAATGGCGCCGAGGACGGAGCGTTCGGCGTCGAGATTGTTCGGGAGCGGCTTTTCGAGAGTGGAATCGACAGGCATAAGCGGCTGTGGCTATTCGCCTTTTCTTCGCTTTTGTATCATGTTCTCCGCCGGAGGGCAAGTGCGGAGTTTTCCGATGCACAATCGAATGCTTCGCGATTCAAATAAAATTTAATTCCATCCAAGCTGGTGCGGCATTGTGCGTGGAAGTGGGTGAGGCGTCAACCGGAGAGCTGTGCATGGATTCGGAAATCGGTGCAAAACTTTTTTGGCCCGCCCAATGAGTGGACAAAGAAAGAGGGGCATGATGTATCGTGCCCCTAGGAGGAAAATTCGCAGCGGTTATAGAGTGGAAATTATTCTTCCTTGGAGACGTGCACGATGACTTGTGCGGTGACGTCGCGGAAGACTTTGATGGTGACGGGATATTCGCCGAGAGCTTTTATGGGGTCGGCGATCTGGACCTGGCGCTTGTCGACTTTGAAGTTTTGGGCGGCGAGGGATTCGGCGATGTCGGCGGTGGTGACGGAGCCGAACATCTGGTCGTTCTCGCCGGTTTTGCGGGTGAAGCTAAGCGAGACGCCATCGAGGAGCGCGGCTTGCTTTTGCGCTGCGTCGAGTTCGTTGGCGGTTTTTTTCGCTAGCGAAGTGCGGATGCGTTCGAGCGCTTTCATGTTGCCGGTGCTGGCTTCAATGGCGAGCTTCCGCGGCAAAAGAAAATTGCGGGCGTAGCCGGGCTTGACGGTGACGATGTCGCCGCGATGGCCGAGCTTTTCGATGTCTTCCTGAAGAATGATTTGCATGTTTTCTCTCTGAGCTCCTGATTCTATCGATCCGAAAAGCGCTAGGCCTTCGGGGCTTCGGCCACGGGGGCCGGTGTGGGCGGTGGCGGAACGGCCGCGGGTGCGGCG
>JBARCY010000155.1:0-11048 GCA_049794595.1 Candidatus Acidiferrum sp.
TTGGTGCGCGCCTGCTTCATCGAGCATCTCCCGGAGCAAGCGGGCATCTCCGGCGTTGTCCTCGACCAGAAGGAGCAACCTAAGGGACCTCCTGATCATTCGTTTTGCCTCTGCTGTGGTAATTTCACTTTGGTCAGCCAGAAATCATTGATGCTCTTCACCAGGGCCTCAAAGGCATCCAACTGCACCGGTTTGCTGAGGTAACAGTTGGCCTGGAGTTGGTAGCTTTTCACAATGTCGGCTTCCGCTTCGGATGTGGTGAGAATTACCGTAGGGATGGTTTTCAAGCTGGCGTCTTCCTTGATGTGAGCCAGCACTTCGCGGCCATCCATTCTGGGCAGGTTCAGATCCAGCAGGATAAGCTCGGGGCGAGGAGCCTGCGCGTGGATGCCTTCGTGCCTTAGAAAAGCCATGGCCTCCACGCCGTCGGATGCCACGTGCATATGAATGGAGGGATTGGCTTCGCGAAAGGCTTCCTGCGTCAACCGCACATCGCCCGGGCTGTCTTCAACTAAAAGTACTTCTATGGGCATACCATCTCCTCCGATAAGCTTCATCATTTCCTCTCACTCGCGGCCAGGACAAACCGAAAAGTGGAACCGTGCCCAGGCTCTTACTTGACCGAAATGTTGCCGACATTTGCGCGATCGAAAAGCGCACCCGGAAAGCTCCACGGGCCTTTTCGAGAGGGAAAAGCAGCTGGATCGATTTCTCGTTCACGTGGTCTGCCCTTGCTGCGGCAGGATGGCTTTTGTCAGCCAGAAATCATTGATGCCCCTCAGCAACCTCTCGAATGCGCTTAGTTCCACGGGTTTGGTCAGGTAGCAGTTCGCCTGGAGCTCATAGCTTTGCGCAATGTCCGTTTCCGAATCTGAAGTGCTCAGGATTACTGTCGGGATCGCTTTCAAATCGGGGTCTTCCTTGATGTGCGCCAGTACCGCAAGGCCTTCCATCTTAGGAAGATTTAAATCCAGCAAGATGAGATCCGGTCGAGGCGCATGGACGTAAGTCCCCGTGCGCCTCAAGAGTGCCATGGCCTCGACCCCGTCCGAAGCCACCACCAAATGGATGGAATTGTTCGTACCATGCAAGACTTCCTGCGTAAGCCGCGCATCGCCGGGGCTGTCTTCGACCAACAGAACTGTTACGGGCATGCCTTCTCCTTCCATCGTTTTCCTCATCTCCCCTCGCTTTCTTCCAGGGCAAAGCGAAAGGTAGAACCATGGCCGAGCCGCGACTCAACCGAGATATTGCCGCCATGCCGTTCTACGATCTTCTTGCAGATCGCCAAGCCGATGCCGGTGCCCGCGAACTCTTCCCGCTTGTGGAGCCTCTGGAACATCCCAAAGATTTTCTCGAAGTACTGCGGGTCAATTCCCAGCCCGTTGTCTCTCACGGAGAATGTCCATTTCTTCCCGCCATTCTTGGCAGCGGAGATGTGAACTTTGGGGATTCCGGAACTCTGGTATTTAATGGCGTTGCCAACCAGATTTTGAAACAGTTGTATGAGTTGCATTTCGTCCGCCAATACGGGGGGCAGTGGATCGTGAGTCACCAGCGCGCCCTTTTCCTCGATGGCGTGTCGCAGGTTTGTAAGTGCCCGTTGTAGTGCCTCCTCGCTGGAGACATCGAGCAAATCCCTCCCTTTTGTGCCAACACGCGAATAGGCCAGCAGGTCTTGGATCAAGCGCTGCATCCGGCTGGCCCCGTCCACGGCGAAAGCAATAAATTCATCGGCATCGGAGTCCAGCTTTCCTTTATAACGTCTGGATAGCAGCTGTGTATAACTGGCCACCATGCGAAGCGGCTCCTGCAAATCGTGTGAGGCGATGTAGGCGAACTGCCCTAGTTCTTCATTCGAACGGTTTAGTTCCTCGACCTTGCTCAGAAGATCGGCTTCTGCCTTTTTACGGGTTGTGATGTCACGGACTGCCATCGTCACCAAAATCCCCTCGGCGCTCTCCAACGGGCTCAGCATGATCTCGATGGGAAACTCACTGCCATTCTTGCGCTTCCCATTGAGCTCGATTCCCGTGCCGATCTGTTGTGCCAGCGCATCTTCCACGGAGCGAAGCGCGTCCGCAACGAGCCTTTCCGCGAAACCCTCCGGAATTATGTTCTTCACTTTCTGACCCACGAGTTCATCCCGGCTGTAGCCAAACTGCTTTTCCGCCTGCACATTCAACAGCACAATGGCTCCGTTCTGATTCACCACCACCATCGCATCCGGTGCCGCCTCCAGCAGCCCGCGATACCGTCCTTCCATCTGCGCCAAGTGCTTTTCCGCAGTCTTGCGGACGCTGATGTCCCGAATCGCCGCCGTCACTAGTGTGCCCTCGGCACTTTCCAGTGGGCTCAACATAATCTCGATGGGAAACTCGGTTCTGTTCTTGCGCCGCGCAATAAGCTCGATTCCCGTTCCGATCTGTTGCGCCAGCGCTTCCGCCGCAGTTCGCGTGCCGTCCGCAATCAAGCGCTCTGCAAATCCTTCCGGAATGATATTTTTTACTTTTTGCCCGACAAGTTCATCCCGGCTATAGCCAAACTGTTTTTCCGCTTGCACGTTCAGCAGCACGATAGCTCCGCTCTGATTCACCACCACCATCGCATCCGGTGCCGCCTCCAGCAGCCCGCGATATCTGCCTTCCATCTGCGCCAAATGCTTCTCGGCAGCCTTGCGCACGCTGATGTCCCGGATCGCCGCCGTCACCAGTGTTCCTTCCGCACTCTCCAACGGGCTCAGCATGATCTCAATCGGAAACTGGCTTCTATTTTTCCTCAGGGCAATAAGCTCTATCCCTGTTCCGATCTGCTGCGCCAGCGCTTCCGCTGCGCTTCGCGTGCCGTCCGCAATCAACCGTTCTGCAAATCCTTCCGGAATGATGTTCTTCACCTTTTGCCCAACCAGTTCATCCCGGCTATAGCCAAACTGTTTTTCTGCTTGCACGTTCAGGAGGACGATTTCCCCGGTCTGGTTGACCACCACCATTGCATCCGGTGCCGCCTCCAGCAGCCCGCGATATCTGCCTTCCATCTGCGCCAAATGCTTCTCGGCAGCCTTGCGCACGCTGATGTCCCGAATCGCCGCCGTCACTAGCGTGCCCTCGGCACTTTCCAGCGGGCTCAGCATGATCTCAATCGGAAACTGACTTCTATTTTTCCTCAAGGCAATAAGCTCTATCCCTGTTCCGATCTGCTGCGCCAGCGCTTCCGCTGCGCTTCGCGTGCCGTCCGCGATCAACCGCTCCGCAAATCCTTCCGGAATGATGTTCTTCACCTTTTGCCCAACCAGCTCATCACGGCTGTAGCCAAACTGTTTTTCTGCTTGTACGTTCAGGAGGACGATTTCCCCGGTCTGGTTGACCACCACCATCGCGTCAGGTGCCGCTTCCAAAAGACCACGGTACCTCCCTTCCATCTGTCCCAGATGCTTCTCGGCGGCCTTGCGCACGCTGATGTCCCGGATCGCCGCCGTTACTAGTGTTCCGTCGGCGCTTTCCAGCGGACTCAACATAATCTCAATGGGAAACTCGGTTCCGTTCTTGCGCCGTGCTATGAGCTCAATCCCCGTACCGATCTGCTGCGCCAGCGCTTCCGCTGCGCTTCGCGTACCGTCCGCGATCAGCCGTTCTGCAAATCCTTCCGGAATGATGTTCTTTACCTTTTGGCCGACTAGTTCATCACGGCTGTAGCCAAACTGTTTTTCTGCTTGCACATTCAACAACACGATCTCCCCGCTTTGATTCACTACCACCATCGCGTCCGGTGCCGCTTCCAGAAGCCCGCGGTATTTTGCATCCGACTCGGCGCCCTGGCTGAGATCCCGGCTGATAACGGAAAACCCGCGCAGAGTTCCGGCTACGTCACGCGACGCCGTGTACGTGGTTCGCACGAGAAAACGTGCGCCGTTTTTCCGCAGCCGCATCCCTTGTTCTTCATAGCAGCCGCTAGCCGCAGCCATCCGAAGGATTTCCTGTGGCCTCCCTCGTTTAACCTCTTCTGGAGAAAAAAAACGGGAATAGTTCTGACCGGCGACCTCTTCGAACTTGCAGCCTGTCATTCGTTCCGCGCCGGGATTCCAACTGCGAATTTCGCCCTGCGGACCCAGCATCAATATGGCGTAATCCTGAACCCCCTGGATCAGCCTCCTATACTTGTCTTCGCTGTCCTGGAGCGCTGCCTCGGCGAGCCCGCGCGCGACGCTGTCGTGATGGGCGCTCCAGCCCGCTGTGGCCGCAATCAGCACGCCGAGGAATGTTCCCAGGATCAGTACGGTCTTGGTTTGGCCTAGGCGACGCCTGGCATCCGCATCCCGCAGAACCAACAATCGGTACTCTTCCTCTTGCATCTCGCGGATCGCCTCTCGATACCCATCCATTATTTGCTGGCCCCCTCCGCTCAGAGTGGCGTCGACCGCCGGTTGCAACCCTTCCGCCCGCCGCACAGCAATAACTCTCTCGGCAAGTTGAATTCTCTGTTCTGCCAAATTTTCAAGAATGGGAATCTGACGCTGCTGGGCCGGATTATCCCGGGTCAAATTACGAACGAGAATCACTTGCGCATGGGAGTGCACTACGCTTGCATGGTACGTTTCGAGATAGGATTCCCTGCCAGTCAAGATAAATCCACGAGCGCTCGATTCGAGATTCTGCATGGTTGATAGTAGATCCGCGATGTTCTCGAGCACTTCGTGCGTGTGCCGCACCCACAGGTCGCTTTCGCTGGCTACCGCCGCGGTACGGAGAGCAATTGCACCCACAACGAGCAGCGCCAAAATGGCGGACCCGAACGCGAGCTGCAGCTTGCCCCTCATCACGGACTTCGTCTTCATCGCACGCCTAGCTAAATAGGGAGTTCTATTCCGGACACGGTCCCGAGGGCTGAAAGAGGGCAGCCTGTAGCCGCGTGCCGATTTAATGCAAAGGGACTTTAAGTTTATACCGGCCGTTCGCCCGGTCAATGAGGGCTTTGCCGAAAAGTGTCCAACGGGCTACAGGCCTATCCTGCGATTACCTCACAGGTGCAACGAGCTGAACCCCGGATTCCTGCGGCAAGGTATAGCAGTTGCCCTCCGATGCTCCGAGAATTCGCTCCACGGCGGTCGAGTCCAGTGGTCTGGAGAAAAGATAACCTTGGGCGAATTCGCAACCGAGCGATTTCAGCAGGTTCATCTGTTCGCAAGTCTCCACGCCTTCCGCGACGACCTTCATGCGCAGGTTTTTTCCAAGGCTCAGAATGGTTTTTACGATCTCCTGGCTTTCGCTGTTGATTAGCATGTCCGTCACAAAAGACCGGTCGATTTTCAAAATATCCAGAGCAAATCGGCGCAAATAACTCAAAGACGAGTATCCGGTTCCGAAATCGTCGATGCACAAACGCACCCCCAAATTTCTGAGTTCGCTAAGAATTCGCGTGGTGCGCTCTTCATCCCGCATGGTTACGCTTTCCGTAAGTTCCAGCCTCAAGGTTTCAGGCGCAAGCCCGGTTTTGCTCAAGACTTGGGCGACCTGGCTAACTAGATTGGCCTGCGCAAACTGCTTGGCGGAGATATTGACGGCCATGGTAAAGGGAGATGGACACGGAAATTGCACGTTCCAGACGCAAATCTGCCGGCAGGCCTCCTGCAAAACCCACTCGCCAATCCATAGAATCAAGCCGGTATCCTCTGCAGCTGAGATGAAGCCCCCCGGCATGACCAGGCCAAACCCTGGCCTCTTCCATCGCACCAGCGCTTCGAACCCCGTGATGCGAAAATCAAGCAAGGAAATGATCGGCTGGTAATGGACGAGAAATTCCTGATTTTCCGTTGCCCGGCGAAGATCCGTCTCCAACCGGAACCGGCCTGCCGCGGTGGCGTGCATCGATGGATCGCACATTTCGTAGCGCGCCTTGCCAAGAATCTTGGCCCTCGCCATCGCCGTGTTTGCGTCGCCGAGCATATCTTCCGCCGCGCTATAACCGGTGCCGCTAAACGCTATGCCCACGCTCGCCGTGGTGAAGACCGCTTGTCCATCGACATCGAAGGGGGCTTGGATGCTTTTTTGGATTCGTTCGGCCACGCGAATTCCTTCGCCGGCGTTCCGGATGTTATCCAGCAAGATGGTGAATTTGTCGCCTCCCACTCTCGCCACTATGCCGGGTTCCGCGAGTCGACCGGCCGTCCCTCCCGCTTCCGCTGTACGCGAGATCACATCATCACGCCGGATGGATCCGAGCAGCCGTTCCGCGATTTGCACTAAAAGCCAGTCACCCGCAGAGATACCCAGACTGTCATTCACGACTTTGAAGCGATCCATGTCCACGGATAACACCGCAAATTTATAATCGGGATGGAGCATTCCCCAACTGACACACAGCGTCAATCGCTCCAGAAAAAAGGAACGGTTGGGCAATTGGGTGAGCGGGTCGTGAAGAGCATCGAAGGTCAGCTTGTCTTCCAATTTCAGAATGCGCTCGCCAGAGCGCAAGCGTGCTTTCAATTCTTCCGAGTCGCAGGGCTTCGTAATATAGTCGTCGGCGCCCGCTTCGAGACCCATGACGACGTCTACCTTGGAAGTTTTCGCCGTCAGCAAAATAATGTAAATGTAGGGATATTCGGAATGTCTGCGGAGCTCACGGCAAACTTCAACCCCATTGAGACCCGGCATAAGCCAATCCAGGAGTGCCAACCGGGGTCCGTCCGCGCTGGACAGAGATTGCACAGCCTTGCGCCCGTTCTCAACCGCAACAACTTCATAGCCGGCCTGCTCCAACATTTTCCCGAGAATACGCCGTGTGACGGCATCATCGTCGGCAATGAGGATCTTCGTTGCCTCGCGCGTTCGTGAAAGCGTCGATTTCAAGCGCACGCCTGCCTCCCAAGGCTATTGAAATGTCCGCTGTCAGGCTCGGAAGCCGTGAACACGGGCAAATTGTCCGTAGATTGCCAAGATCTTCCGGCCGAGCGCCGCTCATCGCGCAAAGGATTGGATTCGCGATGGAATAAGAAATGAGCAGGTTTGCCAGTTGCCATCTTTCTTGAAGCAATTACTATTGCAGAGTGGATTTCGCCGATTCTCGTCTTCAATGTCCTCTCCCCGAACATCCAGTGACGCTGAGGCAACTCGCACAGACACGTTTGCTCGTGCATGCGAAATTACGTCTGGGACATTCAGTTCCTGCAAGCTGAGAAAAAAACGAAAGGGCAGCCAAAGAAACAGATTGTTGAAGGGTAGGGCTAGTGTCGCCCCGCGCAAAACAGGAGTCAATGATTACTTCCGGGGCTGTCCGGCGAAAGCTACCCCCACGCGGAACTATCGCCTGGTTATCTTTTCTTTTACGAGATTGGAGTTGCCAGCGCGAAACCGTGGCCGATCCAGTTGCGCAGTGCAGATGGAACCACAGAATGATCCCTTTGCCGAGGATCAGGTTGGATGGACGGAGGACAGAGCTTGGATAGTCCGTGCCAGACGTGATCTTGGGCCAATTTCGCCAAAATCTCCGTCCGTTCTTGAAAAGTGGCGGGCGAGCCTGTAAGCCGGAATCGTCAAGCCCATTTTTGTTTTCAATAAGTTGCGTGGAATCGACAAAAGCGATCTGTCCACGGAGTCAGTTTAGACAGCAAGAGCAGGTTTCGTGTCACAGTTATGGCACAATTTTCTATCTATCCGGGATCCTGAAAATCAGTCAAGCCACTTCCCGGTTCCAGAGGTCTTCTTCGTTAGCCGAAAGAGATTTGGTGTACTCTAAGCGCTCGCTGCCAGCGGGCAACCCG
Organism: Candidatus Acidiferrum sp.; assembly: GCA_049794595.1. Lineage (GTDB taxonomy): Bacteria > Acidobacteriota > Terriglobia > Acidiferrales > UBA7541 > Acidiferrum. The sequence goes on from JBARCY010000155.1 coordinate 7,754, forward strand.
CAGAGGAAGACCTGCGGTGCCGGCAGTTGAGATTGCCATTGAGGTGCCCAGCATCACAAGAGGTCGAGCGAACCGTCCGAAAGCGGGTGCTGATATTTTTTGGGGCGGCGACCGCGCTCCCTACACTTTTTGAGAATACTCGGATACATGGGAATCATAGTGAATCGAGATTGGGATTGAGTTGATGGACGCACCTAAGGAACTAAACGAGATCGTTCTTCCGCAGTCTGTGGTCGGCCCGCTGACCCGCGCGGCGATTTTTCTGGTCCTCTGCATTCGCCCAGAACAGGACAACTATGCGACGTTGCGATCTTTCTGCGCGGACCTCTCAGGCCTCGTGCGCGCTGTAGAGTTTCGGGACGTGGAAGCCGGTCTTACTTGTGTCGTTGGATTCGGCTCGGACGCCTGGGACAAGCTCTTTGGATCACCTCGCCCCGCCGAGCTCCATCCGTTCCGGGAGATTCGCTCCGGCGACCGCCATGCCGTCTCCACTCCAGGTGACATTCTGTTTCATATTCGAGCCAAACGCGCCGACCTCTGTTTTGAATTGGCCACACAGATCATGGACAACATTGGTGATGTAGTTTCCGTTGCCGACGAGGTTCACGGCTTCCGCTATTTCGATGATCGCGATGTCATCGGGTTCGTCGACGGCACAGAAAATCCGAGAGGCGGTGCAGCGCACGAGGCCGCAATTGTCGGCGACGAAGATCCAGCCTTTGCCGGCGCCAGCTATGTCGTCGTCCAAAAGTATCTTCACGACATGAAGGGATGGAATGCTCTTCCGGTTGAAACGCAAGAGCGCATCATTGGCCGCAAGAAACTCTCGGACATCGAATTGAACGACGCCGAGAAGCCGCCGTACGCGCACAATGCGCTCACCGTGATCGAAGAAAACGGAAAAGAAGTTAAAATCCTGAGAGACAACATGCCTTTCGGCCGGCCGGGCCACGACGAGTTCGGGACCTACTTCATCGGCTATAGCCGCACTCCGCGCATCACCGAAACGATGCTTGAGAATATGTTCGTCGGTCGTCCTCCGGGCACCTACGATCGATTGCTCGATTTCAGCACAGCGGTTACCGGGAGTTTGTTTTTTGTGCCGTCATCGACGTTTCTCGACAGCGTCAGCGGAGACGCACCGAACTCCGCCGCAATCGGAGTATCACCGAGATCGGACGCGACTTCGGCTCCATCCACGGACGATTTATCTCTCGGATCGCTCGGAATAGGATCTCTTAAAGGACAGAAACATGAATAACCTGCATCGGGAGTTAGCTCCCATCTCTGACGCAGCATGGGCGCAGATCGAGGAAGAAACGACCAGGACGCTCAAGCGTTATCTCGCCGGACGACGGGCTGTTGATGTTCCTTCGGCGGGAGGAATCGCGTTGCCGGGAGTTGCGACCGGCCACCTGCGGCCGATTGCAGCTCCTGCAGATGGCGTCCTCGCGAGACAACGAGAGGTGAAGCCTCTCGTGGAGTTGCGCGTGCCCTTCGAGCTATCGCGTCAGACCATCGACGACGTAGAGCGTGGATCAGATGACTCCGATTGGCAGCCTGCAAAAGAGGCCGCGAAGAGAATTGCGTTTGCCGAAGATCGCGCCATTTTCAACGGATACCACGACGCAGGTATACAAGGCATTCGGGAAGGTACAAGCAATCCCATTGAGACGCTTCCTGCGGATGTCCGCGATTATCCAGATGCGGTGGCACATGCGTTGAGCCAACTACGCCTGGTCGGCGTGAACGGCCCCTACTCGGTGTTGCTCGGAGCCAATGAGTATACGGCGCTCGCCGAAACTCGCGATCACGGCTATCCCGTTCTCGAGCACGTTAAGCGTATCGTCGACGGCGATCTGATCTGGGCTCCGGCGATCGAAGGTGCGTTCGTCCTGACCACGCGCGGCGGCGATTTCGAGCTGAACATCGGGCAGGATGTTTCCATCGGCTACCTCAGCCACACCGATTCCGTGGTAAGGCTGTATCTTCAGGAGACGTTTGTTTTTCGCGTGCTCACAAGCGAAGCGTCTGTTGCGTTGTCGCCGACACAGAAGTCTTCGTAAACGTGTTCTGCATGATCTGGCTGGGTTGAGGAATCGCCCGGAGACGTCTGAATTCATCGCCGACGTATCAACATCCACGCGGCTCGGCGATTCGTAAGAATAAGCGGGCGAGCCATGTAAACCGGATTGTCCGGGCAGTTTCTTACTTTCAGTAAATTACATTGAATCAACCGACGCAGTCTGTCAATCAAGTCAGTCTGGGCATCAACGATAGGTTACCCGGCACAGTTGTTACACAATATCTGACAGCAATGGTCATCAGTGGTTCGAGATACTCCCGATCGCGGCCGTCCCCGGAGAGCCCGGCTTATCCCACGTGGCTAAATAATGTGTGATCCTCTGTAGATAAATCTCCGGTCACCCGAAGCTTTCCGGGTGTTCTCGAACGTGGCCTTGGCAATTGGCCAGAACGGGACGAACATTCCTGGAACCACAAATACCACTTGGACTCTCCGTCAGTCTGTTCCAAAGGACACAGGTAAGCGTTCTGCGTCATCGTGCTCGCCACGCTGAATATGGCATCGACGAGCTCCGAAGTTGATTTACGCCCCGAGGGAGGTGGCCCACGAATGCTGTCTCCAGGTTCGGCGGCTTCCTCGCAAAATGGACCCGGTGCGCTATTTTGAACAGCCAGGTGTTGAGAATCTTCTTATCTTGAGATGACCTCGGAATTCGGCAGTGAAACCGTACTTGAGAAAGACACCCGTCGCCGAGGAAGCTCAAGATGAATTTCACTCTTAGGAGGAATGAATGGCTACCAACAATCCAAAGAAATGCGCTCATCCAAACTGCTCGTGCACGGCGATGGCCGGAAAGTACTGCAGCGTGCAGTGCGAAACGATGGAAAAAACGCCGGACATCGAATGCAAATGCGGCCACCCAGTGTGCAAAGGGAAAATAGATTAGAACCCCCGTGCGTTCCAGCGGCTGCGCGTTGTCAAAGATATCGGATTTTGAGAGGAGCTATCCAATGAAGCCAAGTATCCAAGATGAAGCGGAGGGAAAGTTTCACGACTTGAAGGGGAAAGTGAAGAAAAAGGCAGGGCAGCTTACGAATGATCCGGATCTGGAGGCCGAAGGCCAGGCTGAAGAAATAAGCGGGAAAGTTCAGGAAAAAGTCGGACAAGTAAAGAAAGTTCTCGGCAAATAACAAACGGTTCCGTGCGGAAAAGGCTGGACCTATCGAGCATCCGCCCGGAACGCGCTGTGCAACCAGGACTAGACTCAAG
>JBARCY010000156.1:0-5543 GCA_049794595.1 Candidatus Acidiferrum sp.
ACTTGAAGGCGCAGGTCCTTGGTTTCGACAGTTTGAAAACCTTGGAATTCGACGCGCAGGGTGTAAATGGTAACCGGCAGCAAGGGGATGAGGTAATGGCCGGCTTCGTCGGTTGTAGCCTGGCGAGAGGCGCCGGTGCTTTGAGAAGTCGCAGTGACCGTGGCGCCGGAGATGGCAGAGCCAGATTTATCCAAGACGGTGCCGGAAAAGCTGCCGTTCGCTTGCCCATAAAGAGCAGGAGATAGAGAAGCCGCAAAAGCACAAATCACAAATACAAAAAGAATTCGGAACTTCATACGCCACACCCCTTTCAACGACCCCTCGCTACGATGCTAGTGACAGAAACGCCCGGCTCAAAATTTGTACACGACGTGGAAGAGATGACAAAGAAAGCTTGGCGAGCTATTGATCGCGGTTGATGTGCAGGACCGAAGCGCTTGTACGCTGAAGAAGTGAAGTACGAGGTCGTGGCACATACCGTGGAACCAATCTTTCCGCCAGGCAGCGAATGTGAACGGTTGTTAATACTTGCGAAGGTTTTCCCCCAGTTGCACCCATGGCCGTAGGCTAGCGTCCGGCTGAGAGAAGTGTCAAGACAAAAGTAGAGTTAGCGAATTGAGGCGGGGAAAAGAAATGCGGAGAAATTTTGAGAATTCTAATGAACTCAAAATTTTGATGCTTGGACGCGTCGAGAGTGGAAGGGCTGAAACGGTGACAGTGATTCAGCGGTTGAGGACACGAGAATCGAGATGGTTTCATCGAGCGCGGGGAACGGACGGTATCGCTCGCAGTTCGGTGGATGGCTCACGTTACAAGGGTGATCGCGGCGAGCGAAATCAAAACAAAGAAGGACGCGCGGAGCCACCCAACAAACTGTTATTCACGTTGGCGATGGTATGAGTGCCTTCGTTGCCGCCCCAAGAAAAGAGCAAGTACACCTGCGGGAAACCCCCGGCGCGAAGCGTTAAACCCGCGGAAAAGCTATGAATCCAAGGGCTGGAGCCGAGTCCGCCGCGGGTGAGCGCAACTTTTCCTTCGTCGACCATAAAGGTGAATCCCAGCGGCAGACTGCCAATGGAGTGCTCGAAATTTTCCCGAATCAGAAGGACATTCGGCGCACGAAAACGAAAATCTTGATAACTGCTCAACGATTGGTTGCCGTTGATGTCAGAGCCGCCGAGTGTGGGCTGGAAATAAAATGGCACGGTGTCGGCGCCCGGAGTCATGGAAAGCGCCGAATAAAAGCGCACACCAAAACTGCCTTGAAGATCCCGGCTAAGTTCCTTGCACTCCGGGCTGTTCGCGCCTTGCGCGGTCAGGCACTCGTGATGTTGCGCGAATTTATCCACGGAACATTCCGCATTTTCCGAGTCCTGATCGACCGAGCACTCGTCAGGCCCGTTCGTGTCTCGCGGTACGATGAAACGAGTGGTCTTCCGGTAGATGGAAAACTGGTGCGACAAATCCGTGGTCAGGCGCTGAAACGAGAAAGTCGAGTTTCCGGGAGCAAAATACTGTTGGTAGGTCAGGTTGTAGTCCAAGTGAAGAAAATCATCGAACAGCACTGGGCGCATACGGACACCTTCGCCAAGTTGCATCGTGCCGGCCTGATTCGTGAGTCCTGGAGCGGTAGCTTCCGTGTAAAGCGCGCCTATACTGGGGCTCGGCTGTCCAAGACTCGGGCGTATATCCACGAAGCGTCCGTTCGCCTCGCCGAAGAAGGCGGCGCTTAGCCTCGCGGCAAACGGCTTGACCGCGCTTACACCGACGATCGTCTGCCTCATGCCATAAAAAGATCGTCCAGCCTCGGTGGAACCGGGCCCTAATCCAAAGTAAGTCAGTTTGTTGAGCGTGATCGTCTGCGCATAAACATTGATGACCGGCCTCTCGGGCAGCGCCGTCAAATTGGGCTTTAAGTTACGCCCCGTCGTTCCGAACTCGACCGTTGGCGCCTTTTCGTAGGTGTTCACAAGTTTCAGATAAACGCCCGCGCGCCACGAACCGTTATCGGATGCAACAGCATCTGAATCCCAGGTGATACGCCAATTTTCCGTCGTTTTGTGGCCGACGTATGCGAGCCCGACTCCGAAGCCATTCTGCGGCGCAATGCTGCCGACAGCGATGTGCACGGGCTGGCCAGTGAATAATTCCTGCCCGCAATCAACAAGTCCCTTGAGATCGAAACAACTGTGCTGCAGTTTGTAGAGCTCAGAAGGATTGTCTGGTCCAGTGTCCACGGGCGCAGCAGGCTGTTGCGCACTCATCGTAGGCACTACAAGTGCCGTCAGCAGAAGAATCATGGTGACGCGCCGCATAGGTCACCTCCTCACTTTTTGGCTGGCTTTCGACCGTGCTTGTGCAGCAGAGCTGTAGCTTTGTGCACATATGCACTCACATCGGCTTCCGTTTTTAGTGAACTCATCTCGATATTCACCAGCGTAGTGAGTTCGTGCACATGCTTGATCAGGGCCTCGCGCATGTGCAAGGCCTGGGATCGCAACAAGAGCCCTGCCGGACGGTTGGGGTTGTACGCACCGGGATCAGTCCTTGGAACGTTGATTACTTTGGGCGCCATGTTTCCCCTCTCGATTATTGAAGATTGTTGAAGACCACGCAGTCGTCATCCGCCCGCATCTGATCGGTCAGCAGGCCCAGAAAGGACTTGGCCTGCAGTTCCCGAACGGTGCGCTTGGCGTCGCCCTTGAGAAAAAAATTCGTAACTGTTCCAGGGATGGAGGCGTGCTCGAAAATCTGCCCATTGGCGGCGTCCTCGGGGCCAGTCACCACCGTACCGCGCGGAATCCACGGAGAAACAAGCACAGCCGGAACCCTGATCCCGAGACGGTCAAACGCGAACGGAGCGCCGGTTTCCGTGGCGTCAGCCGAAGCCGTGTATCCATCCGGCGTACACGCTGGTGGAACGACGTGGTCGTAAATGCCGCCATGCTCGTCGTACACAACCAGAAGCGCCGTGTTCTGCCAAAGAGTGGGACTGGTACGGATGGCGTTGTAGACGCTGCCGATGAATCGCTCGCCCTCGCGCACGTTGTGATCCGGGTGCTGGTCGGAAGCAAGGACCTGCCCGCCGTCCGCCCCCGGATGGTCGTTGTAGCAAGGCTCGATAAAGCTGTACTCAGGGAGAGTGTTTCCCGAGCAGTCACCGATGAACTGATCGAAAGTCGCGAAAATCTGTGGCTGATTCTTGAGCAGATTGACGATCTCCATAGTCGAGCTCGGCTGATCGTAGTAATAAATCTTCGCCGTGTGCCCAGCCTGAATCATCCGCTCATAAATGCTCGCAATCGTATTGTCCAAAATATAGAAAATATCCATTCCCACCTGGCCAAACGAAGTTCCGTAATGCGCAAACGCGCGGTTGCAAATCGTCGGCCCGGGAATCGATGAAAACCATCCGTTGAACACCGCAAACTCCGTAGCAAGCGTCGTAAGCACCGGTAATTTGTCCGGCGTGAAGTAATACATAATGTTGTGCGAGCGATTGACGTCCTTTGTCTGCGAAAAATAATCCTTTACGAATCCCTGCATGTTGGCCACACGCCCCGCTCCCGGCGGCGCCCCGCCAAAAATTTGGAGATCCACTCCCGGAAAATGGTGATCGGGATCCGGATCGAGCTGGCTCTGGAATTGCGCGTTCGGTTGAACTTTAACGATCGCCCCATTCGTATCGGGATTCGACTCATTTCCGGTGAGCCCGTTGATTTTGGGATATTTCTGCATGAGCGCGCCCAGCATGTGGTCGAACGAGCGATTCTCCATCATCAACACAACAATGTGTTTCAGGTTGTCCAACCCGGCGGACATACACACCCCCACGCATTTCTGAGTTTTGGCTGGTTCTCTGCAGGTAGTGCACCCAATTCGCGAAACGTTTCATCGCCTGGACGCACTAATTGCCAAGCAGCATAGTCCCCATAGCGTTTAAGTCAAGGCGGGATTTCTGGCGGACAGGGGGGTGTGAATGTTCGGGTCGCAAGTCCTTGAAGTCGTGATCGGCGTCACCTTGATCTATCTGGTCCTCAGCATCGGCTGTTCCGGCGTCAAAGAAGTGATCGCCGCGATTTTCTCTCTCCGCGCCAACACGCTCGAAAGAGGCGTCCGCAACATGCTCAAGAACGGCCCGAGCGATTACACCGCCAAGCTTTTCGCTCATCCTCTCATCACCGGCACCGCGCCGGAGGGTGAAAAGCCCTCCTACATCTCCGCGCGCATGTTCTCCGCGGCCTTATTCGACATCGTAGCTCCCGCGGATAACGCCCAACCGCGCACCATTCAATCCCTGCGAGCCGGCGTCGCGCAAATTCCCGACGCCAAGCTTCGCTCCACGCTGCTCAACATGATCGATACCTCTGGCGCCGACATGGAAACAGCGCGCCTCAAGGTCGAACACTGGTTCGACGATACCATGGCCCGCGTCAGCGGCTGGTACAAACGCATGGCGCAAAAAATCATCTTCGCGCTCGGACTGCTTCTCTGCGCGGCGATTAACGGCGACACGCTCATGATCGTCAAGGAATTGTGGAGCGACCAAGCGCTTAGCAGCGCGGTGGTTGCACAAGCCGCGAAAAAGGTTCAATCTACGAATCCAGCCGATTACCTCAACCCAGAGGGTTCACTACAACAAGTCGCCGGAGAAATTCGCGATGTAAATACGCCCCCCATCGGATGGTCGAGAGACGAGCATGACATTCGCGCGTTGCCCAACAGCTTCGGCGCGGGAGCTTTGAAAATGCTCGGCATTCTGCTCACTTCCTTCGCCATTGTTCTGGGCGCGCCCTTCTGGTTTGACTTGCTCAACAATTTCATCAATTTACGTTCCTCCGGGAACCCTCCACCAGTGAGCGGATTGGAGACTTCCAGCAAATAACGGCAAGTACGAAGGTCACATACCACTGAAAAGCACCCAGAATCGAGAAATAGAAAGGAGATATCCAACATGAATGCAGGTCAAAAACAGGTCCCTCTCAAGGGCAGCACCAAGCAGCGGATGCCGCATGCAGAAGTCGTGGGAGAAGTACCGGAAGTGGAATTCCGCGTCACGGTCGCCGTACGGCGCCGGAATGAGCTTCCATCGCTCGAAGAGCAGAACAGACGGAAACCAAGCGAGCGCACGTACATGACGCACGAGGACCACGCTAAAAACCACGGAGCTGACCCTGCTGACATCGCGAAAGTGGAAGCGTTCGCCATAGAAAATGGATTGCGCGTCACCAGCTCGAATGCCAGCGAACGGACTGTCATACTTTCCGGCACTGCGGCCGCTTACAGCAAGGCGTTCGGCGTCGAGCTAAAGATGTACAAGTCCGGCGACGTAGCCTATCGCGGGAGAGAGGGAGACATTCTAATTCCCGAAAACCTGCAGGGCATCGTGACCAGCGTGACGGGCCTGGACAACCGCCCTTTCGCTAAACCGCATTACCGCATTCTTCTTGGAGCAGCACACGCGGCTACAGTCGGAGGCGCAATGGCACATACCGCCGCGGCGGCGGCATCGGTCCCAGCGGGATTCACGCCGCCACAGCTCG
>JBARCY010000157.1:0-3385 GCA_049794595.1 Candidatus Acidiferrum sp.
GCCCTTTTGCCGCCTCAGCCCTTGAACAACATCTTCCGCGATTGGCCAACAATCGTCGCGCAGCTCGCGGAACCCCCACGCCGCCGCCGACGCTATGCCTATTGTTAAGTTAACGCTTATGGGTGCCGCACTCGCCGGTTTTACGGGTGCGGGTTTTGAATTGGGCCACGATCCCCGCCTTGCCTTCCGCCCCTTCCCGTCTCACCAAACTACAAAATTCCCGCCAACTCCTTCCAACCGCTCCACTTCCGCGTCTCACCGAAGGCTCAGTCCACCACAACCCGGCCTGCCTCTGCACTTGCTGCCACACAGATGTCCACGAACACTCTCTTTGTAAAGGGATCCTCAGTTCCAACTTCGTTTAGAATGGCCGGCTGCTTTCTCCTTAGGTTCCTGTAAATTTGCATCATCTGCGGCACGCTCGGTTGCCTCCCCGGCCTCCGGAATATGTTGCATAGTCCGCTCAGGGCGCCGCGCCGAGCATTGCAAGCTAGAGTCTACCTTGTTATCCTGTGAAGGTGATGGCCAGAAGCAATAACAAACAGGGCAACAACATTCAGCGGGCGGCGGCAATCCTCGAAGAGCACTTCGCTACCCTAACGCCCGCTCAGGGGAAAAAAGCTCGCAAGGAATTGCACGACCTAGCTACGCATGTTTCCCGCCATGCTCGCGGAAAAGCTTCACGATCTCCGCAAACCGCTTCGAACCGTCCGCCACGCCGTTCTCGCGCAAGTATTTCGTAAGCTCCACTTCCGTTCCATAGTCAAAGATTCGGTTTCAATTCCTTCTCGGTCTGTCGGTTCCGCGGTAAAGGCTTGTACTTGCCGGTTTTCTCTCGCCTTCGTTCCTTCTCCAGCGAGTTACGAATCTCGTCGTCTTCAAACATCTCGCCCCGCTTTACCGCCGTCTATCAAAAAAGCTTTTCCTCGGCAAATAGCGGGCATCTTAACAAATAGAGCAATATCAGAACAAGGAAAGTCGCTTCGAGCCCTGCGGAGTATCGTGCGGTCGCTACGACTTGCCGCGCGCATTTGTGGCCTTAGCGTCTCACCAAACTACAAAATCCCCGCCAACTTCCTCCATCCGCTCCACTTCCACGTCTCACGTTCGAATGATAAAGCTACAGTACTGTACCTTGACAGTAATCTACATCAATGCTACCATTCCATATGATCCGGCGCCGCTGCACGTCCGTCATCCTTTTCTACTCACTATTCACTGCCCGCCACTCGCGATCTTCCCCTGTGTACGCGCAGGAACACCCGCAACCCCAATCCCCTCATACATTTACTTCACAACTTGCGGACACCCGGGGGGTGGGGGTTAGTGGCACAGGCTTCAGCCGGTGCTCTTTCATCGCTCCGACCAAGGTCAACCCGCACCTCCGTCACGATCGATCCGTTCGACACCCTGCATCGCCAGCCCGCATCCGCTTTAGAATCAATGCCTACCCAACCGTCCGCAACTATTGCATCGAAAGAGCTTACGCCAGACTTAAATCCTTTAGATGCAACGTTTACAAAAAACCGGGGGGAGGGCCCCCGCCCATCGGACCCGCTCGCCACTCGTCACTCACCACCCGCCACTTCGGCGTCCGTAGACACACTTCCGTTATATCCTGTCACCGTGCTCGAACTCGACTGCGGCCAGGACTTCGATCCAGAGCGCGACGAAGACTTCTTCGCCGCCCTGCCGCCCAAAGCCGCCGTTTGCCTCATCGAATCGCGGGCCGAAAATGCCGAGCCCTTCCTGATTCGCACGCAGGATTTGCGCCGACGCTTGCAGCGCCTCCTCGGCCCCGCCGATCCGGCCAGCAAGCGCCTCAATCTGCGCGAGCTCGCGAGCGGCATTCGCTACCGCCTTACCGGCTCCGCGCTCGAACAGATCTTCACCTCCTACCAGCACGCCAAACATCTTTTTCCGCAGCGCTATCGCAAACTCACCCGACTGCGTCCGCCGGCCGTCTTGAAAATCAGTCTGCGCAACGCCTATCCGCGCTGCTATGTCACGCGCCGCATCGCCATCGACGAAACAGGCTCGCTCGCGGCTGGCGCATACTATGGCCCCTTCCCTTCCCGAAAATCCGCGCTCGCTTTTTCCGAGCAGGCGCTTGATCTCTTCAAAGTGCGCCGCTGCCAAATCAAAATCCGCCGCGATCCCACGTTTCCCGGCTGCATCTATTCCGAAATGAAAATGTGCCTCGCGCCCTGCTTCGCCGGATGCACCAAAGAGGAATACGACGCCGAAGTCCAGCGCCTGGTGCAGTTTCTCGATACCAACGGCAACTCGCTCCGCGCGGCCATCGAAACCGACCGCGAACGCGCCAGCGCCGATCTCGATTTCGAGCGCGCCGCGCTGCTCCACAAGCGCATCGAAAAACTCGACGACGCGCTGCGCTTCCGCCCCGAACTCGCCCGCCGCATCGCCGATCTCAACGCCGTAATTCTTCAGCGCGCTGCCGAAGATCAGTCCATCGGTGTCTTCGCCATCCACGGCGGCCGCCTCGCGGAGCCGTTCTTCCTGCGCTTCGCAGAAATCGCCAGCCAGCCGCGCTCCGCCGAACACATTTTCAAGGATTATCTCGAAGGCCACGTCGCCGCGGCGCCGGACATGGCAAATTCTGTCGCCGCATCGGGACGAACTGAGGAGAATCCCGCCGAGACAATTTCAGCCGCCGTGTCGCAAGACCGCCAAAATTCCGCGGTTCGATCCTCGGCCGCCGCCCGCGAAGAACTCAGCGAACATCTCGCGCTCATCTCCCGCTGGTTCTACAGCAATCCTCGTGCCGGCGAGATTTTCTTTCGCGAAAAAGACTGGCCGTACCGTAAGATTCTCCGTGCCTGTAGCCGGCTCCTCAATCCGAAAGCTGCGGAGCCTCCAACAAGCGAATCCGCCGCAAACGGCAATCCATCGCCGCCGTAAAAGCGCCGTGCTCGTAGGGGCACGGCATGCCGTGCCCTCTTGGGGTAATCGCAAACGTGAAAGAGCCAATGACCAAATCCGCCACACTCGATGCCACAAAACGCTACGCCAACCGCTTCGCCGGCCACGCCGCCGACGGCCACTTCCGCGAAGCCCAAGGCCTCGTGTTCTCCTCGCTCGGCATCGGCACCTATCTCGGCCAACCGGATCCAAAGGTCGATGCAAGCTACACCGCCGCAATCGTCGCCGCCGCCGAATCAGGCATCAACTTTATCGACGCGGCCATCAACTACCGCTTCCAGCGCAGCGAGCGCAACATCGGCGCCGCCATCCAGCAACTCGCCACAAAAGGATTTTCCCGAGAAGAACTCGTCGTCTGCACCAAAGGCGGCTACCTCACGCCCGACGGCTCCATGCCCGAGGATCCCAACGAATATTTTTTCCGCGAATATCTTCAGCCCGG
>JBARCY010000158.1:0-19235 GCA_049794595.1 Candidatus Acidiferrum sp.
TCTCGTCCGATTTCATGTACGCGACGTAGAACATGCTCGCTTCCGTTGGCGCGCTTTTGTCGTCCTTGTCCGCGTTCTGCGGAACGTCATCCCAGCCCTTCGGATGCACGACCAGTGTCCCGGCGAAGGCGTCGTAAGCGATGGCGTGACCCTCCACGGTTACGGAACCCTTGCTCGCCTGCTGCTCCGGCTTAAATTGTTCCGTCTTTTCCGCTTCGGGTTTGCTGATGGTTGTCTCGACTTTCGTCTGCGACTGTGCAGCTGTACTTTGCAGCGCGGGGACCATGATCGCCAGGGCGGCGATCCACAACATCGGCTTTCGCATTGGGCTTTTCTCCATAAGTCGAATGTATTCTGAATATCCTGGATTTATTGCAGGGTCGAATCTATCACGATTTCGCTCCAGAACCAGATAAGACGCTGCATGAGCCACAAGGCGAGCATCCAAACAAAAGCCGCCTTTCAACTTCCATCTTCGCAACCCAGTTCGGCCGTCAGGAATTTTTCCGCCGGCCGCTCAAACCAACCGCTCCTTCCGCACTGTAAGCTTCTCAATCCGGTCCCGCCGCGGCTCAAATCCAATCCCAGGCCCGGTCGGCACGCGTATCGTGCCCTGAGCCGAGACCGTCACTTCCGGCTCGATGATATCTTCGTCCCAATACCTCTTGCTGGCCGTGACGTCCCCCGGCAGCGTGAAGTTCGGCAGTGTCGAAAGCGCAATGTTGTGCGCCCGCCCGATCCCAGACTCCAGCATCCCGCCGCACCACACCGGCAAGCCATTTTGCTCGCACAAATCGTGTATCCGCTTCGCTACCGTGAATCCGCCCACGCGTCCCAGCTTGATATTGATGATCTTGCACGCCCCGAGCAAAATCGCCGCCCGCGCTTGCTCCTCCGTATGAATGCACTCGTCCAGACAAATCGGGGTCGCTAATTTTTTTTGCAACTCCACATGCGCATACAAATCGTCCCATCCCAGCGGCTGCTCGATCATCATCAAGTAAAAATTTTCCAGCTCCCTCAGCAACGGCCAATCTTCCATTCGGTAGGCCGAGTTCGCGTCAACCATCAGTTTGATCCCTGGAAACTCTTCCCGCAGCCGCTTTACCTGCGGCAGCTCCTTTCCCGGCTTAATTTTTATTTTCACACGCTGATACCCCGCTGCCAGTTCCTTCCGCACCGCCGCCGCCAGTTCGTCGAGCGATTCCTTAATTCCAATCGATACCCCGCTCGAAATTTCTTCCCTCCCCCCCCCGAGCAATTTCGCCAGCGGAATACCCTTCTGTTTCGCCTCCGCATCCCATATCGCGGCTTCCAGCGCCGCTTTGGCCATGCTGTGCCCGCGAACAGCTTCCATCAAACTCCAAACTTCCGAAGCCGCCGCTATTTCCTTGTGCTTGATCATCGGCCAAAGAAAATCGCGAATCACAATCCAGGCAGTGTCCGTCGTCTCCGGACTATAAAAAGGCCTCTCTCCCGCCACGCATTCGCCCCATCCGATCACGCCGTCCGCTAGAACTTCCGCCAGGATGATGCGCCTCTCCTCGGTCCGCTCCGAACTCGTTTCGAACGGAGCAATCAGCTTCATCCGCAATTCCCGCAAAGTCACTTCCCGTATGCGCATGTTCCCTGTTCTCATTCTGCGGCCGCGCCTCGCATTGACTCCCGGAACGCCGCGAATTTCTTCGTTTTGCTTTCTTGAACTCTTCTGCTAGAAATCGCTCCATGGAGCCAACAGATACGCCGCGCCCCGCTCTGACTTCCTCACACCCACCGCTGCGTACCCGCGCGCGAACCATTCCGTGAACTCTCCCCGGATTCGCGTCTGTATTTTCGCCACTTCAGTCGTATTGCTCTGTTTCCAACGATCAAGATCCGCTGGCAGTTCTACCGTCGCAGGGCCCTCCACCGGCTCCTTCCCCACTTCCGCAACCGCCGCTACCACCCGCGCCGAATCAAGCTGCCACTCCGCCAACAACCGATCGGTCGGAAGTCTCAGGTGCAACGGGCTGGTAGTCTGCCCATACAAGTTCGGCAAATACTTCCGCGCAACCGCTCCCAGCCGGTTCAAATTGAAATGCGCGTTTCGCGTCTCCAGCGGATCAAATGTCCAGACAATCAACCGAATTCCCCGGCCCAGCGCATCCTCGCGCTGAAAAAGCTTCAACGCCCGCCCAACTCCCTTGTCACGGTAGCTTCCATGCACACCGGTCATGTGCGAATGGAGAAACACTGCCCCTTCCCGAAATCCAACCACGGCCAGCGTATATCCAACCAGCCGATGGCCGTCGAACGCCCCCAGAACTTGTCCGCCCGTTTCCTCCGCCACCACAAACAACGTCGCGGGCTCCACCTCGAGGTCCTCTTCGCCCCAGATTTCTTTTTGCAGTGCAACGCAGCGCTGGAACTCCTCAATCCCCGCGCATTTTCGGACGACAATTGCCTCGCTCATCATCCTTTGCGCGCCTCCCCGGACCCGACCACCTCAATCTTTTCTTCACTTTTCGCCGCTTCCCAAAATTCTTCCATCTGCTCCCGCGGTACCTCCGCCAACACCTTGCCGCTTCTCCCCGCCAGCTCTTCCATACGCCGGAATCGCGTGGAAAATTTCGCGTTGGCCTTCTTCAGCGCGATCTCCGGATCAATCTGCAAAAAACGCGCCAAATTCACCGCGGAAAAAAGCAAATCTCCCATCTCCTCTTCCGACCGCTCTGCATCCTCCGCTTCCAGCGCCTTCCGCAGCTCCTCAGTTTCTTCGTTCATCTTCTCGATCACACCATCGATGTTTGTCCAATCAAATCCAATACGCGCCGCGCGCCGCGTCAGTTGGAATCCTTCCAACGCCGCCGGTAACGCCCGCGAAACACCGTCCATCAAGGAATCGCTCTTGCTCCTGCTCTTGGCACGATCCGCATTTTTCTTAGCTGCGGCGCTGCGCTCTTCTTTCTTGATCTGTTCCCACTTCTTCAGCACCTCTGCCGAATCCTTAGCGCGTTTTTCGCCAAAAACATGCGGGTGCCGCCGCACCATTTTGTCGTGCACTTCGCGAATCACGTCCGCAACGTTAAATCGGCCCTCTTCCTTGGCAATCTGCGAGTGAAACACGATTTGTAGCAGCAAATCGCCCATCTCTTCCGCGAATTTTGCGTCGTCCCCGCTCTCCATCGCCTCCAGAACCTCGTAAGCCTCCTCGATCAAGTAAGTCCGCAGCGATGCGTGTGTCTGTTCACGATCCCAAGGACAGCCATCCGGTGCCCGCAGCCGCGCCTGCACCGCCGCAAGCTTTTCGAACCATTCCCCCACAGTCAACCGCGCGGGCTTTGAATCGCTGTGCCGCTTCTTTCCCGTCTTCGTCCCGCGTCGCGCCTTTTTCTTCCTCTTCGCCATTACCTTGTCTCATCCCCGCGAAATTCAACAAACGTTACACTTTACGGTGCACCGGACACTTTTGACAAGCTCGTCCGCCCGCGCGCCTCACGCCTCGCTGCCCGGGATGCGCGCGACAGTGCCAAATTGTGAGACCAACTCGCTGCACAATCCTTGTATATCTCTCCAGGAATGATGAGCAGTCCGTGCACCTCTTCACCAATAGCGCTCGCGTTTCGCGGCCGGCCTGGGACACGCTGTCGCCGGCCTGCACTGACACTGAGCGCTGCTCCGGAGTAGCCTATCCTTCCAGGACGGGAGGTCAATGAATTCGCTTTTCGTCTGATGGAGAAAGGGCGTCGAAAAATCTAAAAAGTGAGTAGTGGCGCAAACTCGTCTAAGAGACCGAAGCGAGGAATTGCATTGAGGTTTAAAAGCTAGAAAATCGCCTGCCAGCCCTATCCCGTGACGCGGACTTCAGCCGCGCCTAAAATCCGCAGAGTCTTTCGTTCCTGCACGAAAACCACTACGTGAAGATTCTCTTTCTTCCATTTGGATTTGTATTTCATCTGCTGGTTCACCACGAAAGGGGATGACTCTTTCGCAGATAGGGACCCAATCTTATGGAAGTAGCGCACCACGGCTGCATGCTTCACATTCTTGCCTGCATTCTCTCCTGCATCGACGGCTGTTTGCAGGCCATCTTCCGTCACCGCCATCCAAACGTCCGCTGGCTCCTGGTCCGCGATTCCGGAGACGTTCCCAACTCGCACTTCAAAGTGCCCCGTATCACTCTTCGTCGCATCCTCCGCCTTAATCGATATATTTGCTTTCACCCGGCGGGCGGCTGCCTGGATGGCAGCGACGGCCGCGTGAGAATCGCTGCCGACGAACGCACTTTGACCATCAACAATCATCTGCGGAGTAAAGGGTGTATTTCCTTTGAATTGCGCGACATATTCCTGCTGGCGCAAGGTCCATTCGGGAGAGGAATAGACGTCTTCCCAGCCATCTTGATTCCAATAGTCCACGTGCTCTTCCAGGCCGATAATCTCGGCGCCTGCAACCGGCTGGAGCTCCTCGAGTTTGCTCAGCAACGCATCTGCCGGCGGGCAGCTCGAGCAGCCTTCCGAGGTAAACAATTCGACGACAACGGGAACTCGATCGTTCTCCACGCTGGCAGTCTTTAGCGACTCGGTCTGCGGCGGACTCGCTTTCGCCGTCAAGAGCACCAGCATCCCCAAGACCACAAATGACAGAGTGTTTTTCATCTTCTCATCTCCTTCGTTCCCCTTCGCGTCCTCCCGCGGGGCTAATCGCACCATTGGACATCAGATGGTCGCATGGATGAAAGTGCAGGGCGTTCCCGCGTCTATCGACAAGGGAAACTTCATCGACGAATCGTCCTTCCTAGTTGGCATGAAACATGTCCGTTCCAATCCAAACCGCCGTAATGCATTGTAAGTTTTTCTTATAGGTCCGGGATACATGGAACTCCCTTCCCCCTTTGATGCGCACAACATATCCTCCCGTGGTCCGCGGTTGGATTTCTTCCACGAACGAAGAGTTTATCAGCACGGAGCGATGAATTCGGACGAATCCGTAAGGCAGAAGTTTTTCCGCCACGCTGGAAATGGACTCGCGAAGCCGCTCGGACCTCGATGATTGCCGGAAGAGAACACAATTGCCCTCCGCTTCAACCGTCATCACGTCGCCCGGATCAATAAATAGAATCCTGCCACTGGCCTTGAGTCCTATCCGCGAAGGCATTGTCGGCCTGCCCTCGCCCGGAAGTAAAAGACCCGCAATGCGAGACGCGGTTTTCTCAAGCATGTGGATGACCGTCTTTTGGAAGAGCATCCGCCAAGAGCAAAATCGCGCCGCTGAACATCAATGTATCCGCAAAATAGTTCAACCCGTCTCCGATGCTCAAAGGGTTGACGGCCAACATCGGCAAATAAACGAACAGAACCACAAGAAAAATCATCACACCAAGACAGAGTGCCGCAAAGCGCGCTCTTTTGTTGACCAGGAGGCTTATTCCCGTGCCCAGAAGAACCGCGCCAGTAACGTATCCCCAGAAGAGGCGCAGCGGGATCCAGGTTGGCACGACTTTGCCAAGAGGAACGCCAGGGACAAACTCGGGATGCAAAAAATGCTCCACGCTGAAAAACAAGACGGCAATCCCCACAAACAAGCGCCCGAGATGTACCAGCCCCGGCGTGCCTTTTGCTTGCTGCTCCTTCATTTGCGCGCCGGCAAACGCAAACGCGCCTCCGCTGAACGCGAGATCTCTCAGCGCCACCGCCCAGAGGATTCGATTGTGCGGGCTGGCCACAACATTAGGAATATGGATCAGTAATACGAATGAGCAGAACATCATCCCTGCGAGTGTCGCCGCCAACTGCGCTTTTTTCTTGATTACAATGCTCAACGCCGCGGCGATCAAAGCCGTCCCCACCAGATAGACCCAAAAGCGATGCCAAGGAATCCATGCGGGAACAATCTGCGCCATGCCATCGGTCACCGTAAAATGCTCCCCTGCAAAAACCATCATGGGGACGGCAAAAAACAAACGGCCAAAGGGCAGGATCTTTTCCAGGCCATGTTCTTGCGGCAGCTCGTTCTTAATGATGATTGGCAGGCCAATCGCCAAAAGAATCGTGCCCAGAAAATAGGGCCAGAAAACTGTGGCAGGCACTGAAAACACTGCAAGCGTTCGCCACGCGAACGCGAATTGTTGGAGATCGCCGGCTATCATGAGAATCTCGGACCCCTGGTTCTATTCCGGTTCACGCGGCGAGGGTTTGTCAGGGCACAAGCCTTTCCTCAAAATGATCAAGGAGGGGTGTGGTAGAACCTCCAAGTTTATATGGCGCGCGCTCACGTGAGAGGATGAATCATCCCGAGAAGCTCGCGACCACCACATTCCGATGTTGTTTCAATCTCTCGCACAAGGTGGTCTGGCACAATAGCCACTTGACGCAATCTTAGTATAACCAGTATTGGCGGGCCAAGATCGGGGCTGTTTAAGTCTCCAACCTGTGCACAGATCGCAACATTGCCGAGTATCTCGACCTGCGAGTCTGCAGCTCATTTCGCAGAGCGATCGTCGGAATATGAATAGCGAACAGCGTCGCCGACCTGCTTTGGAAGGGGGAATGCGCGGTCGTCTTCGCAAGCACCGATTACGACACACCTTGTAAATAAAACCGCATCCCTGCCGGGGATGTGCTAAACTGTGTTTGCGCTTAATACCTCGGTTGTGTTGTGCGGCCCCTCAAGTTGAGTTGTTGATCTGAGATTACCCGCCTGCAGTCTTCTCCGTACGTTTTCAGCGTAATCTAAAACAAGACTGGCAATGCGAATTGCCGCGCTTGCACCGAAGTTGTGTGCGCGCCGGCATCGCTCCCGCCAGCAAGAAAGCAATACGAATGCAAAGTTTCACAGAATTACCGATCTCCGCCTATATGAAGGAGAGATTGGCACATGCGCGATTTTCGACGCCGACCCCCGTGCAAGCTGCGGCAATTCCGCAAGCGCTCGAGGGCAAGGACGTGCTCGCAACCGCGCAAACCGGAACCGGCAAGACGCTGGCGTTCCTGATCCCGGTCATCGAGCAACTCTTAAAGCACAAAACGCCGGGAATCGCCGCGCTCGTTCTGGTGCCGACGCGTGAACTGGCCATGCAAGTAGCGGCGCAATTCAATGCATTGCGGGGCACACAACTAGTGCCGGCGGGGCTCGTCGTTGGCGGACTCTCCGAAGGCGCCCAGCTCAATGCTATCCGTAAAGGCGCTCGCGTCGTTGTAGCTACTCCGGGCCGTCTCGAAGACTATCTCGATCGCCGCCTTTTCAATTTCAATTCATTGCGAATTCTAGTCCTCGATGAAGCGGATCGCATGCTGGACATGGGTTTTCTCCCGGCCATCAAGCGCATCGCGGCGATTCTGCCGAAAGAGCGCCAAACCATGTGCTTTTCCGCGACCATGGAAGCATCGGTCGCTCACTTGGTAAAGGACTACCTGCGAAATCCGACGCGCCTCGCGTTTGGCTCGATCCTCAAACCTTCCGAAAATGTGCGCATGCAGGCATACGAAGTTTCCGTCGACCGAAAGCAGGAAATGCTGCAACGTTTGCTGGCCAAAGAAACTGGGCGCTGCCTGGTCTTCTCGCGCACCAAGCGCGGCACCGAGCGCATTACCAAAAGCCTCAACCGCGATGGCTTTTCCGCCTCCATGATTCACGGAGACCGCTCACAATCGCAACGCACGGCGGCACTTGCAGGTTTCCAGCAAGGACGCTATCGCGTGCTCGTCGCTACCGATCTGGCCTCCCGCGGGATCCACGTGCAGGACATCGTGCACGTCATCAATTATGATTTGCCGGACATCGCCGAGAATTTCATCCACCGCGTCGGCCGCACCGGCCGCGCCGGGGAACACGGCGTTGCCACGACATTGTTCTCGCGCGAGCAGCGCTCGGAATTATTTCAGTTGGAGCGTACCCTCGGCATCCGCATCGAACGCTTGCCAGTCGAGGGGGGCGTACCTAAACCAAACAACGGCATACACGTCCGAACCGCGATGGCTCCAACGCCAGCCAACAGCCAGCAAAGTGTGCCCTCGATTCGGCCGACGATGATTGCTCTGCCAGGGGAGATCCTCCAGTCGCAGATGGAAAACTAGGCCCGTATTCAACCGATCGGTTAAATGCATCGCCGTGACGCTATTCCATATTTAACCAGTTGGCTAAATACGGTGCGAGCAGGAGCGAAACTTACAGTTTCGCTCCTGCCATTTAAGTCTTTCTTTTTGAGTGCCTTACGTTTTCGTGGCGCTCCAGACCTATTCGCAAGACCTTATCTCCCGCAGTCGCAGCCGGTCTTCTCCCAAGCTGTAAGCAGCTGCCGCATCGCACTCGATGCCCAACTCCTGGGGACTCGACTGACCGCATACAGTTGAAAAAAGGGATGTTATGGGAAACAGATCGACCAGCAATCTTTCAAGGGAGGCGGGGCACGGTAACAGTTGGGCTCGGAGTTAGAGAGGTCGAGCTAACCGGCGGCATAGGTGCTGCGATGCCTGCAGTTTGCGACCCTAACCCAAGCTTCTCCAATGTCTTGGCGTCGATCTTGCCCGACGCATTGAGACCCTGAGAATTCTGAAATCGTTTCATGGCATCGACGGTTGCGGCGTCCCATTTGCCGTTCGGCGCGCCGTTGAACGAGCCTTCCTTTGCGAGGGCGCTTTGAATTTCGGAGATCCGGTCTGACGTGGGGACCTTCTGGCCTCGCTCGCGGCGGCTGGCAGGTCTGTAGGATCTTCCGTGGTGAGACTTTGAGCGATGTTTCGCGGAGGGCGACTTCGGGGAGGCGGTTCCCTGCCCACTTGCTACGGCGCCGCTTACACCCATACCCACTGCTACGAACAGCGTCAGGGCTAGGCGTGTCGCTTTTCGCACTCGCATTGGTCTTCGCTTAAGGAGGGGACTGCGCACCGCGCACTTCCCCCAATTTACTGTTGCTGCGGGTTCTCCACCGGAACCACGCCCGAGAGGAACATCGTCAGAACACGGTCGCTGTCCTGGCGACGCAAGACTTTGAATACGACGCTATCTCCCGCCTTCAATTTTGACACGGCCGCCTTGTAGTCCGCCAAAGAAGTTATAGGCTGGTGGTTTATTTCGGCAATAACGTCGCCGCGGATAAAGCCGAGGTCGTCGGAAGCAAAGCTGGCGGGGTCAACGTCGGTTACGATCACGCCCTTGACGCCATCCATCCCGACATGCTGCGCGCGATCACTGGTGAGGCTATCGACGCGGAGGCCGAACTCGCTTGGCGCAGGCTCGCCTGGCTGGTCGTCCATGTTGCCGGCGACATTCGGGAAGACGTGAGTTCGGTCCTCAACGATGGCTGTGGCTTCTTTCTGGGTGCGGTCGCGGATGTAGGTAAGCAGAACCTTGCTGCCGACAGGCGCTTGCGCGATGGGATTCACGAGATCGTCGCCAGTCTTGATGGGATGACCGTTCACGCTGGTGATGACGTCCCCGCCCTTGAGCCCGGCCTTTTCCGCGGGGCTGCCCGGTTCCACACTCTCAATGGCGACGCCATATGGCGCGCCAAGGGATTTCAGGGTAATAGGATTGGTGCCAAGTTCCGGATGGAAGCTGACGCCAATGGATCCGCGTGTCATGTGGCCGGTAGCAATCAGCTGGTTGTAGACACTGATCGCCGTGCTGGAGGGCACCGCAAATCCGACGCCTTCATAGCCACGGCTGCCGGTAATAATCGCGGTGTTGATACCAATGACCTGCCCTGCCAAATCCACAAGCGGGCCGCCAGAGTTTCCGGGGTTAATGGCCGCATCCGTCTGCAAGAAGTGCTGGAATTGATGCTGGGTTCCTCCGATTCCGTCGCGATTCTTTGCGCTGATGATTCCCGCAGTCACGGTGGCCTGAAGGCCAAAGGGACTGCCAATGGCAAGAACCCAGTCTCCGGCCTGCACGCCGTCGGAATTGCCGAGCTTGGCGGTCGGTAGCTCTTTGTTTGCTTCAATCTTGATTACGGCCAAATCCGTGTCGTCATCCGCGCCAATCACTTTTGCGGTATATCGCGCAGTGTCGTTGTTCAACTGGACTTGAATCTTTGTCGCGTTTTCAATGACGTGATTGTTGGTGAGGATATAGCCGCGCTTGTCGACGATAACGCCGGAGCCGAGGCTGCGTTCCGCTTGCGGGGGAGCGTCCTGGCGGCCGTCAAAGAAGCGGTCGAAGAAATCCTGCATGGGATCATTGTCATCGCCAGGATCATTGGGCGACATGTGGCCAGGATCACTGGGCGTCAAGTGGCGCCTCTTGGCCGTGGGTTTTCGCTCGAGAACTTGGGTAGTGGCAATATTGACGACCGCCGGCTCGACGCGATTCACGATTCCCGAAAACGAGCTTGCCGATGGTATGGGATCGGGCATCGTAAGCTTGGCGGCATCCGTCCCGCCGAAGGGCTTCATGGCGGAAACGCGGCCCGAAATGACCGAGCCAATCATGATGCCCACCAAAAGCGTGAACCCTACAAAAACAGACGCCAGAATCTTGCGGCGTCGCGCCCAATTGAAAAGCTCTTTCACTTGCTCACCCATGTCGCTGCTCCTAGTCTTTTCGGTCCCACGGGGCCGCCGTTCCAGGCTAACACTTTCGCGATAAGCTTAGACTCTCCGCCTAGCGATCTTCCGCGTTAGTATAACACCGCAGAACTAGGACAGTTGCCCCGGAAAAAACGATGCTCCGAGAAAATCACTGTCCGGGAGGACGGGTCCCGCAAAATATCGCAAGCCCGAATGTACCGCCGTCACAGGAACTTAGACGCATGAACCCCACATTGTGTTGTCAGCCATTTTTAGCCGCGGCTGCCGGCATTTCAACCCATCCCAGTTGGTAACAGGTCACATGTTCGATTGCCGTCTGAATCGGGAGTTGGCACGCGGTTTCAGAATGGGAGAATGTACCCCTCTTCCTTCGTCACGGATGACACGATTCCTCGAAAGGGGTATCGTCCTTTTCGTGTTCCGCATCTCAACAGTGGTTGCTTTACTCGCGTTAAGCCTGGCGGCGATTGGCGTTTCGGCCCAAAACGCCCCGCAGTCTCCGACGATTAGCGTATCCACTCGGCTGGTTCAGGTAGGGGTCATCGCTCGTGACAAGAACGGCCCAGTCGCCAATTTGACAAAAGACGATTTCGTCGTGTTTGATCGGGGGAAGCCGCAGAAAATCAGCGTTTTCTCCGTCGAATCCAGCGAGTCTGCGGTGCAGCCTGCGCAACCGCTGCCGCAAAACACGTTCTCTGATCTTCCCCGATATGGCGCTGCCAACCCGAGGAGCGTCACCATAGTCCTGCTCGACAGCCTTAATACGCTTTATGGTTCGGCAGCGGGAAATTATGAGAGCACGCCGTACTGGATGGAGGATCTCGCTCTCGCCAATGCGAAGAACCACCTCATCGAATTCATAAGGCAGCTCAACCCGCAGGACCAAGTCGCCATTTACGGTCTTCGGGATTCCCTACAAGTGTTATGCGACTTTACCAGCAACCGCGACCAACTCTTCTCGATTGTGAAAAAGTACGACACCACGTCGAAGACCAACCGCGAAGTAGCTGCGCCCGGCGCAGTCCATACTCCCATGGGTCCCGACGTGGATGCTCTAATGAACGCAGAGGCGGTGCGACTGGCCGGCTTGGCAAATCAAGAACGCGCCCAGAAAACAATGGCCGCACTGGTGTCGATCGCCGCGCACGTCGCCAACATTCCGGGCCGCAAGAATCTAGTTTGGCTAACGGCGAATCTCCCATTTTCCGGTGCCGCGATGGCACGCATATTGAGCCCTGCGCGGATTGCAGCCTACCCGATCGACGCGCGCGGGCTTATGGCGCGCGCGTCTTTTCAATCGAAACAAGATGCAATTGATTTCGACCAAGTGGCGCGAGCTGGGGAGAGCATGCCGGCGCAGTCTTTCCAGCCAATCGGTGACGACACCATGCAGAAGCTTGCCGATGAAACTGGCGGCGAGGCCTTTGTCAACACGAACGACATCACCGGAGCGATCCGCAGAGCCGTTGAAGATTCGGGGGTCACGTACACGCTCGGCTTCTACATAGATCGCGATTCGAGCGATGGGAAATTCCATGAACTGAAGGTGCAAGTCAAGCGATCAGGGCTGAACCTCCGCTATCCCAAAGTGTACTTTGCACTCAGAGACATGCCGGCCACGCAGGATGAACGTCGCACCAGTTTTCTGGCGGCCATACGGAGTCCGCTCGACTCGTCTGCCATTCCGTTGCAGGTCAAGGTGGATCGAGTGAACCAACCGCTCCCGAACTCTTTGAGGCTTTGGTGCTCGATTGACATCCACAATCTTCAACTCGTACAGACCGGAGACTTACGCAAAGGAGCCGTCAGCGTGTACGTCATCGAGCAGGATGGGGCCGGCAAGGTGCTTCGCCAATGGAGCAAGACTTACGAGCTCAGGCTCTCTGAGAAACAGTATGCAGCTCTCCTAAAATCAGGCATGCCCTTCAGGCAGGATGTACAGCCGAAGGCGGGCGTCAGAACATTGCGTATATTGGTTGAAGATCCCGCCACTGCGGCCGTTGGTAGCTTGATTGTTCCGTTGTCGCAGGTAAACTAGCGCAAGCCGCATGAGGTTCCGCAAGAAATTCCCTTCGTGGAATCGGTTGGCCACCGTACGCCGCGGCCAGTTTCGAACGGCCATTAAGCTGGCAAGGGCTGTGGTATAACGATGTGCACATCCGCGTTTTCTGAGTAACCTCGCAGGAGCTTTCCGCGTTGAAATTTCTCGCTTCAGGAGGCCAATACCCATGGGAACCAATGACCCGCCGAAACATCGCGACGACTCCCCATTTCAACGGTCTTCGGATCCAACGTTAAGCAATATGGGAATCGGCGGTCCGGAGGCTAGACACATTGGTCCCTACCGCTTGCTGCAGATAGTAGGCGAAGGCGGCATGGGCGAAGTGTGGTTGGCGGAACAAACTACGCCAATTCAGCGGACGGTAGCTCTTAAGCTCATCAAGGCCGGCATGGATACGAAAGCTGTGGTGGCACGGTTCGAATCTGAACGCCAGGCGCTTGCCCTGATGGACCATCCCTCTATTGCGCGAGTCTTCGACGCAGGTTCTACCACAGAAGGACGCCCCTATTTCGTGATGGAATTTGTCCCCGGATTGCCCATCACGGACTATTGCGACAAGCACCGCCTCACGATCCCTGAGCGGCTCGAATTGTTCACGCAGGTATGTGAAGGCGTGCAACACGCGCATCAGAAAGCGATTATTCACCGCGGCCTAAAGCCATCGAACATCCTGGTGATCGAGCAGGACAACAAGGCGCAACCTCGGCTCCATCGAAGCTCTCCGAGCCCAGCGTGACAAGGCATTTTCTCTATTGGATGACGCGGTGGGCCATGGACTTCCCGGCTCCGCCCTCTTGGGAATTGAGAAGAATCCCGATCTCAAATCGCTGCATGGAGATCCCCGTTTTGATGCGCTCGTCTCGCGGGCGAAGGAGCACGCTGCCATAAAACAAAAATGAAACTGAATGCTGGAATGTACCGCCCTGTGGGTTACACCGGACGCGAGATAAGAGTTGGACTTAAGCGTGTTCCGCTCGGCTTTTTGGTTTGAGCTGTGGCGCAGTTGATCTTCTGCAGGGCCGGCTACTCGGAGCCTGTTATTGGACTCGATTTGCTCGCTGACGATTCACCTCGGCGAGTTTCCGCGGACACCGGGGAAGCTCCAATTTCGGTTCCCCGGTTCTAACCGTAGGTTGATCCGAAGTAGCCCCCGCCAAATCACTTTGGTACATTCGCTTGCTGGCGGGAACTGCTGTCCGGCTGTCAGACGGCGCGTCCCATAAGCGGACACTTGGTAGACGGCGAGGGCAGCGCTTCTTGCTTGGTTTCAGTGACTTGCGGATGGTCAGCGGCTTGCACCCTTCATCACTATTATGAGCACCCTATTCCGCGATATTCGTTACGGCTTCCGGACGCTCACGCGAAATCCTGCTTTCACCGCGGTAGCGATCCTCACGATTGGCATTGGCATCGGGGCCAGCACGACCATCTTCAGCTGGATGCGCTCGATGCGGTTGAATCCCCTGCCCGGCGCCACGCAGGCGGAGCGCGTGGTCGCCGTCGAAAACACGGCTCCGGACGGCGAGCCGATCACCACGTCGTTCCTCGATTACAGTGATTTCCGCGATCACTTGAAACTGCTGGATCTCGTTTCCGCGCGCGATGGCAATCTATTTTCCGTGGGCGAGGCTCCGAACACCGCGAAAGTTTGGGGCGAGATGGTTTCCGGCGACTTTTTCGACATGCTTGGCGTGAAGCCCGAAGCGGGGCGTTTTTTCTCCGGAGCGGAACGCGACGACGCACAGAATGCGCACGCCGTCGTGGTCATCAGTGATATCTATTGGAAGAACCATTACCACTCCGATCGTCTGGCGATCGGATCGACTCTGCGCATCAACCGCACAGCATTCACGATTATCGGCGTCGCTCCCGAAGGCTTCCATGGCTCTCGCTCGGGCCTTGATTACGAGCTCTGGATGCCGATTACAATGTACGGCCAGTTGACTCACACGGGTGTCTGGATGTTGCGGGATCGCAATACGCGCAACTTCACGATGTTGGCCCGGCTCGCGCCGGCCGTGACTCTGGAGCAAGCACGCGGCGAAGTGCAATCGCTTGCCAACCGGATGGCGGTAGCCGACCCTGACTCGAATCAAGGAATCGGCGCAACCGTCCTGCCAGTCTGGCAATCGCACTTCGGCCCTCAGGTAACGCTGTTAACGCCGATTACGATCCTGATGGGCGCCAGCGGTGTGGTGCTGCTGATCGTTTGTGTGAATCTGGCGAATTTGTTGCTCGCCCGCGCGACCGGCCGGATCAAGGAATTCAGCATCCGCTTGGCTTTGGGCGCGCGGCCTGCGCGACTGACACAGCAGCTTCTCACCGAGACATTTCTTTTGGCCGCGGCCGGCTCGATTTGCGGTTTGATGCTGGCAAGCATGTTAGGCGGCGCGCTGCGCTGGCTTCTTCCGGCAGTAGCAAGGCCGACCATGTTGCAGCCTCCGCTCGACGGGCAGGTCCTGGCATTCACAGCGGGGCTCGCATTCCTCGTCGCTCTCCTCGCGGGACTTGCTCCCGCTGTGCACGCGACGGGCGCAAACATTAATGAGGCTCTGAAAGAGGGCGGTCGGAGCGCAACTTCAGGCGTTCATTCGCAGCGTTTGCGCGGTCTGCTGGTAGTTTCCGAGGTGGCCCTCGCTGTGGTTGCTCTCGTCGGCGCAGGACTTTTTGTGCGGAGCTTTCAGACGGCGCGCTCGATCGATCCCGGCTTCTCGCCGGATGGTGTGGCGCTGGCGCACTTCGATTTTTCCACGGCCGGCTACACCGCGCAGCAAACCGACACTTTCTGCCAGCGTTTGCGCGAGCAGCTTGAGCGGCAGCCCGGCGTGACCGCGGTGAGTTACGACGATTCGCCGCCCTTGGGATTCAACGGGGGAAACTGGGAGACGCTTGAGGTCGAAGGTTACGTCCCAGGGATGAACGAGAATATGAAAATCTACCGGGACCTGGTTTCTCCCGGCTACTTTAACACCATGAAGATCCCACTGCTGGAAGGCCGCGACTTCGACCTGCGTGACGACGCTAAATCGGAGAAAGTGATGATCGTCAACCAGGAATTCGTGCACCGCTTTTTAGCCCATCGCAGCGTAATTGGGCGAAAGGTGCATGGATGGGGCGAATGGTTCACAATCATCGGCGTCGCAAAAAACAGCAAGTATCACCGAGTTACCGAGAGTCCCCAGCCGTACTTCTATATTCCCATCCGCCAGATTTTCCGTCCGGAGTATGGGCTGACCTTTGACGTGCGCACCTCCGGCTCGGTGAGCGAAGCCATTTCGGCGATGCAGCGCGAATCGGCGGCCATCGATCCTGCCTTGACCGTCTTCGATGCCGAGCCAATGACCGAGTATGTCGCTGCGTCGCTCTTCGGCGCGAAGATTGCGGCAAGTCTGTTGAGCGTCCTCAGTGGGCTGGGCTTGCTGCTTGCGGCGGTTGGCTTGTACAGCGTGATGGCATATTCGGTCGCGCAGCGAACCAGTGAGATCGGTATTCGCGTAACGCTGGGAGCGCAGCCGCGGGATATCATGCGGATGGTGGTGTGGCAAGGAATTGTGTTCGCGCTGGTGGGGTTGCTTGTAGGATCGGTGGCTGCTGCGGCGCTCGCACACGTCGTCTCGGCGATGCTGGTAGGAGTAAGCCCAGCCGATCCGCTGGTGTTTGTCGTGGCAGCTGTGTTCACCGTGCTGGTCGCGCTGGCGTCGGCAGCGATTCCCGCTTGGCGCGCGTTACGCGTAGACCCCGCAGTGGCTTTGCGCTGGCAGTAGAGCTGATTGCTTAAGCCGCTCCACATGCTTGACGGCGCTTTTCTCAAGCGCCTGTCTCTATCATCCAAGCGGTCAACCAAATTGCGCGATCACAACGCGCCCACAACACAAGAGCAATCACCGGGGACTAGCCTCGGCCGTGGGGTTGGAGCGGATTAGATGCGACTTTGTTTCTAGACCATCGTTTTAGCTACGAAAGGCTTCTCGGTCAAGAGCACGTTTTTCAGATGCAAGACGGCCTTGGGAATCTCGTCCGCGGAGGTACTTCCAAACCCGAGTATGAACCCTTGACGAGGAGTTGCGCCTAAGTACGCGGGGGAAAGGGGCCAAACCCACAGCTTTTCTCGTGCAGCACGTTCCGCAACCTGCTGATCGCGGATACCTTTGGGCAGCGTGACGACGAGGTGCATGCCAGCTTCCGCGCCTAAAATGTCCAGCGCGGATGAGAATTCTTTGGTGAGCGCATCGACCAGCGCGGTTCGGCGCTGAGCGTAGAGCTGCCGCATCCTGCGAATGTGGCGCGCGAAATGGCCCTCGTTCATGAAGTCTGTGAGAACCGCCTGGAAGAAATGGGGCGGTGCAATATCCATGGCATGTCGAACGGCGACAAAGTGATCGACTAAATCAGCGGGAATAACCACATAGCCGAGCCGCAGCGAGGGAAACAGAGTTTTGCTGAAAGTTCCAATGTAGATCACGCGCGAGTGATGGTCCAGGCCCTGCAGAGACGCGATAGGCATACTGCCAAACCGGTACTCACTATCGTAATCATCTTCTATCACCCACGAGCCGGCGCGTTGCGCCCAATCAAGGAGCTGGAGACGGCGCGAAGCACTCATGGTGGCCCCGAGCGGATATTGGTGCGAGGGTGCAACAAAAGCGGCTCTCGCTTTCGGACAGGCCTTGATACCAGCGGCAACATCCAATCCCTCGTGATCAACCGGAATCGGCACCATCCGACAGCCGGCTGCCGCAAGGACGTGGCGCGTCAGCCAGTAACCGGGATCCTCCACCCACGCTGGACTTTGAGATTCCAGGAGAACGCGCGTGGTAATTTCCAGGGCCTGCTGCGACCCAGTAACAATCATGACTTGGCGAGGATCGCAGCGGACGGCACGCGCCGTTCTTAGATAAGTGCAAATGGCTTCGCGCAACTGTTCGGAACCAAGCGGTCCCCCATAGTGCAACTCGCCGG
Organism: Candidatus Acidiferrum sp.; assembly: GCA_049794595.1. Lineage (GTDB taxonomy): Bacteria > Acidobacteriota > Terriglobia > Acidiferrales > UBA7541 > Acidiferrum. The sequence continues at coordinate 17,530 of JBARCY010000158.1, forward strand.
GACGTGGATTTCGGCAGTGGCGCATGACAATGCTGGACCAAGTTTGAAATGGAAATTGGTCGTATGCTGGCTGGCTCACGCTAAAAGCTCCCAACCCCGGAAGCCAAGGATGTCTCACGTAGCGAGGAAGCGACAAGGCACGGCGTGCGACGGGCCGCACGCCAGAACGAACGTCAGTGGCCTGGATTAGATTGCGCGCGCTCGAAGTAAGTTGTTCGGGCAAGGAACTGCATACGAACGTTCCGGAACCTGCCCGCGTCTCGAAATAGCCCTCGGCCAAGAGCTGAGCGTAGGCGGTTAGCACAGGAATTCGTGATATCCGAAGTTCCGTGGCGAGAGCGCGAGTGGAAGGAATCTGTTGGCCCGGGTCCAAGCTACGTCCGACGATCATGTCGCGGTAGGCGTCATAGATCTGCTTGTGTAGAGGTTTAGCCGCTTTGCGATCGACAGCTATGACAGGCGACAGCGCGCTAGGCACTTTCTTCATGCTTCCTGGCTCCATGCAACTGGTCATAACGCATTTGGCACATCTGGATGTTGATCCCGACCACTCTCCTGGGCAACAGTAAAAGCATCGATAATTGAAGAGGTTGGGCGCTACCCCCCTGGGTTTTTTTTCGGAACTGTTCATTCTAAATAGTTTTAAGTCCTTTGTTTTGAAACTCCGCATTCTAAAGGAGTTACGGGCATGCTTTTCGGAAGTGCGCATTGTAAAGGACTTAGTGACGGATGGCGAGAGACGAGTGGCCGGTGTCCCGTGATCCGTGATCAGCGATGGAGGAAAATAACGTGAGCATGAGGACAAGAAAAAGCAGATCTTTTCCGACGTAGTCGGAACCTTCGGTCGCGTTGCTCGGGATGACAGCGGCGGGGTGGGAGCTCGGTAGGCGCGCGAACTTTGGCTTGAAGGATGTGACCCCACCCCCAGGTGTTTTTTTGTAAGAGTGCCAAACAAAGGACTTATGGTTGACGCGGCGTCAAGGAACGTGACGGGGTTCAAAGTTGAAAGTTTAAAGTTGAAGGCGGAAACAGAAGAGCGGATGACAGCCGAGAGCTTACAGCTAGCAGCTAGCGGGAACGGAGACGCGAAGATGGAAACTCGAGATTGGGTGTGGGGCCGGATGGGGCCGGGCGCGGGCATGGGGCGGCCGGAATGGAGGAGAGGGGGAGATTTTCGGACAGTGAGAGGATGAAAGAGGCGGGCGGATAGCGGAGGCATGTGGGCGGCTCCTTTCTCCTCCGCGACGAGCATTAACAACTATAACATAGTTCCCTGTATTGTCAAGTAATAAATATAAGTCGTTATGGGAGAGCGGGTTGCGGATGGCCGGTTCGGGGCTGAGATGGAAAGTAGGGATCAAAACCCGCACCCTGAAAACCGCAGGGATGCGGCACCCCCAACGTCAGAAGCAACTGCACAGACTCTTACGCCGAGTCTCTTCGCCACCCGCCAGTTGGTCGTTTTATATGAACGGAGAAAGCGGGCTGTTGAGAATCGATCCGGTGGATTAGAGAGTGGATCAGGGGAAAAGAGGAAGACCAAGACCCACCCTTTCAAAAAGCAAAAACGAAAGGGTGGGGCACCCATAAGCGTTAACTTAACAATAGGCATAGCGTCGGCGGCGGCGTGGGGGTTCCGCGAGCTGCGCGACGATTGTTGGCCAATCGCGGAAGATGTTGTTCAAGGGCTGAGGCGGCAAAAGGGC
>JBARCY010000159.1:0-32453 GCA_049794595.1 Candidatus Acidiferrum sp.
ATGTGTTGATACACCGGCCCCAGCTTGGGCTGCGCCGGAAACAATGGCAGTATCCATTCAAAGGCCAGCAAAATCGCCGTGTAAATTCCTGCCACCGCCGTGCACGCCCATCGCCAGTGCACCGCCCACGCTGGCGCAATCAGCACGGCTGGGATCCCAATCGCCACCGCCAGATAGCATGCCGCCCGATGCATCTCCGTCGGCCACGTATTCGTCGTCAGCATCGTTCCCAACTGCTCCACACAGCCTGCGCCAACAAATAACTGCAGCACGATCAGAGTGCGGCGCGCCGGCTTCGACGCTCGGCTCAGCAGCCCCGCCATCAGCGCCATCGCCCCGATCTTGATCGCCAGCGAACCCAGCGACAGCAGCGTATGGGGCGGGCTCACAATCTTTACATCCAATCCGTACGCGTTGTGCCACCAATTGTCGAACGGCGCCGACGTCAGCATCGCCACGCATCCCCACACCGCAATAAACGCCCCCAGCGGCCCGCGAAATCCCCAAATTTTCACGGAAGCTTCCTGCGTCGCCGCATCGTTCCCAAACGTCGTTGACAAAATCATGTATGCGCACGCGATCCCCGTCAGCACACCCGCCATTTGAATCATGATGTGCGCCGGCGTCCAGAACGAATCCCGCCCGATCGACATGTGCCACGAAATATCCCACGGCCCGCCGATTTTCCCGCAGACGATGCCCGCCACGATGCACCAAATCGGCCACGGCACAGCCTCCACCGTCGCTCCGCTCGCGGCCCCCGCCGTCGCTTCTATTGGCGGCCGCGCAATATGTTGTCCAAAAGGAATCGATTGTCCCATCGCGTTCAACTCCCCTGCCGCCCCCACCGACGGCATTTTCGCTGCCTTGCCGCGAGTCTACACTGCCACGTCTCTTCTGAAAACATGCTTGAGCTCCGCCAGATTCAAACTAAGCCCAGGCCTTGCTTCTCGCTCCCCTTTCTTCAAGCGCCGCCAAACTTCACGGAACTTTCCCGCGCTTTCTCCGTTCCTATTTAATGAGGCTCTGCCCCCCATCTCGCTGTATCCTTGGCACAGCCTACCTGAGGCCGCGCAAATGAAAACGTTCTTGATCCACCTGAAACAGGTCTTCCGCCGTCTCGGCCGGGCCCCGCTTTTCACCATCATCACTCTTGTCACGCTCGCTGCAGGCGTTGGCGGCAATACCATCGTCTTCAGCGTCCTCGAAAGCGTTCTCCTCAAGCCCCTTCCCTATCCTCGTCCTGACGAGCTTATCGGCGTCTGGCTCACCGCCCCCGGCATCAACATCCAGAATCTCAACATTGCTCCTTCCAATTACTTCATCTATCGCGAACAGAATCGCTCGTTTCAAGACATCGGTGTTTACAATGGCGATTCCGTTAGCGTGATTGGCCGGGCTGAGCCCGAACAGGTCGATGCCCTTGACGTCACCGACGGCACTCTACCTCTTCTCGGCGTTTCCCCCGCACTGGGCCGCCTGTTCACCCATCAAGACGACTCTCCCGGATCGCCAGACACTGTCATCCTCAGCTACGGTTATTGGCAAAAAAGGTTCGGCGCCTCCCCCTCCGTTTTGGGCCAATCCCTTAACGTCGACGGCAAACCTCGCGAAATCATCGGTGTCCTGCCACCGCGCTTCCATTTTCTTGATTGGCGTGAATCTTCTCTATTCCTCCCCCTCAAGTGGGATCGCAGCAAAATGTTCTTAGGCAACTTCAGCTACGAAGCTCTCGCCCGCCTCAAACCCGGCGTCACTATGGAGCAGGCCAGTTCCGACATAGCCCGCATGACGCCAATGGTCGCTAGTTCCTTCCCACCGCCTCCCGGCTTCAGTGCAAAAATTTTTGAAGATGCTCATATCGCCCCGAACCTCCGCCCGCTCAAGCAAGATGTAGTCGGTGACGTCAGCAGCACTCTCTGGGTTCTCATGGCCTCCATCGGCATGGTCTTGCTCATCGCCTGCGCCAACGTCGCCAACCTCCTTCTCGTCCGCATCGAAGGCCGCAGCCAGGAACTCGCTGTCCGCTCCGCTCTCGGCGCCAGTCCCTATCGCATCGCCGGTGAACTGTTTCTCGAAAGCTTTATTCTCGGCTTGCTCGGCAGCGCCATCGGTTTGGGCTTGGCCTTCGCCGCCTTGCGCGGGCTCGTCGCCATGGCCCCGTCAGGCATCCCGCGCATCAACGAAATCGGCATCGACGGCCCTGTTCTCCTCTTCACTTTCGCCGTCGCCATTCTCGCCAGCATCCTTTTTGGCTCCATCCCCATTTTCAAGTACGCCGGCGTCCGCCTCAGCACCGGCATTCGCCAGGGCGGCCGCGCCAACAGCCAGAGCCGCGAACAGCATCGCGCCCGCAGCGTTCTCGTCGTTGTTCAAGTCGCTCTCGCCCTCGTTCTCCTTATCTGCTCCGGCCTAATGATTCGTACTTTCCGCGCCCTCACGCACGTCGACCCCGGCTTCCGCCAGCCCGATCAGGTTCAAACCTTCCATATTTTTGTCCCCGAGTCGCAAGTCAAGGACGACGAACAAGTCGTCCGCATGTATCAGGAAATGCTCAGCAAAATTTCCGCCCTTCCCGGCGTCTCCTCCGCCAGCATCACCACGGCCGTCCCCATGAACGGAAATTCCAGCAACGATCTTCTCTATGCCCAGGATCACACCTACCACGAGGGCGAGATCCCGCCAATCCGCCGCTTTTCTGACGTCACTCCTGGCTCTTTTTCCACACTCGGCACATCCTTCATCGCTGGCCGCGACATCACCTGGACCGACATCTACGAGCACCTTCCCGTCGCCGTCATTTCTGAAAACTTCGCCCGCGAATACTGGAATTCGCCAGACAACGCCCTCGGCAAGCGCATCCGCGTCGCCTCCACCGACGACTGGCGCGAAATCGTCGGCGTGGTCGCCAACACGTATAACGACGGTGTGACCCAAAAGCCACCAAGTGTTGTCTATTGGCCCATCGAAAGAACAAATTTCGAAGGAAGTAAAGAAGACGTGAACCGTTACGTAGGCTTCATCATTCGCAGCCCACGCGCCGGCTCGGAAGCATTCCTGAAAGAAATTCGCGAAACCGTTTGGTCCGTAAATCCAAACCTGCCCCTCGCCGACGTCCATACCCTCGGCTTCTTCTACACCCACTCCATGGCCCGCACTTCCTTCACCCTCATCATGCTTGCCGTAGCCGGCGGAATGGCCCTTCTCCTCGGCGTCGTCGGCATCTACGGCGTCATCGCCTGCTCCGTCTCGCAACGCGTCCGCGAAATCGGCATCCGCATGGCTCTCGGCGCGCAAACGCAATCGCTCACCAACATGTTCGTCCGCCACGGCCTAATCCTCACCGGCATCGGCGCAGCCTTCGGCCTAATCGCCGCCGTTATCGTTATGCGCCTGATGTCCTCGCTCCTCTTCCATGTCAACCCCGTCGATCCCATGACCTATGTCGCCGTCACTCTCGGCCTAATCGCCACCGCCTTCCTTGCCAGCTATCTCCCCTCCCGACGCGCCGCTACGGTAGATCCAGTCGAGGCCCTCCGCGCCGAATAATCAGATTTTCGGCTTACCGCTCGTGTATGAACCTCTAAAAGTTGAGCGAGCTAACGCGGATCATCCCACGGGCTCACCACCTCGCAACCCACTCTCTCAAAATCCTTCACATTGCGCGTAACGAGCGCCAATCCCCACTCAAGAGCGCTCGCCGCAAGAAACCCGTCCATCACATGCATCCTCGTCCCGCGCGCCTCGCTCATCGCCATCAATTTGCCCCATGCATTCGCAACCGCTTTGTTGACGGACAATATTCTGTCTTCGAACCGGTCCATTAGTTCCTGGTTGATCCAGCTTGCCAGCCGCTCTCGACGCGCACCCGCCGCAAGCCGTTCCACCCCATGTCGTAATTCCGCAAGCGTAATCACGCTCAGGAACAGTCGATCCTCATCCTGCTCCGCCAGCCATCGAACAACGCTTGAATTCGGCTGCGGCTTTGCCCATTCCGAAACCACATTCGTATCCAGCAGAAAATTCACAGATCAATCTCGCGCGGCTCATCCTTCAACCGCTCCACTTCCAACCTCGACCCGCGCAAAGGCGATTCCGCGAAAAATTCCGCCAAGTTACCCTTCCGCTTCGTTTTGCGACTCCATTCTTCGGCTGAGACCACGACCGCAGCCTCTTTCCCATGACGTGTGATCTTCTGCGGTCCCGTTTTTTGCGCCCGCTCGATCACCTCGCTCAATTTCGCTTTAGCCTCGGCCACCGACCATTCCGCCTTGCCCATGACTCACGCCCCTTCCATTGATTATAGTCATACAGGTCATTATAGTCTGTGCGCGTCTAGCTGGCAACTTATTTCCGACTTTGCTTCCTTGTCCCACAACGCATCCACGATATTAAAAAGCCCATGCTCGCTGATTCCCCGATGGGTCCGTCAAACTACTTCTAGTGCACTTGTTTCAAACTCCGCTGTGAATTGTGAAAACGGTCTCCCACGAGCTATCTACGCAAGAACAAAAAACAGTCAGTCCAGTTGTTGCAAATTCCCTTATCATTCGACGCGAGTCTACCGGAGGTCCGACTATGACAGTCGCCCGATCTCGCCCCTTGCACACCGTGGCTATCCCGATCGCCATTCTTTTGGGATTGACGGCCAGTTCCGCAATCAGCGCGCAAGAGACCGTGAGCGTCACCGAAGTCTCGCCGCAGGTTCTCATCTTTGCCACTTCAACAGGCAATGTCGTCGCTTCCGTTGGTCCCGATGGAGCCCTGCTGATCGGTACTCCGTCGGCGACAAGCACAGCCCCCATTAGTGCCATGCTCGGGAATCGGACCAAGTCGCCCGTGCGCTATGTGGTCATCGCGCCGGAAGATCCAGCCAAGTCCGAGGGTGATGCCGGATGGGGCGCGCGTGGAGCATTTGTTGCCATGCAAGAGAATGCACTCCGGCGTTTAGGAGGGAACGTAATGGGCCCGCCGCTGCCCTTGCCCCCACGATTCATTCAGCTCGGCGTGGACCGACCGCGTATCGCTTTCTCCGAGGTCTTAGCGCTGGATATCAATGGCGAAGCCATCCATGTTGTTCATCAAAAACCGGGCTATAGCGACGCCGACGCGATCTCCCACTTTCATATCGCCAAACTGGTCTATCTCGGCGAAGTGTTTCCCGGCGATGGCTATCCAGTCATCGATCCCGCACAGGGCGGCACACTGGACGGCCTTATGAACACTCTCGGCGCATGGACTGACCCAAATTATCGCGTCGTTCCGGCTCGAGGGCCGGTCACCGACGGCTCGGCCGTCAAAACCTTCCGCGACATGATCGAGACGGTCCGCGATCGCGTAAAGCACTTAATAGACGCTGGCAAGACAGAGACTCAGATCCTCGCTGATCATCCAACGGCGCGGTTTGACGCACGCTGGGGCCAGGGGCGTGTGCAGGCCGATCAATTCGTGCACGAAATCTATGGCTCGCTTCACCACGACGATTGAGATGTTCCGGATACTTCTCCGAAGCGGGCCGCGGTCCCTCAAGGCCAGCATTTCGGAGCTGCCTGTTCGAATTTTCCGCACACTTCCACAGTATTTACCAACCACTAAGTACCTCGCCAACCCGTTCCAATCTCTCGACCTCCTTCACTTCAGTTCGAGCCTGCTCCTTTCTTCGGGTCGTTCATCTTCTGGCCACTCGTAGTATTCTGAGAACTGGCCCATGAACCGCGTCTACCTTGATTTCAACGCCACGACGCCCGTTGACCCCCAGGTCCTCGACGCTATGCTTCCCTATTTCTCCGCCGAGTTCGCAAACGCCTCCTCCATCCACACGCCCGGACAACGCGCCCGCGCCGCCGTCGAAACCGCCCGCGAACAAGTCGCCGCCCTGATCGGCGCCAAGCCCCAGGAAATCGTGTTCACCAGCGGCGGCACCGAATCCGACAATCACGCCATCTTCGGCGTCCTCAGCTCTGCTGTGACACAGGCAATCCTGGCTGTGCACTCCTCCTCGACGCAACCCACCCCGCACCTAATCACCACCACCATCGAACACGAAGCCGTCCTGAACGCCTGCCAAGCAGCAGAAAAGCAAGGCGTAAGCGTCACGTATCTTCCAGTCGACCGCGAAGGCCAAGTCGATCCCGAAGCCGTCCGCCGCGCCATCCGCCCCGAAACGGCCCTAATCACCGTGATGCACGCCAACAACGAACTCGGCACGGTGCAACCGCTCGAAGAAATCGGCCGCATCGCTAGCGAACACAAAGTTTATTTCCACACCGACGCCGTCCAGTCCGCGGGAAAAATTCCCATCGACGTGAATGCGCTAAACATCGATCTGCTTTCTCTCTCTGGCCACAAGCTCTACGCGCCAAAAGGTGTAGGCGCGCTTTACGTCCGAAGCGGCACTCGCCTCCAACAGCTGCTCTACGGCGGCCATCATCAACGCGGCTTCCGCCCCGGCACGGAAAACGTAGCTGGAATCGTGGGTCTCGGAAAAGCCGCCGAACTCGCGCGCAATTCCCTGGCGAACGACGCGCAGCGAGTCTCCGCACTTCGCGACAAACTCGAGCGCAGCTTGCTCGAACGCGTCCCGCAAGTTCGCGTGAATGGTGCCCAAGCTTTCCGCGCTCCCAACACCACCAACATCATGTTCGCGGGCATCGAGGGCGAAGCCCTGGTTATCGCTCTAGACCTGAAGGGTTTATCCTGCTCCGTCGGCGCAGCCTGTTCCTCCGGCGCCATAGAGCCATCGCACGTTCTTACCGCCATTGGCCTCTCACAAGAAGAAGCCAAGTCCAGCCTGCGCTTCAGCCTGGGCCGCCACACCACACAATCCGAAATCGACTTCGCGCTGGAAGTGATCCCCGCCGCCGTAACACAACTCCGAGCCCTCTCGCCCACCTACCAAAAGGCCGCCTCCCATGTCTAACCACGCGACTCTTCTCTGCGCACTCTGTGTCCCCCGCGATCTCTGTGTAAACTCCGATCTTTTTCTTCCTGGGGGTGGAATCCGCTAAAATGAAATTGTAGCCATGACCACCGCAACCCAATTCGACGCCCTACCGACACGGGAAGAAACTCAGCGCGGCCTGATCGCCATCGCCATGTCCGGCGGCGTGGATTCTTCCACCGTCGCGGCCGTTCTCCAGGAACAAGGCCATCCCATCGTCGGCCTAACCATGCAGCTCTGGAACCAGCGCCGCCTGCCCGGACTCCAAGGCGACGGCCCCAAGCAACATCGCTGCTGCTCGCTCGATGACGTCTATGACGCCAAACGGGTGGCGCAACACCTGAATTTCCCGCATTATGTAGTAAATTTCGAGGAACAGTTCGAGAAGCGCGTCGTGCGCCCCTTCGTCGATCAATATCTCGCCGGCCGCACGCCCATCGCCTGCACCAACTGCAACACGGACGTGAAGTTCGAGCCGCTCCTGCGCATGGCACGCCAAATCGGCGCCGAGCGTTTGGCGACCGGCCACTACGCTCGCATCCGCAAAAACGAACAAACCGATCGCTGGGAGCTGCTGCGCGCCCGCGATGACAGCAAGGATCAATCCTACTTTCTGTGGGGCCTCTCGCAGGTGCAGCTTTCGCACAGCGAATTTCCCCTTGGCGAATTGACCAAGGAAGAAGTTCGCGCACTTGCTCGCCGCACCAATCTTCCCGTCGCGGAAAAACCAGAAAGCATGGAACTCTGCTTTGTCCCGACCGGCAATTACGTGCAGTTCATTCAGGCCTATTCAAAAGACGTCGGAATTTCCTTGTCACAAGCCGAAGGCGAAATCGTCACCGAAGATGGCGCCGTCATCGGCCACCACAACGGCGTTCACAATTTCACCATCGGCCAGCGCAAAGGCCTGGGCTTTGCCGCTGGCAAGCCGCTCTACGTTCTTTCCATCAACCCAGGAAACAATCGCGTGGTTGTCGCCGATGACGACGCGTTGCGCACCACCTCGTTTGAAGTGAGTGACGTAAATTGGGTTTCGGTCGAGCAGCCCGCACGGCCCATTCGTACGACGGTGAAAATCCGCCACAAGCACGAACCCGCGCCCGCGCTGGTCGAAGCCGTAGGCGACTCATGCGCGCGAATTATTTTCGACGCACCACAACGCGCCATCACGCCAGGCCAAGGCGCCGTCTTCTACGAGGGCGACCGAGTCCTCGGCGGCGCCTGGATCCGCTAAAGCTATATAAGGGAGCTGGAAAAGAGAACAGAGAATCGAGAAAAACTGGAAAACTTCAGAAGGCGTCCCGAACAAGATCGCTCAAATAAACAGTTCTTCTTCCCTTTCGAGCGGTTCGTCAGGACGGCGGCGTTCGCGCCGCGAGCGCAAGAGATCAAGACCAACCTTAATTCCCTGAACCAGCGCGGAAGCTTTCTGCATCGGCCGCCAAACCGTATGTCGGAATTGCGAGCCGGCATCCTCGACGGCTTCGAGGGCGCCAGTCAAAATTCTATCCGCGTGATTGAGCTGCCCGCGCAGACGGTCCGTGGCGTCGGTGATGACACGGTCCATTTTCTGGGCCTGCCCGCGTGTCAGATATACGATATGCGCCGCGTCTGCGACCATGTTGGAAATTTTCGGCTGCGTATCGTCGAGAAGAATTTGCGCCCGCGTCAAAATCGGCCCAATGCGAGCGTGCAAATCGGTGACGAGCCCGTTGACTTTTCTATTTGTCTGGCGCAGTTCAAAAAACAACGCGATCAACATCGCGCCCTGAACGACCAGCGCGATCGCCGCGACAATGCTGAAAATCATGAGCCAGGTTTGCATACGCGCCCCACGCGTCCTCTCCAGAGGACGAAATCATTCCGTGCCGGATCTTGCGCCTTCAAATCTTTGCCGTTCCGCAACCGTGCCCCTTCGCAAATCCGCTGCTATGATTCGCAGCCGCTTGAGAGACTCGCGATTCCATGCTTCGCTGACTTAGGATTTCGAAGCTTCGCGGCGATACGCCTCGCGCGCGCCTTCGACTGCCGCACTGATGGAATCCTTCCCCTTGGTAGCAACGTCCCGGCTGCGCTCGATCAGGTCGTCCGCGCGCTCGCGGAGTTCTTTCGCCTTGCGCTGCGCAAAATCGCGGCCCTCGTCGGCCTTCTTGGAAAGAAACTCGCGAGTGTCTTCTCCGGATTTCGGCGCAAACAAAATGCCTACCAACGTGCCGACACCGAGTCCCACGAGGAAATATGTGACCTTGGAACCTACATTGTCCGCCATGAGAACCTCCATAAAAACCGTAACATAGCGTCAGTGCGCGTGCAATATAGGCTAACCGCTGTGTGCTAGTTATTGTGGTTATCGGGCTGATTGCCGGTATCGGAGTGGCCATCGCGCTGAGCATCAGCGGAATGCAGACTGCCAAGCTGCTCGAAGAGTTTTTCGGCGGTTCTTCGCGGGATAATTTCGCTTAGCTTTTCGAGGCTGGCGCGGCGGACATTTGAAACGCTGCCAAATTCGCGCAGGAGTTTTTGCGCGGTGCGAGGGCCGATGCCGGGGATGCCATCGAGAGCGGATTTGGTCTGGCGCGCGGCGCGGCGCTGGCGATGGAACGTGACGGCGAAGCGATGCGTCTCGTCGCGGATTTGCTGAATGAGATGAAGGACCGGCGAATGATGTTCGAGAACGACGGGTTCGTCTTCCTGGCCGAGGACGTAAAGAATTTCTTCTTTTTTGGCGATGCTGGCCATGGGCTGGTTGATGATTTGCAGCGAATCGAGCGCTTGCGCGGCAGTGTGAAGTTGGCCGATGCCGCCGTCGATTAAAATTAAACTTGGCATCGGCTTTTTCTCTTCCTGCAAGCGGCGATAGCGCCGCGTGACGGCTTCGCGCATGCTGGCGAAGTCGTCGTTTTTCGAGACGGGGAAGGAAGAGATGGACGATGGGATGCCCGGCAATGGATCGCTCGAATCCTTGCTGCGCATTTCTTCGAGACGGCCTTCGTCGCCGCGAATGATGAATTTTCTGTAGTCGGATTTTTTCATGTGGCCGTTTTCCCAGACGACCATCGACGCAACCGTGTCGGTTCCTTGGATGTGCGAGATGTCAAAGCTTTCGATGCGTTTCGGTTCTTCCGCAAGATTGAGGGCGTTTTGCAGAGCCGCGCTGATGGCTTTCGAGGTGGGCTTCAAGACGCGGAAGCGCTGCTCGAAGGAATGTTTGGCGTTGCTTTCGACGAGGTCGAGAAATGAGCGCTTATTTCCACGCTGTGGCGTGAAGATTTCTACTTTGTGTCCGGCGCGTTCGGCTAGCGTTTCCTCGAGGAGTTCGCGATCATCGAAATCGATGGGGACGTGAATGGCCTTGGGAAGATACTCGGCTTCGAGATAGAGCTGCTTGAGTAACGAAGGCACAAATTCGTGTGGATCGAACTCGTCGAGATCTTCCCAATAGAATTCGCGGCGATCGACGACGCGTCCTCCGCGCAGGTGAAATAGATTGGCGGCGACGAGAGGCGGTTCGGCGTAATAGGCGAGGACATCGGTGTCGTCGCCCTGAGTGGCGGCGATGCGTTGGCGTTCTTCGATGTCCTCGAGAGTGCGGAGAAGATCGCGATAGGCGGCGGCTTGTTCGAATTGCTCCTTTTCCGAAGCGGCGATCATGCGCGCTTCGAGGCTCTTGATCAGATCGTGGCGGCGGCCTTCGAGAAAGAGGCGAACGTCGCGGGCGGCTTCGGCGTAACGCTCGTCGGTGGTCAGGCCGGTGACGCAAGGACCGAGGCAGCGATGAATGTAATACTGCAAACACGGGCGCGGATGGTTGCGCGCTAGATCGACAGTGCAGCTCGGAACGAGGAAGCGCTTGTGAACAAAATGGAGAATGCGGCGGGCGAGCCCGGCGGGAAAATAAGGGCCGAAATAGAGCGAGCCGTCTTTTTTAATACGGCGGGTGAAATAGACGCGGGGATATTTTTCCGCGGCGGTAAATTTGATGTACGGATAGGTTTTGTCGTCGCGCAATACGACATTGAATTTGGGGCGATACTTCTTGATGAGGTTGTGTTCGAGTGCCAGGGCTTCGCGCTCGTTGCCGACGACAATGGTTTCAAGGTCGGCGATTTCGCGGGCAAGCGAGCCCGTTTTGGCGTTGACCCAGCTTGATTCGAGAAAATACGAACGCACGCGGCTGCGAAGCGATGCCGCCTTGCCGACGTAGAGGACGGCGCCTGCCGCGTCCTTAAAAATGTAGACGCCGGGACTTTCGGGAAGCAGCGCGGCGATTTCTCGGGGTTCCATGGAAGTGCGGCGCAGAATTTATGCTTAAGCGCCAACTTCCATCATACTAGAACTGTGAGTCGTGGCCCGTGAGGCAAGACTTGTGAAGGTAAGACGTGACTGGTGACTCGTGACTGGTGACAGATCGAACAGGAGAGTTGGCAACACGGTGGGTGAACGGCTGCATCCAATGAACAGAATGAAGAGCAAAAAGTGGATGAAGAGCGTAAGACTGGGATCGCACATTTTGCTGTACGTTACGCTAGCCGCGTTATTGATGGTGGGCGCACCTCTGCGCAATTCCGCGCAGAATCCTTCGCCGCCAAGTCCGACAGACCCGCCTGCGGCACCGCCCAAAAAGCAGGACGCCAAGCCCGCAAAACCGAATAGCGACAGTGCCACGCAGAGTGTGCCGGACCAGCCGACGTGGGACCCGCTGCGAGCGGAAAAAGACATGCAAGTGGGGACGTATTACATGCACAAGGGCGATTTGGACGCGGCCATCGACCGCTTCCAGGACGCCACGACCGCGAAACCGGGGTACGCGCTTCCCTTCCTGCGTTTGGGCGAGGCGCAGGAGAAAAAGGGCCTGAAGCGGCAGGCCATCAAATCGTACACGCGCTATCTGGATTTATATCCGAAGGCGGAAGACAAAGACAAAATTCAGAAGAAGATCGACAAGCTATATCAGGAAGTTGGGAAAGAAAAGAAGTCGTTGAGCTAGCGTGTTACTGCAAGTTACGCAGGCTATTCGATGGTGAAAGTAGTGGAGGTCAACAGCTTCCTGCCCTTCGGCGGTGCATGGCAGTCAAATTGTGGGGCAGAACCGCGCCAGTAGTTGAGTCGAAGTCGCATCCTTCCCGGACCATTACAGGCGGAAATGAAAATCCTGTGACTCTCCCTCTTGCAGCACGATGGAGCCCCTGAGGCTGCCAACATCGGGTCCGATTATGAGCGTGCTCCATCTACCATCGTTGTTCCGCTGCACCCAGAAGGGGGATGGCGTGCTCTCAACCTCGCCTTCATTCATAGATGTTTGCCCGAACTCGACGCAAAAAGTGACCCCGGAGCTGCCCGTATTTTCAATCTTTGCATGAATCTCCTCACCCGCTTTGTAATGCTGTGCGGAAAGCGTGACTTTCACTTTAGCGATTGTCGGGGTAGCTAGACTCCGAAAAAACAAAATAGTCAACGGAACGAGGCGTTTCATGCGGGCAGTATAAGCTAAAGCGTTTTCAAGGCAAGAACGCTGCGAGCCGCGAGCCAAATAACTCGCTTGTCGGAGCGTGTCCCCTGCCAGGCCCTGTGCAATAGGCAGGTATGGTGATCAGGAATCAGTACGAGGTAAACGGGATCAGCGGGCGAGGTGGTCGAGGATGCGGCGGGCGCGGGCGAAATCGATGAAGAGTTTTTCTTCGGCGCGGAATTCTGGGGAATGCGAGAGGAGGCTGCAGCCGGAGCGGCGGGTGGGATGCTTGACGTGGAGCATTTCGTGATAGAGGACGTATTCGACGGCGACTTGAGGGACGGCGGGATGATCCATTCGGCGATTCAAGAGAATTTGATTGGGGCCGGGATCGTAACAGCCGAATTGGCGGCGCCAGCTGCGGGTGCTCCAGCCGATGTGCGGGCGACGCAGAGAGCCGGAAAAATATTTTTGGTTTAGGGCTTCGAACATTTTTTCGAGATTGAAATGGCGGCCCTGCGGGCCGGTGGAGGCTAGACGAACGCGGCCGCGGCGCATTTGGCTGATGCGGTGGCGGGTGCGATGCGAACGCGCGTAATTCAAGTACGGTTCTACCAGCGCTCGGGGAGCTTTGCGGCGATAGACGCGCGAGAGGAGTAATGCGGCAGCGCCTTCGAGGACGGCGAGCGGGGCGCGGCGCAGCAAATCCGAAAAGCGGACGAAGACGACGTCTTCGCGGCGGCGGATGGTTAGGACGAGACTCGCGTAGGGATAAAACTCGACGCGGAAGCGCGGGGGGCGGCCGTCGCAGCCGAGGCGGGTGAAAACGCGCTGAAAAAGAGGCGCCCCGCCGGGAATAAGAGAACTCGCGGGGCGCTGTTTGGCGCTTTCCTTCTTTTGTGCAGGCGCCTTCGCACGGGTGAGTTCGATCGGCGGGGCGAGATCCATCACCAAGCTCAACTGCTTGGCTGGGGCCGATTCGTTCCCCGAAGTCATTTGCTTCGCCGGGTTCATGTCTCTCGCTTGCTCATTTTCCGCGGTCAACTCTTTCGCCGGACAGGAGGCGGAGCTACATTTTTCTTGGCAGCTTCCGCCTCACGGGAAGCGTCCTGCGTGCCTTCGATGGCGTCATCAAGATTGTCCCTGTACATGTCCGCATTGGGCGAGGTGGTGGGGATTTTTTGGAGAACCACAATGTATTCTTTCGTCTTGGAGGCCATCAAGTTGATCGCCTTGCGAATGTTCTGCTGTTTTTCGATGCCGAGCTGGATGAGGTCGGCGGCGTCATCGACACAACCGACGTAAGCGTTTAGAAGAGAGTTGATCATCTCGTCGTGGTTGGCTTGCGAAGGGTGGTCCAATTCGTACTGGAGTTTTTTGAGGCGGTCATCGGCGAAGGTGAGAAAAAGAGTGATGCGTTCGTTGGGAGTTTCGGCGTCGCGAATTTTGTCGGCCTCGATGGCGGAAAGATAATCTTTCTGGGGCGGCGCAGCCGCGCGAGCGGCGAAAGCGGCATAAAGGCCGCTGGCGGCAAGAAATAAAATACAGAAACGAAGATTCATCGACGCACCTTAGGCAATTTTGATTCGAGAAGACCCGCCGTCGTAGGCTTTGGCGCCGGCGGCTTGGCCGATGGATTCTCGGGGAAGAGACTACGGAGCAGTTTGTCGTCCATGGCCAGCAGATCCTGGCGGACAAGCTGAAGCGGAGGTTTGTAGGGATCCGGCGCTTCGAGAAGGAATTCGTCCATTTCGCGCAGGCCTTTCTGTAAGTGCATTTCGAGCTGCTTGTAGCCATTGGGATGGCGCGCACCATCGGGATCAGCCTTGAGCAGCGCGTCGGAAGCGGCGCGGACATTGTCGCGGTATTTTTCGAGGAGCAGGCCCATTTTGCTGTAATCACCGGCTTTCTCGGCACGGCCGGCTTCTTCAAATTCGGCGTCACCGAGCTTCTGCATCAGTTTGGCCTTGTGAACGGCATTGATTTCGCCATCGAATCTGGCTTGAAGCTCGGACAACGTTTCGGAGGCTCCGGCAGAGCCGCCTAAGGCGAGCGCCAGAATCGGAATGGCGAGGCGTCGCGTCATACGGGAGCCCATGCGTTCACCTGTCCTGACCCAACATGTGGCGCAAGACCTTGCTGCGCTGTTGCGCCTGCCAGACCTGGTCGGGATTCTTGTCCTGATCGAGCTCAAGGAATTTCTGGTACGCCTCGAGCGCAGGCTTGGGCTGGTTCAGTTTATCGTAGCAGAGAGCGCGGATAAACCATTCACCGGGACCGGGAGTTTCCGCTTTGGCGATTAGATCGAGCGTGCTGATGGCTGCCGGAAAGTTGCCTGCTAAGTAGTAGGTCGAGCTGAGATCCTTCCAATAGGCAAGATTGGCGCGGTCGATTTGCAGAGCGGCTTTGATTTCTTTCTCTGCGTCGGGAAAATCGCGTTTCTGCATGTAGACGCGGCCGAGGCCGCCGTGAAGCGTGGCGTCGCCGGGCGCGAGTGCGATGGCTTTGCGGAGAGTGGCGATGGAATCTTCCCATTTTTTCTGGGCGATTTGAATGTCGGCGCGGG
Source organism: Candidatus Acidiferrum sp. (assembly GCA_049794595.1). Lineage (GTDB taxonomy): Bacteria > Acidobacteriota > Terriglobia > Acidiferrales > UBA7541 > Acidiferrum. The sequence continues at coordinate 14,956 of JBARCY010000159.1, forward strand.
CGCGTAGCGAATCGAGAGTGGGAGGTTTTCCGCCGGCGTCGGCGCGATCGAGTTCGGCCAGAGCGTCGTCATATTGTTTTTGCTCCAGGAGCATGTGGAGGAGGCGGGTGCGCACGCGGGCGTCGTCCGGATTGACGGCGAGATAGTCGCGATAAGCGGCGGCGGCTTCGGGCTTTTTTTGAGCGTCGAGAGATTGCGCGAGACCGAGCAGAGCTTGCGGAGATTTCGGCTGCGATTCGAGAACGGAACGGTACTTGGCTTCGGCCTCGGGATATTTTTTCAGGCCATAATAGAGATTGCCGAGGTGAACGATAGTCTCGCTATCGCGCGGATCGAGGTGAAGGGCGGCTTCATAAGACTCGGCAGCTCCGGGGATATCGCCGGAGCGTTCGAGCGCATAACCGAGCAGGAAGCGCGGGCGGCTTTGCGCGGGGAGAAGATCGACGGCTTTGCGAAGAGGCTGGACAGCGGCGGCGGGATCTTTTTCCGTAAGAAGAATGCCGAGATTCAAATAGGCTTCGGACATTTTGGGATCTAGCGCGGTGGCGCGTTCATATTCGGCGCGCGCTTCGTCCGCGCGTTTGAGAGCGGTGAACGCGTAGGCGAGTTGGAAGTGAGCCCAGGCGATGTCGGGTTTTTCGGCGAGGAGTTTTTGGAGCGGAGCGATGGCGGCTTCGAATTGATTGTTGTCGATATCGTGCTGGGCTTCTTTGAGGAGATCGTTTAGAGGATTGGAAAGCGTTTGCGTGCGGGATTGGGCGGATTGGTTGGGGGCAGGGCTCGGAGACGCATTCAAGGCAAGACACGAAGAGGGCACGACATGTCGTGCCCCTAGGAGTACGAGGGCGAACGCGGCGCATCTGGAAAAACGGGAGAGGTTCATTGTTCGGGCGAAGGATTGCCTGCGCCATTGGCGATTGTAACTGAAGGCACGGAGGACTTGGATGCGCCATTCGTGGAGCGCTTTGCCTGGCCGTTGGCCGCAAGAACGCGGGCGAGAAAACGGCCGGTGTGCGATTGCTGATTGCGGGCCACTTGTTCGGGCGTGCCGGTGGCAATGATTTTTCCGCCTTGGTCGCCGCCTTCGGGGCCGAGATCGATGAGCCAGTCGGCGGACTTGATGACGTCGAGATTGTGTTCGATGACGAGGAGAGAGGCGCCGGATTCGAGAAGTTTGCGAAAGGCGGAGAGAAGTTTTGCGATATCGTCGAAATGGAGACCGGTGGTCGGTTCGTCAAGAATATAGAGGATGCCCTGGTTTTCGGTGCGCGCGAGGTGCGCGGCGAGTTTGAGGCGCTGGGCTTCGCCGCCGGAAAGCGTAGTGGCGGATTGGCCGAGGCGGAGATAGCCGAGGCCGATTTCGTTGAGGATGCGGAGCTTCGAAACGACTTTGGGAACGCCGGTGAAAAAGGCCAGGGCTTCGCGCGCGGTGAGGTCGAGAACTTCGTGAACGTTTTTGCCGCGATAGCGGACCTCGAGGACGCTCGTCTTGAAGCGCGTGCCGCGGCATTCTTCGCAGACGAGCTCGACATCGGCGAGAAATTGCATTTCGACGGTGACGGTACCGTCGCCCTGGCAGGTTTCGCAGCGACCGCCGGGAACGTTGAAGGAAAAATGGCCGGCCGTGAAGCCGCGACGCTTGGCATCGGGCGTGGCGGCGAAGACTTCGCGGATGGCGTCAAAGGCTTTGAGATAGGTGGCGGGATTCGAACGCGGAGTGCGGCCGATGGGCGACTGGTCGACGATGACGACCTCGCGGATGTTGGCCTCACCTTCGAGGCGATCGCAGAATTCCTTGACGCTGCCGCCGGTGCGTTTTGCGGCGAGGGCGCGATAGAGGACATCGTGGACGAGCGTGGATTTGCCGGAGCCGCTGACGCCGGTGACAACGGTGAGCGTGCCGAGCGGAATCATCAGGTCGATATTTTGGAGATTGTGCAGCGTGGCTCCGTAGAGGCGGAGAAGTTTACCGTTGTGTTTGTGGCGATTGTTGGGGACGGGAATGTTTAATTCGCCGCCGAGATAGCGGCCGGTGAGAGATTTGTGTTCGGCAAGCATGGCTTCGTAATTGCCGGCGAAGAGGAGCTTGCCGCCGAGTTCGCCGGCGCCGGGGCCGAGATCGATGACGTGGTCCGCGGCGCGAATGGTGTCGGGATCGTGCTCGACGACGAGGACAGTGTTGCCGAGATCACGAAGAGACTTGAGGATGTCGATCAGGCGCTGGGTGTCGCGCGGGTGCAGTCCGATGGAAGGCTCGTCGAGAACGTAGAGCGCGCCGACGAGATGCGAGCCGAGAGACGTGGCGAGTTGGATGCGCTGCGATTCGCCGCCGGACAGTGTGGAAGTGAGGCGGTCGAGAGTTAAGTAGTCGAGACCGACTTCATCGAGAAATTGCAGGCGGGTGCGAATTTCTTCGAGAATTTTCTCGGCGATTTTGGCTTGCGCGGGGGAAAGAGCCAGCACGGCAAAGAAGGCGCGAGCCTCTTTTACAGTGAGCTTCGTGATTTCGGTGATCGAGCGGCCGGAAACGCGGACGGCGCGAGCTTCGGGTCGCAGACGCGTGCCGTTGCAATCCGGACAGGTTGCGTAGCCGCGGTAGCGGCTGAGAAAAACGCGCACGTGAAGTTTGTATTTTTTGCGTTCGAGCCAATTGAAGAAGCCTTTGACGCCTTCGAAATCGTTTTCGGGATCGCCTTCCAGAACGAGGCGGCGCTGCTCGGCAGTGAGTTGGCGCCACGGGACGTTCAGGGGAATGCCGCGGTTGCGTGCCCATTTTTTCACGTCTTGAAGGAGCGCGCGGTAACGCGGCTTGGTCCATGGCTCGATGGCGCCTTCATCCAGCGATTTGCTGGAATCGGGGACGACGAGATTGAGGTCGAAGTCGATGGTGTTGCCGAAGCCCTGGCAGCGCGGGCAAGCGCCGTAGGGATTGTTGAAGGAAAAAAGGCGCGGCTCAGGCTCTTGATAAAGCGTGCCGTCGTTTTTGCATTCGAAGCGCTCGTTGAAAGTGAGGCGCTCTGTGGGATTGCCGGCCGAATCGGCAATGAATTCGAGAATGGCTTCACCATGGCCCTCGCGATAACAAATTTCGATGGAATCCGTGAGGCGCGAGCGCGATTCGGGATTGACCGAGAGGCGGTCAACGAGAACGTAGACGGGCCTCGAAAAATCCACGTCGAGAAGAGTTTCCGGCGAAGAAAATTCGTGGACCCGCCCTTCTTGGTAAAGGCGGTTGAAGCCGCGCTTCTGGATGTCGCCGAGAGCTTGCTTGAGGGCTTCTTGCAGAGGCGCGGGCGATTTTTTCTTGGGGACGCGGCGAGCGGGGCCGGTGGCTTGGGGCTGCGCTGCGATTCGAAGCAGATACATGATGTAAAAGCGCCGCCCCGGAGCCAGCGACAGGATGCGAGTTGCAATTTCGTCGGGGCTGTCGCGGCGGACTTCCGTGCCGCATTTGATGCAAAACGTTTGGCCGCACCGCGCGAAAAGAAGGCGCAAGTAGTCGTAAATTTCCGTGGAAGTGGCGACGGTCGAGCGCGGATTGCGCGTGGAATTTTTCTGCCGAATCGCGACAGCGGGAGCGATACCGGAGATTTCGTCGACATCCGGCTTTTCCATGCGTTCGAGGAATTGACGGGCGTAGGCGGAAAGAGATTCGACGTAGCGACGCTGCCCTTCGGCGTAAACGGTGTCAAACGCGAGCGAGGATTTGCCGGAGCCGCTGACGCCAGTGACGACGGTAATGGCGTTGTGAGGGATTTCGACGGTGACGTTTCGCAGATTGTGAACACGTGCGCCGCGTACGCGGATAGCCTCTTGTTCGCTGAGCACGGGCGTGAGTTCTTTGGTAGCCACAGGGAAGCCCAAACAGCGCGCTTAGAGCGCACTGCCTAAACTTTAAATTATACGGCTACGGGAAAATGAGAGCAAACGACGGATTTCGCGGATTCTTTGGGGCAGTTTTCGCAGGGCCTTTGCGGCAGGTCTGCGCGAACTACGGCTCCTGAATGAGTCTGATCGTGCCGACACCGCCTTCAACCTTCAGGTGGATGGTGGTCGGAGACTTTCCATAGGCGGTATTCGTGTACTCGTCGCCATCGTGATGCAGACCGGGGGCTTCAATGGTACCGATTCCGCCGGAGGCGTTGACGATCACGCCGATGTTTTTCGGTAGACGGATGTTGGCCTCGCCGACGCCTCCTTCAATATCCGCCGTGAGATCGGACTTGCGGTCACCGGTGAGATCGACGTCGGCTTGCCCCGCTCCCATGTCCAGATTCAGGCGTGTTACGTCAATGTCTCGGAGCCGCAGATTGTCGTGGCCGGCGCCCATGTCGATCTTGATTTCCATCGGAGTGTCGTTGGCGAGATGAAGCGTCCAGTGGTTGTCGGTGGTCGATCCGAAGTGCTTCTCGGTGTCTTGCTGGGTGATGTTAAGGTCACCGCTTGTGCCGGAAACAGAGTACTCCACCTGGGGAGCCCCAGCGGATGAACGGTACTCGAAGTCAGCTTCGAGAAGATGGCTGGAGCCGCCGCTCAAGTCGAGATCGCCCGCTCCCATATCCAGCGTCACGCGGACGGACTTGGCATTCTGGCGGTCGACGGTACGCGACACATGCTGCATGGAGTAATCGGCAGAGCTGCCGTGCCAGCGGCGGTAGTTCCTGCCGTGCCCGAGCAGAAGAATCAGAATGATGATGAAGGCGACCGCGCCAAGGCTCGCGCCCGCCGAAGAACGGCCCGGCGCATCGGGATTTTGCCGCCGGCGCCAGTGGTCCCAGATCGTTCCGAGACCAATGAAAATCAGGATGAGCGGCCAGTACGTCCAGAGAATGGGCCAGGGATCAAAGGACGGATGCCAGTTGGCGTAAAGAAAAATCGCGCCTAGCGCGATGAGAAGGATTGGAAAAACAAGCGAACTGCTCCGCGGACCGCGGTCTTGTGCCATCCCACACCTCTTCACTTTGTACTACGCGCAAACGGACAAAAAAGTTCAGCAAATTACAACTAAATCGATCTCTCCTGAGATTACGGGCCGTGCGGGAGTTGGTCAACCGTTCCAGACGATACGGAAGGGATTCTGCGTTTGTGCTAGAGTGCGGCAAAGGATCCGACTTCCGACACCGGGCGCGCGAGAGGTTCGGCGATGCAGCGATTTGAAAGAGTGATCTGGATTGTGCTGGATAGCGTGGGGATCGGAGCGCTGCCCGACGCTGCGGACTACGGAGACGTGGGCCGGAGCACTCTTGGGCACATCGCACAATCGCGGCCACTGATATTGCCAAACCTTCTGCGGCTGGGGTTGGCAAATATTGCGCCGCTTGCGCATTTAAGCGCGGCGACATCACCGATGGGAGCCTACGGCAAGGGCGCGACGCATTCGCCCGGAAAAGACACGACCACGGGACATTGGGAGATGGCCGGTGTTTGGCTGGACCAAGCGTTCCCAACCTATCCGCACGGTTTTCCCCGGGAATTGATCGCCGAATTTGAAAAACAGATTGGGCGCGGGACGCTCGGCAACAAACCTGCGTCAGGCACGGAAATTATCAAGGAACTCGGCGAAGAGCACGTCCGCACCGGAAAGCCCATTGTTTACACTTCCGGCGACAGCGTTTTTCAGATTGCCGCGCACGAAGACGTGATTGCCATCGCGCAGCTTTATCGCATGTGTGAGATCGCGCGTAAATTGCTCGATGGGCCGAACCGCGTCGGGCGCGTGATTGCGCGGCCCTTCGCGGGCCCGAGCGGGAATTTCAAACGCACCACACGGCGCCACGATTACGCCGTCGATCCGCCAAAACCGATGGTACTGGACGTTCTTGCGGAGCGAGACGTGCCAGTTTTTGGGATTGGAAAAATTCATGACATTTACAGCGGGCGCGGCGTGGAGAAGTACGTCACTACCACGGGCAACGCTGACGGCATGGCCAAAATGGACGAAGCTTTGCAAGAGAGAAAAAGCGGGCTAATTTTTTGCAATCTGGTCGATTTCGACATGCTATACGGCCATCGCAAAGATGTTGAAGGTTTTGCGGAATCTCTCGAAGAGTTTGATCGCATGCTAGGGCCGTTTTTGCAGCTGCTGCGAGTTGCGGATTTGCTAATGATAACGGCGGACCACGGCTGCGATCCCGATCCACGGTGGCCCACGACGGACCATTCTCGTGAGTATGTACCGATCCTCGCGTATTCGCCGGGCTGCGGCGCAGGAGTGGATCTTGGCATCCGCCAAACGCTGGCGGATATGGGCCAGACCGTTGCGGAGATTTTCGCTGCAAAGATTCCGCACGGAAAGAGTTTTTTAGGGGAAATCAGCTGACCGTGAGCCGCTTGCGAAATCAGCTTGAACGCGCGGCGCGGAAACGTAAACGTCGCTGCGGCTCCGAGATCGTTGCGTAAAGTCGAGGAAACTATCATGGCAGACGGCAAAGGCATGCGTTGGGTTGGCAGCGCGTTGGTGCTGGCATTTGTTCGGTAGCCCGTGAAAAGCGGTGCTGGAGCTTGGCAGCATGACGCGAATGCCGAGGCTCCGCCTGTCCATCTTACGGCGGAACAAGATCATCAGCGATTGATGGACTTGTTGCACATCACCTCCCTGCGCCGGGGCGCCGACGGCGATCCCAAGTCGCCCAACGCGGCGAACTACGACGAGGCGAAAGCGACGCTGTCTTCGAAGCTGCCCGATCCATTGCGGCTGAACAACGGGAAAGAGGTGAAGACGGCGAAAATATGGTGGTCGAAACTGCGGCCTGTGATTGTCTAAGATTTCGACCGCGAAATATATGGCCGCATGCCGAAAGAAACGCCAAAAGTCGTGTGGGAAGTGACCAGCACCGTGCACGAAATGAGCGGCGACCTGCCGGTGATTACAAAAAAGCTGTTGGGGCACGTTGACAGTTCAGCGTATCCGGCAATCCAGGTGAATATTGATTTGACCCTAACGTCCCCGGCAAATGCGCTCGGGCCCGTGCCGGTGATCATGGAACGGAGCCTTGGCCCGGAAGCTATGGTGGCCATTGCAAAACGCTTTCCCGAATTCCGTCAGCATCGCGGCGGCCACACTCCCGGTCCCAACTGGCCCACTTTCCTCACCTTTGCCGGACGGTACCTGTAAGAGCCCGGAGTTTAGGCAATAGCGGCGCAGCCGCAGACCAATCCCTAATCTCCGCGCTCCACTTTGTAGTGAAAAAGATTTCAGCTAGTTTCCTGCCGCTGCCGAAGACGGGCCGCCCGGCGCGTAGTACCCATTGCGTGTTCGCGCCACCAGCTTGCCGCGGCCACGAGGCGGAATGACCTGTACGGTGACCGCGCGAAATGTCCCATCTTTCTTGGTGTTGGAAGGATAGTAGGCGATGGTGTACTGATTCCGAATATCGTGGGCCACTTGTTCGCAAATCGCGTGCACATCATCGACGTTTTCCGGAAAGAACGCCAGCCCGCCCGAAGCTTCGGCGATATGCTTCAGCGCCCTCATCGCCGTGTTCTTTTCTTTTCTTTTTTCGTCGCCGAGCAAGCCAATCGTGTAAATCACGGTGTCGGTCTTCTGGATTTCACGGATGGTCTTTTCGAGCGAATAATGGCTGGAATTGTCCTCTCCGTCGGTCACCACCAGCAGAACTTTCTTATCCTTGGAGCCTTTCTTGAGGTGATCCAGCGAGCCTATGATGGCGTCATAGAGCGCCGTGCTGCCGCGTGAATCGATGCGCTCGAGCGCCTCTTTCAGTTCGGGAATGCTGCTGGTGAAATCCTTGTCGAGGTCCAGATAAAAATCGTCGTTAAAGTTCACGACAAACGCCTCGTCCTGCGGATTGCTGGCCTCGACCAAAGTAAGCGCCGCTTCGTTCACGCGCGGCCGCTTGTCGCGCATGCTGCCGCTGTTGTCGATCACCAAGCCCATGCTCACGGGCACGTCTTCGCGCTTGAAGGTCGCAATCTTCTGCTCGACCTTATCTTCGTAAACCCGGAAATCTTCGATTTTCAACCCGTCCGCAAATTTTCCGCGATCATCCAGCACGGTCGTATGCAGCACCACAAGCCCGACATCGACCTTGATCGTCGAACCCTGTTTATCGGAGTTGGAATCCTGCCCTGGAGGCAGCGGCCGCGCATTCTGAATCGGAATCTGCCCGAAGCATGGCGCAGCAAACAAGGCCATCGCGCACAAAATAAAAAAGTGACTGGGTCGCCGGCGAGGCCTTAGAAAAGCGCGCTCAGTGGCTGGGCGCGTAATATCCGGTCTTTGCGTAAACATTGAGCGGCGGCATACCTCTCGGCGCCCGCAGCTTGATCTTGATTTTTCGCCAGCGTGCATCGTGGGCCTTGTTGCTCGGTCTGTATCCCAGGACATATTGATTTCGCAGCTCCATGCTTATTTTTGTGGCGATATCCGGAAGGTCTTCGAGTCTCTCAACGGAAAAAACCCGGCCCCCCGTCATCTCCGTTATTTCAGAAAGCAGCGACGGGCCGTTCAACTCCTCTGGCGTCCGGTCGCGATAACCAAGCGGGTCAAAAATGCCGATCGCGTAGAGCTGGGTGTCCGCTTCACGCACCAACCGCTTGATATCGCTTTCGCTGTATCGGCTATGATTATCTCCTCCATCCGATAAGATGAGCAAGGCGCGCTTGCCGTTGTGTGCACCCCTCATTTCGCTCAAGCCCAGATAAATCGCGTCCAGCAGCGCCGTGCGTCCCTTCGCGGAGGTCAGCATCAGGCTGCTCTGCAAATCCTCCACGCTGTTCGTGAACGCGCTCGTCAGTTCCGCGCGCTCGTTGAAGCTCACCAGAAAAAATTCGTCCTGCGGATTCGCCGTCTTGAAAAATTGCATCGCGGCTTCGCGCGCTTTGCCCACTTTGTTGGACATGCTGCCGCTGAAATCGAAAATCACGCCGATCGAGATCGGCACGTCTTCAGAAGAAAACGACACTATTTCTTGCTCGACGTTGTCCTCAAATACCCGGAAATTTTCTCTATCAAGCCCGGTCACCAGGCGGTTGTAGGGATCCGTTACCGTAACGTTGACCAGCGCCACGTCCACGTCCATCTTCAGCGATCGACCCGGCTTGATCACCTGCCCTGGCGTGTCCTTGGTTACGTCGTCCTTTGACTTTTTTGCTTTCTCTTGATTTTCATCCGCGGGCGATTGCGCTGCGGCAGGAATTGCGAAGCGGGATACGACAAGGCAGGCAAATAACAGGACTACAACGGCAAAACAAAAAACGCGAAAACACTGTCTATCGCGTTTCACGGCACCCCCATCGTTCCGGCAACCCGGAACGGCCGCGCGGCTCGGACTGTTTGCGATTCTACCACCCAGGCTGGCGAAGACAAGGCAAATCCGCGACCTAGCCTCGCAGGGTACCCCGTCACGGTCGAGAGATCTTCAACCGGATTTCGTGCCAGCGCGGGGTCGCGGCACTCGCCAGCCACGGACCGGAAAAGCTCCGCACTCCACTCCTGCTAAACAATCACTCCTCGGAGTGCCCAAATCTTCCCGGATGTGGGAAACTCGAATCTCTAGGAGACTCGAGCGCATGAGTTCGGCCGATCCAGAAGTCGTCATCGTCATTCCCGCGCGCTACGCTTCGACGCGCCTTCCCGGCAAGCCACTCGTTTCGCTGGCCGGCAAGCCCATGATCCAGCACGTCTATGAACGCGCCAGGCTGGCCGCGCGTGCCAGCCGCGTCATTGTCGCCACCGACGATGAACGCATCAGGAAAGCCGTGGAAACCTTCGGCGGCCAAGCCCGCATGACGCGGCCCGACCACCGCACCGGAACGGAGCGCGTCGCGGAAGTTGCGTCTCACGAAAAGGGCGACGTCTTCGTGAATGTCCAGGGCGACGAGCCGCTTCTCGATCCCGTAGCCGTCGACACCGCCGTCAATTCGCTGCTCGAGGAGCCCGCCGCTGCCATCGCCACGGTTGCCACCACACTCAAAACACCCGGCGACATCATGGACCCCAATGTGGTAAAAGTTGTCCTCGATTTCGAAGACAACGGCCTCTATTTTTCGCGCGCTCCGATTCCCTGGGTTCGCGATACCGCCGCCAAAATCCAGGTGCGCCACCTGAAACACCTCGGTCTGTACGTCTTTCAGCGCGACGCGCTGCTCGAATATCCCACTCTCCCTCAGGGCGAACTCGAGCGCATCGAGCAACTCGAACAACTCCGCTGGCTCGAAAATGGCTGGAAGATCCGCGTGGCCGAAGTCGAACACGACGCCATAAGTGTCGACGTCCCCGAAGACGTCGCCCGGGTCGAAAGACTCCTCCAAAAATAAAACCGCCCGGCCAACATTAGCCGGGCGGCGTCAATCATTTCATGTGCAAGTTGGTTATGGCGTTTGTGCCGTCAGCACGCCGGCAATCACACGAGTTTTATCCGTCCCCATGATCAGAATGGTGCTGGGGTTAGCGATGTACGCAAAGTAGTTAATGGTGACGGCAGGGCTGCCAGTAATGCCCGCGACAAACGCGCTGTGCTGACCGGTGCTGCCAGTACCATCGCTGCCGATAGTGAGGACGCCGTTGAAAGCAACGCCAAAAAAGAGTTTGCCCGCGCTGAACTCGTTATAGTCCACGAGGCCGTTCGGACTTGTGTTCGCGGGTGCGAAGCTGCCCACGAAATCTTCCTCAAACGGGTCGGAACCACTCCAGTCGAAGGAGTAAGCCGTTGCAAGGCCGCTGGAAGTAAATGGAGCGCCGGTTTGTGCCAGCAGCGTTCCGTCCATCACATCCACCGCCGTGGCAGTGTTATTCACCAGAACCGTAGTCACATCTTGAATCACGCCTTGGGTCGCCGAGCTCAGATAGAAAACAAAGCTATACGTCCCCGTATTATTGACCGTATCGGTAAATGTGAGGGTTCCGCGGCCCGAGTTGTCGCCATCCAGCGTAATCGTGCCTCCGCTCAGTACCCCACTCTTTGGCACCGACACGGGACTCCCCGCATCGTTTTCGTCGAGGAGAATACTTGCCACGCTTCCACCATTTGCCGTGAAGCGCCCCCCACGCGTGAACGGACTCCCACTGGAATCGGAACCGCCCATGACGAATACGAAACTGCCGCTGGTAAACGAACTGGTCTGGTTGGGAACGCCGATCTGCTGCGCCACGGCTTCGCCGGCAAGCGTTCCTGGAGCCGCTCCATCCGGGTCCACTCCCATGAATTGTACGTGTTGGCTGTCGATGACGTAATACACGTAGTCGACCCCGCCGATGGTTGCGAAGCCCCGCCCCGTCCCTGGATTTGAGCTATCGGTCGCGAAGCTCCCGCCAGAGATCGGGCTCTTTGGAACAATATTGCCGCCCTCGTTAAGATCCTCAAAGCTGCCAGCGGAAAAGCTCCCACTGCCTGTCCCACTGCTGGGGATAATATCGCCCACAATCGAGGTGGCATTGCCCGTGTCGTCCGTTGCAATTCCCGAAAAATCGAAGACGTAAGTACCGGTGGCGAGAGTCGTCGCCGTTTGCAGCGTAAAGCTCCCGCTCGCCGTCTCACTATCGGTGATAGTGGCTCCGCTGGAGCACCCCGAGACCTCACCCAGGTCTGCCATATAACCGTTGCCCGAAGCAACCAGGCTGATGCTGTATTGAACTATCCCGCCGGAAGTCTCAATGCACAAAGAACCGCGGCCATCGGAATTTATGTTGTAGCTCCCACCGGTAATCGAATTAGGATTATCCTGGCCGAATTTATGGACGTCTTCGAGGCCACCGGTCGTTGCGATATCGCCCAAGCCGTCGGCATTAAATATGCCGACCCGGGCAAACTCGTCAACGCCATTGACGTTGTTCGGGTCGTCCGTCGTGCCGGATAACGAAAAGACATACGTGCCCTTGAGGCTGGCGTTATTAAAGCCGCTCGCTGGCGGCGTGACAACCGTGCTCGATCCGCCGCCGCTGCTGCAACCGCTTGCCCAGCCAACCGCGCACGCCGTGAAAGCCAAAAGCACCCGCTTCATCGCGCACCTCTCACAACATGCACGGGCGTCGTCAGGATTAGCCGGCCTTTCGTATCCCGCACCGTTATGGATTTATCTCCATCTTCAACAATGCGCGCCGCAAATGTGCTGCTTTGGCCGAACGAAATCACTTCTCCCGTAACGCTAACGGAATCTCCGACATTCAAGGTGAGTCCCTTTTGCTCAAGAAGCTTCGCGCTTCCCAGATGCACGTCCACGGGCCCATAAGCAGTCTGAATGCTCATGTGCGCGCCAATCGGCGGCACGGCCGATGCGGCCGTGTAAGAAAGAACCTTGCCGGTCACTGTACTCTCGCGGCTCAGTTCGTAAGAAGTGTAGGTTTGTGCGGCCGGCGTTTGGTTTTGCTGTGCGCCGGAAAAAGAAGCGAAGAGTAGAGTGCCTGCGATTGCACCACTGCCCAGGTAGAGCCGGATTTTCAAATTCATTACCCCTTCCCCACGTTCGAGAGATTCTCGAAGAATCTCTCAGGATAGCGTCACCCGCCTTTGGGTCGCGGGCCTACGCTGATGTTCCACTGCTTTGATGAGCACATCAATGCAAACGGTTTCCGCGTACGATACATTTTGTTCAATCGAGCAACTCTGACGTCTTCGCGGACGAAGAGACACCCCCCTCCCTGGATCACCTAAACCCCCTCGCCCCAAATAAGTTTCGCTACTCCACCAATTTTTCGGGTCGCCTTCGCGTCTTTCTCCTTTTTCTAGTTCCCTCTTACGATTTTCCAAGTTCCCCAAATCAATTCTTCGATTTGACACCCATGCCGATTCCGATGATAATTGTTCGTACGTCATTCTTTGGGAGGGCTGATAAGCCCGGCGCGCTGGGAAATCCCGGACGCGGGCTGCATGGATGGCGCCAAAATATATTTTTGTTACTGGCGGTGTTGTTTCCTCACTGGGAAAGGGAGTTGCAGCTTCCTCCATCGGTTGTCTCCTCGAAAGTCGCGGTTTCAAAGTCACTTTACAGAAATGCGATCCGTACCTGAACGTCGATCCGGGCACGATGAGTCCGTTTCAGCACGGTGAAGTCTTTGTCACCGAAGACGGCGCTGAAACCGACCTCGACCTCGGCCACTACGAGCGCTTTACCCACGCCAAGCTTTCCCGCGACAACAACTGGACCACCGGCCGCATCTACGAAACCATTCTCACCAAGGAACGCCGCGGCGATTACCTGGGCAAAACCGTCCAAGTCATCCCCCACGTCACCGACGAAATCAAAGCCACCATCAAAAAAGTCTCCGATGATGTGGACGTGGTCATCGTCGAAATCGGCGGCACCGTCGGTGACATCGAATCGCTTCCCTTCCTCGAAGCCATCCGCCAGATGCGACTCGAACTCGGTGCGGAAAACACGCTCTTCGTCCACGTAACCCTGGTTCCCTTCATCGCCGCCGCTGGCGAACTGAAAACCAAGCCCACCCAGCACAGCGTCAAGGAGATGCTCGGCATCGGAATTCAGCCGGACATTTTGCTTTGCCGCAGCGACCGCCATATCCCCGGCGAACTCAAGAAAAAAATCGCCCTTTTCTGCAACGTAGCCGAAGCCTGCGTCATTTCCATGGAAGACGTCGACACCATTTACGCTGTTCCGGTAGAACTCAGCCGCGAAGGCCTCGACGCGCAAATCCTCCGCCATTTGAAACTGGAAGATCGCCCTTCGGACATGCGTCCCTGGCTAGATCTCGTCTATCGCATGCACAATCCCGCTGGCGAAATCCGTATCGCGGTCGTCGGCAAATACGTTCAGCTCGAGGACGCCTACAAAAGCCTTCGCGAAGCTCTCCTGCACGGCGGTCTGGCGCACAATCACAAGACCGTTCTCGAATGGGTTGAGGCCGAGGAAATAGACTCAGTCGCAACAGCGGCCGCACGCCTGCACGGCTACGACGGCATCCTGGTTCCGGGAGGCTTTGGCAAGCGCGGCTTGCAAGGCATGATCTACACGATCCAGTACGCTCGCGAAAACAAGATTCCCTATTTCGGCGTCTGCCTGGGGATGCAATGCGCCACAGTTGAATACGCCCGCGATGTTGCCGGTCTTAAGCAAGCTGACACCACCGAATCCAATCCTCAGTCACCTCACCGCGTCATCTACAAATTGCGCGAACTCCTCGGCGTCGACGAAATGGGCGGCACCATGCGCCTCGGCGCGTGGCCCTGCAAACTCGAACCCGGTTCCTTCGCCGCCAAAGCCTACGGCAAAACCGAAATCAGCGAGCGCCATCGCCACCGCTACGAATTCAATCGCGACTACGAGAAAACTCTAACGAACGCCGGCCTCCGCATCACGGGCCGCACCCCCGACGAAAACTACGTCGAGATCATCGAAGCTCCCGAACATCCCTGGTTCCTCGGCTGCCAGTTCCACCCCGAATTCAAATCCAAACCCCTCGAACCGCATCCGCTCTTCGCCGACTTCATCGGCGCCGCCATAGAACACAAGAAAGCGCGGTCCCGCGCCGCCGCCGACCCCCCGCGCATCCAAGCCGCCGCCATTGCCCCCCACGCCAACGCCTGATCTTTAGCCTTTGGTCTGCATGGAGGAGGCCTGGCCGCCCATGTTCCGACCATCCCAGCCATCTCTTGGCTCGATCAGCCAAGACGCAACGGACCCTCGATACACTGAATTGAAGAGCTGCACGGAAAACGGCGCAACAATTTTCCGCACGCTGGGTTGTTGGACATTGCAGTGGGTAAGTCGAACGAGGCTGGGGAGCGCCGCCGCCAAGGGGAGCCCAGTTCCTGTCGCAACGGATAGGCAACCATCGAGGCATCAATCCCCATCTCTTTGTTTACCAACTGCAGGATAGTTCGTACGTAGCTGGAGTCGTTGATGTACGCACTTGCTGCTGCTTGGGCACTCCCTGCTCTGTCCCTGCTTGCCGCACAAGTGTGTCTCAACTTGGGGGCAGGCGCGTCATGAAGCGAAAACTTTCCTGGACTTTCTCTCTCCTTCTTGCGAGTTTTTTCGCTGTACCGGCATTCGCACAGTGTAGGAACCAGCAGGACCGCACTTGCTGGAGTCTCCAATATATTCTGTACGCTTCGGAGACCGATTTTCGCGAGTTTCGTGGCAGCACGCCGCTTAAGCCAAATGACCGTAAACTCACCCCGCCGAACCCCGACCTTTCGGTAGGCTCTATCCATGTACCCTGCCACACAGATTTCTGGCTGACGAACGAGGTGCCCGTGTACATGTGCTCCGCCGAGGTTCCAGCCCAGGAAGCGGAGGAGTGGTTTGACAAGACCATGGCCAACCTCCATGAGCTGCAATATCTGTGGCGATTCCAGAGCCAGTCGCCTGGCGCGGATCATTATGTGGACGCGGGGCCGCAGGGTTGTGAGCCTCCGCAGATAGAAACAACCAGCTACGGCGTGTACCACGTGGATGAGCCTTACATTGCAGAAGGACCCTACCTTGGGCAGTGTCCATTGCACTTGCAAACGGTTCGACAGGCCGATGGCTCCGCGAGGATTTCTTTCTGGTTAAACTCCTCGCTGAATCTTTCACGGAATCCAATGCCGGCGTCGAAGTCTTTGGAGCGATTGGCATCGGCGAAGTCGAATGCATCGCAACCACCCTCCGCTCCGGCCGCTGCATCGCAGCCCGCGCCGGCAACCTCAGGCTCGGTAACGTCCGCGGCAGCAACTCCTCCGCCTTCAACTAATGTGCCTGAAGCTCTTGTGCCTGCGCGTACGGAAAACTTGCACGCTGAGCCTGCCGCTGAAAACTCCCCAGCCCGCTCATCGGCGAGGTACGGTGACTGCGACGATCTATGCAAGGGTCTCAAGAAGGTATTGGAGAACCGCGCCAGTTCGTTCCGCCAACTAAGCACTAAGAGCGCGAGTTCCGTGCCCTCCAAAACCGCGTCATTGCGGAATCCGGTCAAACTCTTCGGTGCGGAAAGCTGCTCGATCAATGTAGAGCCTTCTGCGGGCGCGCGATCTTCGGCAAAGGGTGAACCCAGTTCAAGCGCCCATTACTCCCCGGTATCCGCAAAGGGCGCACGCACGGCTTCGTCGCGTACTCCCGTCAGGCGAGGCATGCAGTATGTTTGCTACTGGCCGCAAGATTCGGAAACGGCTGCCGAGAGCCAGTTTCATGATCTCGTGGGGCTGCTGCAGAGATTGATACCTTCCAGTTGGTCCGCACAGCAGAAGAGTGAGGCCGACGAACTTTCGGGCGCGCGAATGACGATCTGGTCCGCTCGGGATTCCAGGAATCGGGCCGCTATTCGAATGTACCTCAGCGGCCGATCCGTCGGTCTGCACATTTCGGCGGCAGAGTAAGGTTGCCGACTTCGCTTCTCTCCACTGGATGAGTGGAAGAAAGTTCCCTCCTTACCACACTTTTCTTTGCGCCCTACGCGTCGACCCCCGCCGCCCTCTGGATAGTCTTGCAACGCCGTAACCTTCCTTCGTTGACTTGCCCGTTGCCGCAAAACTAAGATAAAGTCCGATGCCCGACTCCTCTCCACGTGATGGCCAAACCGTTTCTCACTACCGCATTTTGGAAAAACTCGGCAGCGGCGGCATGGGAGTCGTTTACAAAGCGGAAGACACCCGCCTCGACCGCCTCGTCGCACTGAAATTTCTTCCCGATGGCGTTGGCCAGGACGCGCAGACTCTCAGCCGCTTCCGCCGCGAAGCCAAATCCGCTTCCGCGCTTAACCACCCAAACATTTGCACCATCTACGATATCGGCGAGGCCGAAGGCCACGCTTTCATCGCCATGGAATACCTCGAAGGTGCCACCCTCAAATCCCACATCCGCGGTCGGCCCATGGATGTCGATACCATCCTGCCGCTCGCCATCGAAATCGCCGATGCTTTGGATGCGGCCCACACGAAAGGCATCGTCCACCGCGACATTAAGCCCGCCAACATCTTCATCACCAGCCGTGGTCACGCAAAAATTCTCGATTTTGGTCTGGCAAAAGTCGATGCCTCGCAAGAAGCCCCTCCGGGCTTGCCCACCGCCGTGACTGCGGATATTTTGACCAGTCCTGGCACGACTGTGGGAACTGTCGCTTACATGTCTCCGGAACAAGTGCGTGGCAAGGACCTTGACGCGCGAACGGATCTCTTCTCTTTCGGTGTGGTTCTCTACGAAATGGCCACCGGCGCCCTTCCCTTTCGCGGGGACACTTCCGGCGTCATCTTCGAAGCCATTCTCAATCGTGAACCCATTCCGCCTGTGCGGCTAAATCCCGACCTGCCTTCGAAATTCGAGGAAATCATTCATCGCGCTCTGGAAAAAGAACGCGACCTGCGCTATCAACACGCTTCTGATTTCCGGGCCGAGCTCCAACGTTTGAAGCGCGATAGCTCGTCAGGCCGTTCCCCAATCTCGGCCCTTAGAACCGATCCGGTGCCCGATGATTCCAAACCTGCCAGTCAGGCGGCAACGCCAGCTTCACACCGCAAATTCCTTTACATAATTGGTGCTAGCGTTCTTTTGCTTGCCGCCGCCCTTGCCATTTTCCTCTTCCACCATCCGATGCGAGCCACCCA
>JBARCY010000160.1:0-7094 GCA_049794595.1 Candidatus Acidiferrum sp.
CAGGGCGTCAACATCAACGACAAGCACATCGAGACCATCTCGCGCCAGATGATGCGCTGGGTCAAGGTCGAGGACGTCGGCGACACCTCGTTCCTCCTCGAGGAGCAAGTGGACAAGTTCCGCTTCCGCGAAGAGAACGATCAGGTCATCAAGGACGGTGGCCGCCCGGCTACGGGCCGTCCGCTGCTCCTCGGCATCACCAAGGCCTCGCTCTCGACCGATTCGTTCATCTCGGCCGCGAGCTTCCAGGAGACCACTCGCGTCCTCACCGAAGCCGCTGTTGCCGGCAAGGTGGACTACCTCCGCGGCCTCAAGGAAAACGTCATCATGGGCCGTTTGATCCCCGCTGGCACGGGCCTCGAGCACTACCGCAGCATTCAGTTGCTGACGGAAATGCCCGCCCCCGCGCCCATCGAGGAAATTCCGGAAGCCGCCGAGCTCACCGCGGAAGAAGCCGCGGCTCTCGACTTCCTGCAAAAGGACGCCGAAGCCGACGCCGCCACCGAAGGCTAATCGGTTTCGGCATCTTAAACGGCGGGGCTTCCCGCCCCCAACAGGTTGCAGCCCACAAAGCGTCCCGGTTCGCGCCGGGACGCTTTACTTTTTGAGTAGTTTCTACAGGTAACTTTCAGGCACGTCCCGCGGTCACTGTCGTTGCCCGTTGCTCGTACCATTCCTACAATAATCTTTGCAAACATAAGGTGGTTTCCCTGGTCTCCTTCGCCAGGCGCCGCCCGCGGCACGATGCCAAAACACGACGACTTCTCTCCAGATCAGGCGAATCAGTCTCCCGCGGGTGGTGCAAGCCGCCCTACGATTTCCGCTCGCCTCGAACAATTCGAAAAACGCCAGAGCGAACTCTGGCGCCTGACCTTTTTTCTCCTCCTGATCCTATCTGTCGTCTTCGCTTTTACTTCTTGGGGCACGATTCGCTCCCTCGCCCATCGCTTCGAGGCCTTGCCCATCGGTCTTGTCGTCCTGGTCGGTCTCTTTGGTTTCTACGCCTGGAAGCGCACCAAGGAAATCTCTGAACTCCGCGGTCTCGTTCGCGGCCTTGAGCACCACGATGCCGCCCCGCCTAGCGACCGGCAGATGGATCAGCTCTTTTCCGTCATCTCCCGCTCCCAGCAGGGATACCGCGACCTCATCGATTCTTTCGATGACATCCTCCTCGCCGTTTCGCTCGAGGGCGAAGTCCGCGCGGTAAATCGCAGCTTTGCCGACCTCGTCGGCGCCAGCTATCAGCAAATCATCGGCCGCCCCGTTACCGATTTCCTCGAAGAGGGCGGCGGCGAAGGCGCGGAACTAATCCGCCGCGCCATGCCTCGTTTCCTCGAACGCCGCCACTGGTCCGGCATCATTCAGGTCCGCCTCAAGAAACAAAATTCCATTTACTATTTCGACTGCGTCGCGCATGCCATGACCCGCGACAACACCGTTCATGGCCTCACCGTCCTCGGCCGCGACATCACCGCTCTTCGCAAGAACGAAGCGCGCTTCACCGAACTCTTTGAAACTCTCCAGGAAGGCATCTACATCGCCATTCCGGATGGCAGCATCCTGGACGCCAATCCCGCTCTCGTCCGCATGCTCGGCTACGACTCCAAGGAAGAGCTGCTCTCCAAAAAAGTCCCCGACGTCGTCCCCGACCGCGCCGAGAGAAAAGCCCTGATCTACGAGATCGAGCATCAGCCCGCTCCTCATGGCCGCGAAATCAATGTCGCCCGCAAGGATGGCTCCCTCATCGTTTGTCTGAACACCACCACCGCCGTGCGCGACACCTCCGGCCGCATCATTCGTTATCAGGGCTCCGTTTTGGACGTCACCGCTCGCCGCCAGATGGAGCGCCAGCTCCACAAAGAACAGGAATTCGCCCGCCGCCTCGTCGACAGCTTCCCGGATTTGATTCTCGCCGTCGATACCCATTCGCGCTACACCTTCGTTAGCCCGCGCTGCAAGGAAGTCCTCGGCTACGAACTTGCCGAAACCGGCGAGATGGAGTTCGGTGGCCGCACGCATTCCGAAGATCGCCCCATGCTCCTCGCGCTGTTCGAGGATATACTCGCGGGACGCCAGAATTTCGGCTCTCTCGAAGTTCGTGTCCGCCACAAGCTCGGCGACTGGCGCCGCATCCGTTTCAATTTCAGTCCGCTTGCTGACGAAGCCGGCAAAATCGAAGGCGTGGTCCTCTCCGGCCGCGATGTCACCGAACTCAAGCGCCTCGAAGAGCAGCTCATTCAAGCCGAAAAACTCGCCGCCATGGGCCAGATGCTCGCCGGCGTCGCCCACGAGCTGAACAATCCTCTCACCGCCATTCTCGGCGTCACCGAATTATTGCGAGAGGGCCAGACCGACCAGGAATCCACCAAGCGCCAGCTCGAACTGACGCATCGCCAGGCTCGCCGCGCCGCGCGCATCGTTCAAAATCTTCTCGAGTTCTCCCGGCCCGCCTCGCCTCAAAAAAAGTCCGTCGATCTCAATAGCATCATCGACCGCACCCTCCAATTGCACGAACACTCCCTCCGCCGCAACAGTGTCGAAGTCGATTTCCGTCTCCAGCCCGATTTGCCCGGAGTAGTCGGAGACGCCAACCAGCTCATTCAAGTCTTTCTCAATCTCGTCACCAACGCCGAGCAGGCCATTCGCGAAGTCCGCGAATCCGGCCGCATTCAGATCCGCTTTGCTCGGCTCGGCTCCCGTGTCTCCATCGCCTTTCAAGACGATGGCGTGGGCATCCGTCCCGAATTCATCCCCCGCCTCTTCGATCCCTTCTACACAACAAAACGCCCCGGCGGCGGCACCGGCCTCGGCCTCAGCATCTGCCTCTCCATCATTCGCGAGCACGGCGGCACCATCGAAGCCGAAGCTCTCCCCGCAGGCGGCTCGGCCTTCACCGTCTATCTTCCTCTCGCTCTCGGCGAGGAATCTCGCGCCTCAACTCCCGCCAATCCCTCCGGCATAGGAACGGGTTCGTCTCCTCTGCCCAATCTCAATTTGCTAAAGGGCCGCTCCATCCTGGTGTTGGACGATGAAGAAACCCTCCGCAGCCTCCTCTTTGAAGGCCTCACCGCCCGCGGCCTGCGCGTCGATTGCGCCGCCACTTTGGAAGAGGCTCTCTCCTTCGTCGCGCAGCGTTCTCACGACGCTCTTCTCTGCGATTTAAACCTAACCAAGCATGGCGCTCACCTAAGTGGCAAAGCGGCCGCCGAGCAAATCCTCTCCGCCGCCGGCGCGCGCAAACCCGCCGTCATTTACATGAGTGGCGATTTGATGGATTTCCCCGACGCCCGATCCGGCCCCGGCGCGCCTCGTCATTTGCAAAAACCCTTCCGCGTTTCCGACGTCCTAGCCATGCTCCAGGAAGTCTTCGCCTCCGCCCCAGACGGCGAAAAGCCCGAATGAAAATTTCCGAACCCCACGATTACCTCGTTCGACATCCGCCGTCCCCGCCTCGATGGCTTCCCTGAGTCGTGATTGCCCCCAGCGGATTCGGTCAATTGAATCTTCGTTTTCCGCAAGCCATCGCGGATGCGCTGCCGACAGAGCCCAGTGTGTTTCCGTCGGAAAAGAAGTGAAGAGAGGATAGCGAATGTCGAGCCGGTGGCGAAGAGTGATGGGCCAGCCGGCGAAACAGAGATACCCCACCCCCGGGGTTTTGTTGTAAGAGTGCGGAAAGTACTGAAAAGATTCGGGATTGCGTTTTGCGCGGTGCAAAAGAGTGCGTAAGAATATGAAAACAAAAGGGCGGTAAATCCCGTGGAATGACACTGATGCGGACTGTTGCAAGAGACAGGGGCAAGCGAGTGGCCGGCCGATGCAGGAATGCATTGGGCGGCTGAAGAAGGGTAGCAGGCGAGCGAAACATAGGACAGGGTAGCGCGATATTCACTCTGTGTTAAGTACTTCTGTGGTATCGTTCGAATACGCTGTGGATATCTGTGGAAAAAATCGGGAAAGAAAATGAGCCTTGGGCGGTGAGTAAAGAAACGTGAGGCAAAGGGGGCCGGGCCAAAGTCCGGCACCTACAGGTTGCGACGAACGAACTTCGCGAAGGGTCGATGGGAGAAACGGCAGTGACGAAAGAAGAGGCGTGGAAACTGGCGAATGAGTGGGTGGCGGCTTGGAACGCGCATGATCTGGAGTTGATCCTGACGCACTATGAGGATGCCATCGAGCTGACTTCGCCGGCGGCCGCGCAGCTCTTGGGTACGGCGGATGGCAAGGTGGCCGGGAAGGCCAACTTGAGAGCTTACTTTCAGCGAGGGCTCACAGCCTACCCCGAACTCCACTTTGAGCTTGAGGACGTGCTCTGGGGCGTAAACAGCTTGGTGCTCTGCTACCTCAATCAAAAGGGGACACGCACGGCAGAATTCATGGAGTTGTCAGCGACTGGAAAAGTGGCACGCGTTGTGCCGAACTACAGCGCCTAGCGAGTAGAAAACCCGGGGGACCACCTGTCTTATTTTTGTTTGTTGCCAATAGTCTCGTTTACGACGTGCAAGAATGCGGTTGTATCGAGATAATAATTTGGATACGCGGTCCTCAGAGCGGCTACCGAATCAACTGCAACCAATACGGCTTGCAACTCTGGTTGTTCTTTTTCGATCTTCGCATATTGGGCATTAGCCGCCGCTAGATTTTCCATTGTATACGGATATAAGGTAGTGGAAAACTTGCTAGGATCCAGAACCAGAAGATACGTGGTTGCGGCCCTAATTTGATCGTCCGTAGACTCGGCCGTAAACTTCGTGGTGGCGGCCCATCCACTGAGAACGTTATTCACATTCAGGCTGGTATAGAGTGCGCGAAGCTCCGGAACAATTTCATCCTTAGTTGGAGGAGTTTCCGGAACGATAGGACTCTTCTCGGTCAAAGCGATAGTACTCGATACCAGAGCAAAAAAGCGTTTCCATTCTTCCGAACCTATATTCGACTTAAGTGCCTCTCCGCTAAAAGTGGAATAGGTTTCCACGGCAGTCGCCCAATAATGTTGCAAGCGGGACCGAAGTTGAATTTCTATTTTCTGTCAGTTATAGCAAGAGTGCTTAGATGAGTCTGTCCTAAATCGGTACACCAAATGAGCGCTGCGGTAGCCGTTGTTTTTGGGTGTCGCGATGTAATCGGAAGTTTTATAATATTGAGGTCCCCGATGTGGGTTTTTTTTGGAGGCATCCGCGAACAGTTTCTCAAGTCTTCTCACCTCACTCACTGTCTCCATCACGGCGCGGCAACCGCCGATGTCTTGCATCTGAGACAAATTGGGATGCTTCCCTGTTTCTTTGCTAAGTTTTAATTTGAGCTTAATCGAGGCCAGACGCTTTAGTCGTTGTGCAATAATTGCCGTCTGGCAAATTCGCTTCGCGCGGCGCTTCAAGGTCATCTTCATTGTCTGCAAGGGGTAGCTATGAATAGCCCGCCAGTTATTGACGATTGCCGTAGCGGAATCAATTTCCGCTTCTGAAACGAACAGCGGATTAGCCTCTGATAACGCCAGAATCTCCCCAGCGCGATCTATTTGACCTTTTCCATACTGAGGTTTAGCCCATGCCATGGAGGACAGAAATCTCTCTCCGCAAAATGATCTGCTTCTGGGGATAGTTCGTCAAATGTATTGTTGGTTGGTGGGTTGCTGGCTCTAAAATCAGCAGGAAGTTTTTTTGTGGCTCTCGACAAAAACGAAGACCAACGAGGAAAAAGACAAAGGCAAAATCATCTTATTGCAATAAAGCTGCATCGCCCGCCATCCACGGCTGTTCCCGACGAGACAAGAAAAGGCAAATAAGGAATGTCGCCGCTATAACCATGAGACCGTTCACATTCCTCAATTCAGAGATTCCGGTATATTTGGCCTCGTGGCCCGATATCGGCCACGATTAACTCGTTTTCCGTAAGTTCGAAGATAATTCGATAATCTCCAACCCGCGTTTTCCGTTTTTCTTTTCCTTTCAGTGGTTGGGAAATTCGAACATCAAATGGTTCTCTGGCAATCGCTTCAAGCTTCTCGATCATTCTTTTTCTGGTATTTTTATCCAGCGCGAGGAGGTACTTGCGCGCGTCAGAAGTGAACTTTATTTCGAGAGCCAACGCCTATTGAACCTGAGCTAGGTCGAACAGTTCTCCTCGCTCTTTTTCCAGCTTGGCCCGGTCAAAGACCTTATTTATATGATCTGGAAGCTGAACCGCTTCAACCCAGTCAGCTAAATCTAGGATTCTCTCGCTGTATGCTTTCAATGACCTCATCGAACCGCCGGTCAATGAATTATTCGCCAAACCAACGCGAGCCATCGCTTCATAATTCCGGGAAATAGTTCTATGCAACTCGTAAAGCCGATAGCCTAAGATTTTTACGTCTTCAGAGGTGACGGGTTTGGCGTTCGGGTCGCGCAAAACCTTGCCTTCCATTGCCTCATCCACCTTTTTGAAAAACTCCATAAGAGCCTTGTTCACCTTGTGCAAGCTATAGGCGAGGCTAATTACGTTCGCTCGATCACGCACATGAACCGCGAGGCGCGAGGCACCGGACAGGGCTTCGTAAAACACCACATCCCAATCCAAGGTGCCAAAATTTCCGATCACGATGCAAGCGTCATTCACAGTGGCTTCCTTCACCCTATTAGACTGCGAACCCTATAATAAAGTTGCGACAGGGTCAACGATAGCGGGGTACTAGGACGAGGATACCTATGCATTACTACTCCCGCATAGCACACGAGGCTTCTTTGAGCCGATTTCCATCTTCATCCGGACGCGTGGCATCGCAGCTTAGTTCGTCGCGGACTTCAATGGGAACACTAATTTTTTCGAAAATGCGAGGTAAAGCTTGGATTGCGCCGATGAGGATCAAGTAGTGCAGTGGAGTCGCGTCGGCGACAACAACGCGCATCTAGCTTCCAAAGCCCATGCGCCGCAAGGCCGCGCGTTCACGCTCGAGATCTTCCACAGTGTAATTCAACCAGACTTCATGAGCCTTTAGGAAACCGTCGAGTGCGTCGCGAGTTTGCAGGCCCAGTAGTTGCCGCAGCTGCGGTTCCGTCAAGCGGCCGGCCTTGTACTCTTCCAGAGAAAATGCTTCCAAAGCGCGGCGGGAGAGATCG
>JBARCY010000161.1:0-18859 GCA_049794595.1 Candidatus Acidiferrum sp.
CCCCTTTCGTTTTGTGTGTGGATTAGAGTCTAACGGCCGAAGCCGCCGTGACCCTCATTCGGGAAGTCAAACAGATCGAACAAGTCACTGATGGCCGGAGTGTTCAGCGGCACATACGGGTTTTCCCATGTCGTGAACGGGTTGGGGAAGTTGTCCCGGCTGCGGTTTGTAACCGGAGGCAAATTCCAGTTCCTCTCGATGAATTTGAGGATCGAGACGTGATCCGCATAGTCATGCGAGATGTATCCCGGCGATTTGAGGTACGGGGCCACCGCCAGGAAAATGATGCGCGTGCCGTCTCCGAAGAAGTCCAGAGGCTGGACGTAACCGGAGTCATAGTAGCCGCCGCCTTCATCCTCGGTAATGAAGATCGCCGTGTCCTTCGCGTAGGGAGTCGCTTCCACCTGGTCGACGATTTTCTTTGTGAATCCTTCGAACAAGTCCAGCTTCGAAGACGCCGGGTGGCCGTCCACCAACCCGCTGGGTTTGACGAAGGAGACTGCAGGGAGTGTGCCGTTAGCGATGTCGCTGTAGAGATTCGCAGTGTCCTGGATATGGGCTTCACGAATTTGTTCATTGCCCATAATCGAGGTGTCGTACTGGAATGGATTGCAAATGTTGCAATACTCGTCGGAAGCGGTAATGGGAGCCCCGAGTCCGCTGGGCGAACTCACTGCGCCGTAATTGATCTGGTAAGGATCGCCCGGCAGGCCGTTCGGGTTAATCTCGCTCTTTGGCTGCGGCGTGAAGCTAGGCGCGCCGGAATAGGCATTCCACTGGTCGCCGTAATATTTCCAGGAGATGTTATGCGCGAGCATATCATCGCCAATGCTGGGTGTGGACGACGGCGGAATTGTGAAAACGGTGTTCGCGGGGCTAGGATCGCTGTAAGCATTGGCGCCATTGCCGAAGTAGCCGGGGTTGTAGTTGTTCAGGAGATAGTAATGGCCCGGTTGGCAACGAGGATCGATTGGCCGGGGCAGAGACCGCAGATATTTCACGATTGGCCCCACTCCAGGTTGCGTCGGATCCGAGCAATCGCTGTAAGAGCCGCCGCCTGAGGACGCTGAGCCGAAAGATCCGGCCCCGTAGCCGTCTTCCGCATACCAGTTGTTTGTGCTTGCCGCCGGGTTCGGGTTCTCGACTTCATCCACGACGCCCGCATTTACCGTTCCCGCTCCAGCTTCGACATTGTGGGGCGCAGGCAGGGCATGGCCATTGCCGTCGCTGAACCAGATGGCGTCGCCGTGCCCGAGCATGATGTGGTTGGCGCCGGTGCCGCCATTCACGGACTGGTGGAAGTTGTCGCTCATGGCGTAGTCGTCCGCCAGGCTCTTGAAATAGGGAGCGTCGCCTTGCTGTACGTTGTAGAAGCCAAGAGCCGTCGAACCTTCGCCCGTAGTTGCCGCGCCTTTTGCGTATTCGGTACTGAAGTTTGAAGGCTGTGCCACGCCGTTGGTTCCAGCGCCGACAGTCACCTCAACCCAGGAGAACAACTTGGCGTTGCAACCCGATGGATTTTCCCAGTTCGCGTGCTCTTCGCTGCAATTCAGTTGCTGCCACATCTGGTAGAAGCGATGAACCGGACTCGCCGCGTAGTCGGTGTACACGAAGCTGCTGCCATTGGTCAACTGAAACGGACCGGCTGGAAGTGCACTGACATTTGTAATACGGGTGTCAGGAGTTTTGCCCGGCAAACCGCTGCCTCCGATGAGCAGAGAGGGATAGTAGCTGCTCGGCAATCCGTTTTCCGATTCCTGGGCGAGCGTGAGGCTTGCTGCGCATTGCGACTCCGGCGTGCCTGCACTGCATGCGTTCGGAACATACGAAATGGCCGGACCGCCCACGAGCGGCTCGGGGAGGTTATTGTTCGGAAATTCCGTCTTTGGGGGGCTCAATAAGAACGCATCCGGTGTGCTGTCCGTGGCGGCGAGCTGATGAGCTTTATCGAAGTTCGGGCCGGGAATTGCGTTCTTCTTGTGATCCAGCTTGACGATGCCTTCCGAGAGCAGGTTATTTACGGTTTGCCCGTGCTTTGGAATGTACGTGGCGAACACATGGTCGAAGCTGCGGTTTTCACCGATAATCACGATGACGTGTTTGATGGGCGAGGCGGTGTCGTTATCGCTGTTTCCGCCGTGGGACGGACTATGCTGTGGAACTGCGCCGGCCAGAGAAGCGCCGACAGTGAACTGGAATAGCGCAACGGTTGCCAGACAAACGCGAGCGGCTTGCAACGCGCTGGACGCAAAATGCTTTAGATACATTCATCCTCCCTTTTCTTTGTGGATCTCTACTGCGGGGCTTATTAGTAGCCTCACGGTATTGCGGGAGAATTTTTCTTGTGTGAATGGTGGAATAAAGAAAGAAGCCAGCACCAGGGATGAGATTTTGCGGCCGCATTTTACTCGTGCGTGGACCAGACGTTAAGGAATTGTGAATGCGCAGGGGAGCGCGCTAATCCATGTCGACTCACTCAAGCCGCGCTTGGATTTTCTAACGTAAGGTTTACGTGGCGATCTTCGCTCTTGATTCTGAACCAGAGCTGCGGGCAAGTCAGAAGCCGTCCGCAAGCGCATCAATCCTTCCTTGCATACTTTTGCTCAGCGATTTGCAGTGCGGCCCGTAGCATTTGCTGTCGCCCGCGAACCGGGAGCGATGATTTTGTGAGATTGGGATCCATCGGCTGGTTCCACACGAATTACTCCCATCATTCCGCCGTCCTCATGTTCCAAGAGATGACAATGAAAGACGAACGTGCCAACCGTGTTGGGGTCGCGAAAATCCATGCGGAGTTTGACGCTTGGGTATTCGAGATCTCTGCCACTGTGATAAGGCACGTTGATCGTGTCGCGTAGAAATGACTCATTGACCGGAACGCCGTCCCACTCGATCATCATGAAATGCAGTTGATGGATGTGGAAGGCGTGCAACTCCGTTGAGCGGTTCTCAATGATCCAATCCTCGACGTCGCCTTGCTTCACGACGATGTCCGGAAAGCTGGAAGTTGGATCGAAAGCCCTGGGCGTTTGGCCATCTACGGTGATGTAAAACTCCGTGGCGCCATTGGGGTCGTTCGGATTGATCAACTTTTCGGAGAAGTACAATTTGCGAGTACGCGCAGGCTTTACGCTGCCTAACCAGGGAAGAGCGGATGCAGACAGCGGCTCTGGCGACGCGGAAAGCGTGGATCGCGGCTCGGGAGCGTCTGGCGCTGGCGTTATTGTCGCGAGGGCCCGATTCGGATCGTTTTCGCCCCCGACGCCAGTGTCCACCGTGCGAGTTACGAGTAGCCCCGCGACACCCGTGGATGGCCCCTTCACAATAAATTCCACGCGGCCGCCGGGCGGAATGCCGATGTGGTTCTCCCAAACGATGCCATCGCCAGGCGCTCCATTCTCATTCAACGGCACGCCATCGAGCGCAACGATCCCAAGCATCTGCGGGGCGTGATTTTCTCCGTACAGGACCGCCAAATTCAGATAAGTGATCGCCGAGGCATTCAGGACGCGCCAGAGTTGACGTTCTTCCGGCTTCACTTTGATTTGCGCGGGGGGATAGTCGGGGTAAGGAACCGGGACGAAATTGATCGAAAGATCTTTGGCCGGCTTGCCGAAGCCTGTGCCGTTGTTGGCGGCGTCGCCGTCGCGATCAATCAGTGTGTGAGGAACGATCGGCTCAGACTTGGAGGGTGGCGCGTTCGGGTTCAGCAAATTCTGGTCGCGAATGACCAGAACTCGTTCCGGCAATCCTGCCAAGCGACGATTAGCGCGCTCGATGCCTTCGACGATGAGAGCGCCCGACGCTCCACCCAGCACTTCCGGCGTGCTGAAACCGTGGATGTGCGGGTGATACCAGTTGAGCCCCGGCGGTTCGTTCTCCGGAATCTGGAAGCGGTACTCGAAGGGCGGGTCGCCTGGCTGAATGGATGTGCTAAGGACATCGTCTTGATGGCAGACAGCCGGAACTGTCAAACCATGGAAATGGAGGTTCGTGGAAATCGCGCTCATTGCGCCGTTTGTGCAAGGGTCGCTAAACTTCCCTGGTTTGGAGCCATCGTGCAATGGGTGGTTGGATGACGCCGCGGAATGGCCAAGGTCGCTCAAATCATTCTTGAGATTCAGGATTAGAATATCGCCCGGGCTCAGGCGGAGCGTGGGAGCTTCGCCGCCGTCGTCAGAGATATAGCAGTAGCGAATGGAACCGTCGGGGTGGATGAAATTGCGGATGGTCAAATGCACTTTGAGTACTCCGTTTTGGCTGCGCAGATCTTCAGGTTCCGGAACCAGGCTTCCCAGGGTTGAGCGAGGGCACGCGTCTTGCGGCGTCGTCTGGGCGCGGCAAACCATTTGCGCTGCGGTAAAAAGCGCAATCGCTAGCACCAATCGTAAACATGGCTGCGCGCTGCGAAGGACACTGTGACGCATAGTCTTATCCAAGAGCAAGCCGAGACGAACCATGACGTGAGCCAGTCCTCGATGGATGCGTTTGGAGGATAGGAACCAAGCGCAAAGCAAAAACCTTATCGCTGGTTTTTTACAGAAGCGTGACTGCACAATGAACAGTTCGACTATTGGCCTGAGTCACGAAAAGTCGATTCGAGCGCGCGGGAACTTGAGAGAACGCCAACGGATTGGCAGAAAAGACCTAGCAAAAAACAAGCGAAAAAGAGCGAGCAAAAAAACGAGTTAAAGAAGCGCTGCAGAAACATGGGGAAAAGAAAAGGGCAGGCTCAAGCCTGCCCCACCTAAGACTGCTGGCAAATCAATCCGGCATTTGGAAAAGCTACTTCGCGGAATTGGCTTTGACGCCGTTGAAGGCGAGCGTGAGGCGCGACTTGTAGCGATTGCCCGTGTTTTCGTGGAGCACGCCTTTGGTGATGGCCTGGTCGATCGCGGACATCGTTGGGTATAGCAGATTGCCGGCGGCGGTCGCGTCACCGGCGGTGATGGCGGTGCGCAAGCGGCGCATCAACGTGCGGACCCGGGTGCGGTTGGCGCGATTCACATCGGCACGTTGATGAGATTGCGCCGCGCGCTTTAGAACCGACTTTTTCTTCTTCTTGATCTTGGTAGCCTGTCCCTGGGCCATCTATCGCTCCTTTTGGGTATCGCTCAAACATTTAACGTTAAACGAGGCATGGGGCTTTGTCAAACGGCAGCGTGACTGGTGAATCGTGAGTCCTGACTGGTGGAAGAGTGGAACGGCGCGGTGTTCGCGAGGATAGGCACGCTTTCTGACGGGGTCGGAACCTTCGGTCCCGACCCGTTCGGGATCTCCGATCGTGGCGATGGTCGCTCGGGATACAAATCCCGGGTCGGATTTGTAGTTAACAATAACAGGACCCCCTCCCCCCTGTTTTTTGTAATTGCTCATTCCAGAAGACTTTAAGTTGGTTAGAATGAACACTTGTGAAAGTGTTGATTCTAGAGAAGTTGCGGGGGATATTATGGGACGCGGAATATTGTGGTTGGGAGGGGCTGAAGCGGGGGTAGGCGGACAGAGGTGTGGCGATGAGAACATGGGGAAGGATAACATGGATTTGCATTACTGTCAAGGACTATTAATGAGTGTATATCATTCGAACGTGAGACGAGGAAGTGGAATGGATTGAGGCGGTTGGCGGGAATTTGGGAGTTTGGTGAGACGGTTTGGCGATGAATAGTTAGGGAAACATCCCGTCTGTCCCCCTCGTCCAGCGCCCAACTTGGGGTGACGTGTCATACCCACTCCCGGTGCCGCAGGCACCGCTCTTGGGGCGCTCCCCGGCGCTCCCCGTTAACCGCCAGCAACCGGAGCATCGAGAGCCGGACTGCCCACCAATCGTTGCTCTATCGGTCAGCAGAACGCCACGCCGCGCCATCTGTCAGGCGGGCAGGATCGGGCACGGCGGATCGACGGTTGGACGCATCGCGGCAGCAACCCTTAACGTGCCCCCAGACCTTCTGGACTAGGCTTCCTCGGGAAGCATAGTCCGACGAGCGTCCCTATCACCCCGTACAGAATGAAATTGCCGCCGAATTCGAACAGCGCGACTAGGATTTTGTCCGATAGAGTTGAAGGATCAGCTATACCGGCGATTGACGACGGCCATAGCACCAGAAGAACGGTTGGACTGACGATATGGCTAGCCCCCAGAGCCATCAGTGTGAGTGCAACGAACACGCCCAAGCACCCCGAGACTAGGAACCAACGCCCAAGCCCTCTCGTTCTGTTCTTCATGCTTCCTGCTCCTTTACTGCTGCGAAGTTGGGGACAGACGGGACGTTTCTGCTTCCTGGAATTGCCGAGCATTGCCGCGCTGCGCAACCTGGTGCGGAACATTTACGACTAAGATACGGAAAAGGCGTGCCATCACAGACAAAATATCAGAAAACGTCCCGTCTGTCCCCGGATTTTCCCCGGATTTCCCCGGATTTCGTCCCCGGATTTCCCGGATTTCACTCGGTCGAAGGAGCCGACAACGTCATCCAATCAGCCCCTTCTAGCCCGCGAATAAAATCGTACAGGAAGATTCGCCGAACTCGATTTGCCGAAACTCTATGTAGTAGCAGGATTTGCCGGGTGCGAGCCTCCGCAGCGCTTCCGAGGTTAGATTTTCAACTACAATTTTGTCTGCCAACGACTTAACGTTATGTAAATCTCCTGCGGTCCAGGGCTCTCGTCCTTTTTGGAACAGGTAGAGCGAGGGTGGCGACGAGCCTAAGCTTTCCTGCAGCTCCTTTGCTGTCCAGAAATCGAGATTCCGCGACTCCCTGCTGCTGGCGTCTAGGGAGAACGCAAGTACAACGGAGACATCTGGAGCGCTCATATTTCGGATTTCCAAAGCCGTTCGAAATGCCTGGAGGCCACCTTCAATCCAGGAGTCTCGATCTCGCCAAGTCTGATCGATCTTGTCAATGTGGAGGTCGTCGTATCGATCGTAGCCGCGATTCTTGAGGTTCGAAATCATCCAAGCTTCGATCGCCGAAGTGCCATTATCTGTCATCTTCGTCATCTGGGTAGACTCCACCCGTTGCTGGTAATCCATTCAGCTTCCGCGTTTGTGAGGGGGCGTCCTCCGTGTTTCCAAGTTCCGTCGATATTTAAGGCGTTGCCATCCTTGAAGTGAATATGGGGTTGTTCGTTCGGAAACCTTGGGCTGTCGACTCCATCGACGGAATCGGGGGCCCGTCCGCGCATCACTTGCGACTTCATCTGATTCGGGGAGGTTCGACTTCCCCCTCCTGCTCCTCCTCCGCCCTCACCTGTGCCACCAGTGCGACAGACGACTTGGCCGACGAGCCATCCGCCGCCGGCGCCTAGGCCGCCCCCGGCAATGCCTCCGGCCGTCCCCCCCAAAGCTGCCCCGCCGAAGAATCCTAAAGCAGTGCCACCGCCAGGCTCGACGAGTGTCCCGCCTATCGTACCTCCGGCAGCGCCCAGGTCGACGCCAGCCTTGGCACCGATAACGGTTCCCCCGATCGCACCCGAAGCAGTCGCGGCGTTAACGCATCCTGAATTGGGCTTTGTATTCACCCAAAAGTCCCATGCCGTGCGGAGGTAGTCGTTCGCCCGCTGCGCTGCGTTTGAGAGCTGCCTTAACATGATTCTCCCGAAGCTGTACGAGTAGGTGATCTCGTCGTCGGGAGCGTTGGCCGTGACCTCGACACAATGGCTCGCGTCATTGGGGTCGCAGCCAGCTCTTCCGTCTGGGTCGGTTATGTTTATGGGGTTGTTCCCGACGTAGGCGTAGGCGTTCCAACTTTGTGGGTTGTCGGGGGATGCGCCGGCGTTGTCGGGATCGGGGGATAGGAAGCGGCCGAAGGCGGAGGAGTTGAAGCGGGCGCCGAAGTTGTCGAGGCCGGATTCGGAGTCCCGTTCTTTGCCGGTGAATTTGAAGGGGACATTGACGCCGTCGGTGCTCCCCGAGGCGATGGGGCGCTCGCCGCCGAAGGGGTAGTAGTCGGAGGTGCCGCCATCGGGGTCCTCGTCTCCGTAGACGACACGGGTGTTGCCGAGGGCGTCGGCGAAGAAATGGTCAACCCAATTGTCCGATTCACCGCGTGCCAAAAGAATGCCGTTGAAATAGTAGTCCACATACAGATAGGTGCCGGCACCGTTGGTCTCTTCGATGATTTGGGAGCCGGTGCCGTACCAGTAGAGATAGTTGGGCTGCGTAGGTGTGCCGGCGGGAGCTTTGCCGACGCGCTTGCCGTCCCCATCGTAGAGATAGACAAGCCCACCGGCGGAGGTGAGATGGTTTTCGGCGTCGTAGGTGTAAGTGATATCCGAAGGGCCGGGAATAGTCAGGTTTCCTGCGGCGTCGTAGACGTAGTCGCCATTGGTGTCCTCAAGCTGGTTTTTGGTGGTGGGGGACATGCTCCAATTTTCCTGAGTGCATCCAGTATACGCCGAGGAAACGGGGCTGATGCCGGTGAGGTTGCCCCAGGAGTCGTAGTTGAATTGCTCGCCCCAGCAGTATGGCAGAGAATTGTCGCCGGGCCACATCGGCTGGTTGGTCGCGGCGGTCTCCGCGGTGGCGAGACGGTTGAGCGAATCGTAGCCGAAGAGTTGCGTCCGATGGATGTCTAGATTGTTGTTGATGCGCTGAACGTTGCCGTTGTTGTGACCGCTGGCATCGGTGTAGGAGTAGGTTAGGTGAAACTCCTCCTCTGGGCCGTCGGCTATCGCGGTGCAGGGAGGGGGTGAGGAGCCATGGCAATCTGCTGATAGCGTGTATGGAAATCACATCCTATAATCAACATCGCTCGGCTCCTTTCTTCCGAGCCTTGGTCGTTCAACAGCTACCAAGTGTACTCGGTCGAAGGAGCCGACAACGTCATCCAATCAGCCGTTTTCGAATTTGCGCCTTCATTTGAGATGAAGAACGGTCCCGTCCCTGGGAATACTTCTATCCTCGATGCGACGGTTTATCCTCGGCAGGAGGACGTACACCTCGAAGAAGGCGAATAAAGTGACGGCGCCTTGCACAAGGCGGTATCTCTCACCCACCAGTCCGAACAAACCTCCCTGCACGGGAAGAAGGAAAGCGAAAAAAATACTTATCTTCCATGGAATCGTGCGCAAGGCAACGAGGGCGACGGTGATCGGGGCGGAGAGTCCGACAGCCAGGAGCGCCCAGCCTGGCAGGTAGGGCCGAAGTAGGTTGTCGAACCAAAGGTCGCGGGTCAAAATGGATTGGATCAGCCACACAAACGTGTAGAGCAGTACTGCGAGGACCAACAGAACCCTTCGCGGGTCGAACGTGGAGTCCTCGGGTTTGGGAATTGGGTTCAATTGCATTTCTTGCCGGCCTCGTAGGCATCGTATGCCAAAAGGCCCCAACCAGCGACGCTCACGACCTTCCCGGCGGCGCTTAGGACTGGGTGAAGAGCCTTTGCTGTGCGTGGGACCAACACCTTGGAAAACTTGCCGCCCGACGTGAATCGGCTATCTGCGGCGGTGTGGTACGCCCTGGCCGCCATAGTGGCTGTCTTCTTACTCTCCAGCGTCCGTGCCGCAGCCTCGCCTGTTGCATGAGTTGCGGGGGTGAGGAAGGACGGCGGTTCGCCTAATAGCGCTCCTGCTGCAGTGCAGCCGACCCATATTGTGCCGCTGTCAACGATTCGTGCGTCCTGATACACTTGTCCGAAAATGGCTGAGGCGTCAGGGCTTAGGGCATCTGAAGTGCCGGTAACCGTGACGGAACCGGGGCCGCCGGTAATGGAGTTCGCGAACGAATTTAGAGCGTCCTGGTCGCAGGCACTCCCACCGCATGAAAATTGCTGGTTGCTCCCTATGTCACCGACGACGCCCTCAGCGGAGACCCAATCGCTGTTTGGATCTGTCTGAACTGAATTGGAATTAATGGTGCCGTCGAACCACGTTCCTCCATTCTGCCCGCACTCGCCGGAGTTGCTGTTCCGGTCGACGCCATTCGGGCCGTCGACGCCCGTGCCCGCGTCGTTGAGATAGACGCAGTCCAGCCCGAAAGGATCGACCGCGTTGAGCGGGTTGTTGAGAACGTAGGAATAGGCGTTCCAAGATTGCGGGTCGCCCGCATCCGCGCCGGCGTTGTCGGGGTCGGGGGATAGGAAGCGGCCGAAGGCGGAAGAGTGGAACGGCGCGGTGTTCGCGAGGATAGGCACGCTTTCTGACGGGGTCGGAACCTTCGGTCCCGACCCGTTCGGGATCTCCGATCGTGGCGATGGTCGCTCGGGATACCAATCCCTGATCGGATTTGTAGTTAACCATAACAGGACCCCACCCCCCGGTTTTTTGTAAACGCTGATTCCAGGAGACTTTAAGTTGATTGGAATGAACACTTGCAAAAGTGTTGATTCTAGGGAAGTTGCGGGGGATATTATGGGACGCTGAATATTGCGGTTGGGAGGGGCTGAAGCGGGGGTAGGCGGACAGGGGTGTGACGACGAGAACATAGGGAAGGATAACATGGATTTGCATTACTGTCAAGGACTATTATGGAGTGTATATCATTTGAACGTGAGACGGGGAAGTGGAATGGATGGAAGGGGTTGGCGGGAATTTGGGAGTTTGGTGAGACGGGGTTGTGACGAATAGTCAGGGGAACATCCCGTCTGTCCCCAGGTTCACTGTCCCCTAGTTTCCTAGTTTCCCTGGTTTCGTCCCTTGGTTTCCCTCCGAGTTTCCCTGGTTTGCGACAACTTCATCCTCTGTGTTTCACCCTGTAGATGATCAGTAGGGCAAAAATGCCGAGCAGCACGCCAGGGAAGAGCCACCCGTGACCCGACAGCACCAAAGCTGATAAAACGTTCGCTAGCGACTGTGGTGCGGTGGAAGGAGCATGCAATTCGGTCTCAGGTATGCCAAAGAACATTATGCTTGCGACGATAAGTCCGAAGAATAAGCTCCACCGAAAAGCAGAGATTTTCTGATTTGATTGGACCAATCGTAGTTTGTACCCTAGGAATAGGACAAAGAACGGTAAAACCCGTAACAGGATTCTACCCAGGACAGTAAGAGTGGTTGCGGCGAGATGTTCGATTCTGGACTCGAAGAACGATGAGAGGCCCCCTGCCGCGAAGACAAGGAGGGCGAGAATCGCCCACCGCTGCCAGCCATTGATAGTCAGTTTTTCCAGCGCCATTTTTGTGCCTGCCTCTATTCAATGGTCATTTTCGTCGTAACATTTGTTTTTGCATTTGCGAAGCTCATTTACGGCGAAACCGGCGCACACGATGCCGCCAGGCGGCGATGCTGATCCTATAATGGCACAGGCTCCTAGCGTAAGCGTGAATGTTGCGTCACAATCGAGTATGCAGCTCTCTATGGGCCGAAGAGATATGCACGTGGGATTTCTTGGGTCGCAGGTTGTGCCGAAACTTAGTGTGAAGAGGCCAGGCGGGAAAAGGGGTACCGGGTACCAAATGGTGCCCGGCCAGTCCTGTCCGCCTTCCCCGCCGCCCCCGCCGAAACCGGCTCCAGGTGGTGGAGCACCTATGCAAAGTGGGTCGGTCGAGGGATCGCAACCGCTGCCGCAGCCGGGATCTTCGGGGTTGCACGCTTGAGCACCTAGCGGATCGACGTAGCTCAACGGATTGTTGGTCACATAGGCGTACCGATTTTGCGTTTGGGGATTTTTAGTGCAGGTCGCGGAGACGCCCGCCGGGTCGGGCGACGGCCAGCGGCCCTGAATGCTGTATTCACGAAGGGGAAAATCGTAGAGGCCGCCGTCGACATCTTCGCGGTGGGCTGTGTCGTTCATTTGGCCTGTATAGGCGGGATCTAAATTCGAGCCTCCGCTCGTCGCATATGTTTCTCCAAAGGGGGCGTACGCGGTGTCGAAGTACATGGCGCGCCCAGGGGTTGTCGCAAGGCGAATGCTGCCGAGCGAGTCGGGATGGGCATAGTAGAGGAGCCCGGAGGAATTGTATATCGCCTGGGATTGGCCTGAGAGTGGCACCATTGCCTTCTGCAGCGTCGAGCCGCTCATCAATGCGAACTTTCGGCCTGTAGGGGAGTATGCGATCTGTGTGTATGCGCTGGAACGATTCTGCTCGACCATGCGGCCGAGGGCGTCGTAGGTGAGACTAACCGCGTCGGAGAGGCCCGCGTCCACCGTAATGGCGTGGCCGTCCGCGTCCCACGCGTAGTTGTGGACGTTGTCGTTGGTGAGGTTGCCGTTGCCGTCGTAGGTGGGGGTAAAGCTTCCCAGGGCGGTAATGCGATTAGTGGCGGTTGAATACGTTGGGTTGAAGCTGTAGGGACTGCCCGATTTTGTGATATTGCCAAAGGGATCGAAAGTAAAAGTCTGTGCCGCCGCGCTGCCACAACTTGCGCTTGTGACGCGTGTGATATCATCGTACTGGTATTTAGTTCGAGTCCGGAGCTCAGTCACGGTACCAGCCTCAGTCGATCGACTATTCCGACAAGCGGTTTTGGTGGTCCGCACGAGGCTAGCATTGGCCCAGATACTACTCTTCGATCACCAGAGTGCCAAGTACCAAAGTTGTTTGTTGTGTTGAAGGATCCGTCCTGACAGGGAAATCCTTCACCGAAGATTCAGTGTGCTTCGAACGATCCGTTGTCGGAGGTTAGGAGGAGAGCGGATAGCTAGCTATCCGGCGCCAAAAATCGGCCGCGGCCTTTGAAACGGCAATGGTCCGACGGCAATCAGGTGCTTCACGGTATCGAGCAACTTGCTGATGGGATGACGTGCGGCTGCGGCGCGGAGATCGTCCGCGGTGACATGCAAATAAATCTGGGTGCTGGTGATCAACCGATGACCAAGAAGATCGCGAATGGTCACGAGGCCAACGCCGGCGCGCACCAAGTGAGTGGCAAAGGTGTGCCTCATGCGATGAGGTGAGAGAGTGATGCCGACGCGACTGCGTTGTCCCCAGGTGCGCACGCGCTCATAGATACTGCCGCGGCCCAGCGAACGTCCGAAACGTGAGCGAAAAAAAGGTGTGGTCGGAAGAGCCGGCCCGCGAGCCTGTACATAGGTTCGCAGCACTTCGGCGAGTTGCGGGTTCAACGGAATCATGCGTTCATGACCACCCTTGCCTCGTACTCTGATGGTGAGTTGACTGAGATCGACTTGTCCGTTGCAGAGTGAAGAACATTCGGATGCACGGATGCCGGTGCCGTAGAGCAACGCCAGCAAGGCGCGATCCCTCAGGCCGATAACGGTATCTTCCTCAGGTTCGGTCAACAGTCGACTGACCTGTTCGGAGGAAAGCGCGACCGGCAGCTTTCGAGGTACGGCCTTGATCGATGGAAATCCGACCAAGGGGTTGGCCTTATGGTCGAGGTATCCCATGGCTACCATCGCGCAATAAAAACGGCGAAGGATAACCACAGCGCGATTTACGGATGAATCGCCGTTGCCGCGCACTTCGCGCAAATGTTGTAGATAGGCAAGTACATCCCGAGCGGTAATCTGATCCGGAGCAAGATCATCGCGCAGGACGCGCATCCATTCATGGAACTGCTTCAGGGCATCTTCATATGCCGACAGTGTGAGCGGCCGTAGACCTCTTGCGACGCAATGGGTGCGGATGTAGAGCTCGATCCAGAATGACCATTTCATGAGCGGCCTCCTATCGGCAGAGTGCGCACAGCGGCTTGTGGCCGTCCCGGTAAGACATGGAGATAGACGCCGGTCTCCTGAGGACTGCGATGGCCCATCAAGGAGGCAATGATGGCAAGATCGACGCCGCGATCCATCAAATGCGTGGCGAAGCTGTGTCGCAGGGTTCGCGGTGTGATGTCGGCGGACAAATCAGCTCGTGCCGCAGCGGAGCTGACAACCGTGCATACGTCCTTTACGCGCAGTCGCCGTTTACGAATGTTCGTCCGGAACAATGGGCCGCGTTTTCCGCGCTCCAGCAGATAGGCAAGTAGTTCCGTGAAGATGGCCTCTGGAATGGGAACCGCGCGCGGCCGGTCGCCCTTCGCTGTCAAGACCAGGAGTTCGTGGCGCTCACGATTTACATGCGCCACGTCAAGCGCACATAGTTCGTGAGTGCGTAACCCGCAGCCGTAGAGCAGCAAAACGATCAAGCGATCGCGTCGTGCAGACGGCCCGGGTGCTTCCGTGGCTTTTACAAGTCGTTCCGCTTCTTCTAAGCCCAGCGATCTTGGTTCCTCACGCCGCACGGTCTGCTGAAGGTTGAATCCATCGAGAACGTTGCGTTCCGTGCGGCCGCTGCGCCATGCATAATCGAGCAGCCCTCGCACGTGGCTCAGATACTTCGCCAAGCTGCTCTCGGTGCAGCCACACTGTCGCCCCGCTTCCAGCCAGTGCAAATAATCTTCCAGCTTGAGATGCCACAGCTCCACGCCTGGCCGCACTTTTTCAAGTCCCGAGATAGCGCGGCGCAAGGTGCAACGTACATCCACAATCGTGCGCGGTACCTTGCGTCCAATTTTATCGAGATAACCTAGATAGCCCTCGATCAGCGGGTCCATGGTGGCCGCTTTCTTCGTTGTTTTCATGCGATCCCCCTCCGTTCCGAGAGCCAATCGTTGATGGGATGAAGCATCATCGCGGCACGGCGCTGCGGATCGGCAATATGCGTGTAACGCACCGTGGTCTGTATAGCGCAATGCCCCAAAATGCGTTGCACTTCCGCCAGATGCACTCCTGCTTCCAGCAGATCAGAAGCGCAGCTATGCCGAAACTGATGAAGACTGTGCATCGGAACTTGCGCACGACGCGCAATCGCGTGTATCCCATGACTGATCGACATGCCCGATAGACGTTGGCCCGCACGACTCACCAGCAAGCCGGACTCACCACAACTACCCGCTGCTTCCAACTGGTTGTGACGAAGAGGAAGGTATGCTTCGAGGCAGCGCAACACCATCTCCGGCAATGGCACACAACGTTCTTGACCTGTCTTGCGCCCATCGATACGCAACGTTCCTTCGGCGCGATCAAAATGTTCCAGATTCAGCCGTTCGAGCTCGCCGCGGCGCAGACCACTGCCGTAAAGCATCGCCAGCACCGTCACCCATAAATGCGCACTGTAGTTACCATGGCATTTCGCTGCTTCTCGCCACATCGCTTCCATGTGCACGTGGTCGATCCGTTTCGGTAGGCGACTGTAAGGCGTGACTTTCGGGCCTTTCATCCAACGCAACGGGTTGATCTTCCACAATCCCTGCCGCACCAGGTAATCACCGAAGCCCCGCATCGTGCTCAACGTCGCGTACACGGTCGCCTTAGCACGAAAACTGGCACGCTTCCCGATGTACTGCGTGAGCATCTCCGCATCAATGTCCTCGATCCCGATCCTGGGGCGCTGGCCCTTAAGCCACCGCCCCCACTTATTCAGCCGAGCTTCCGTGTACGCTATCGTCTGCGAACTAACTCCCCTCGCCCGGTATTCCTCCATGTAGGAATCCACTAGCCGGTCCCATCGCCTCATCGCTCCCCTCCTAAACATCACGAATACAAACAATAAGACCTCCAATAAGACTTCATTGGAGGCCGCGATGAGCCCTGAACTGAACTAAATGCGTGTTTAGTTGCGCTGAGGGAAGGAGAGGGGGAATTCGAAGATTTGGTTGTCGACGAAGACGCGGAAGTTGAGTTGGTGGGAATTTTTGGCGCGCTCGAACCAGACGGAGCCGGCGGATTTTTCACCTGTGGAGAGGGTGGCTTCGACCAGTGCGGAGGCTTGGTCGGGTTGAGATTGGTCGGCTAGGAAATTGGGAGCGGCGATGATGACGCGGCGCGTTTGCGTGATGGCGCTGACGTAGACGGCGGAGGCTGGGGCGATGGCGCTGGACCTCGTCGCATAGACTAGATGAGTAGGGGATTTGGAGAAATCTTCGGGATTTTGATAGCGGAGGGGGCGCAGGCGTGGGGTAAGTTCGTCAAGCGTGAAACCGGAGGGATTGAAGTGCACTTGGGCGTTGCTGGCGTTGGCGATGGCTACAGTGGCGCGGAGTTTCCAGCCGGTGTCTTGCAGGGAGACTTGTACGGTGATGCCGTTGGCGGTGAGGGACTCGACCATGGTGGGGCCGTTATAGAAATGGTCGGTGCCGGGAGCACCCAATTGCCAGCGGGCGATGCCGTTGGGGTTGGCGGCGGCATCGACGGGTTGAGGAGCGGCGACTGGTTTTGCGGGAGATGCGGAGAGATACATGCGCGCAACGTAGCCGGTCTTGCCGTCGTGCGTGCTGACTTGCACAGCGTAGCCTTGGGAATCGGAAACGATGGCGACTTGGTCGCCGCAATTTAGGCTGGCGATGACGTGGAGCGGGAGAGCTTGTTCGGGGTCGGCGGTGACAGGGACATTTTGGACGCCGCGGCAAACGACGGTGCCGCGAACTGGGCTTGAAACAGCGGCGCCAGAGTCGGAGTGGTCTGCGGCGGAGGAAGGCAGAGTGACTGCCAAGCCCGCGAACGCGGCTACAATCCAAAGTTTGCTGCTCATGCTCTTACTTACCCCTCAGCGATGAGAAATTGCGGCTATTCTTCTGTGTCAGCGTCGAGAGACATCTTCGCGTTGCCGGAAGTACCGGTCTATAGCGCTTTCGTACCAGAGGACAGGTTACGTGCGGGATGCGGGAAGACACGCTCGAAACGTTTGAATGACAAAGGTTTAGATGCAGGAGCTCGCTGGCGGGGTGCTTCATAAAATCAAAATTGTAACGAGAGCGTAACTTGATTATGGGGCGGGGGTGCGTTAGGGTGGAAGAAGTTTCTTCCTGAGTTGACTGTTGCAGGGTCACCGATCGCGAGGAGGAATCCCATCGGCCACGCGGCTTCCTTAGCAGGCAGACCTTCCACTTGGATGAGACGTACCGTACACATATCCGGAAAAATTGAACCGTTCTTCGGCACGCTAGATGAGAATGTGCGTTTGCTGGAGGACTCGCTGCGCGTGCGGACGCATTTGCACGATACGCGGCTGACGATTGAGGGCGAGCAGGAGAGCGTGGATCAGGCAGTGAAAATCGTCGAGGAATATAACCATTTGACGCGGCACGGGCGGGCGCTTTCTAGCACGGAAGTGAAATCGCTGATGCGCGTGGCAACGGAGGAGCCGCACGAATCGCCGCGGGGGATGTTTGAGCCGGCGCGGACGCGGTCGTTTGGGAAGAAGCAGGTGACGCCGAAAAATGCCAGCCAGCGGCGGTACATGGAGGAGATCGAGAATCACGACATGATGTTTGGGATCGGGCCGGGAGGGACGGGGAAGACATATATCGCGGTGGCGATGGCGGTGAGCGCGCTGCTGACGAAGCAGGTGAATCGAATTATTTTGGCGCGGCCGGCGGTCGAGGCGGGGGAGCGGCTGGGGTTTTTGCCAGGAACTTTGCAGCAGAAGATAGATCCTTATATGCGACCGCTGTATGACGCGCTATATGACATGCTGGACGCGGACCGGCTGGAGAAATTTTTGGAGAAGGGAATTATTGAGGTTGCGCCGCTGGCGTTTATGCGGGGACGGACGCTGAATGATTCATTCGTGATCTTGGATGAGGCACAGAATACAACCAGCGAGCAGATGAAGATGTTTTTGACGCGGCTGGGATTTAATTCGAAAGCGGTGATAACTGGGGATACCACGCAGATTGACTTGCCGCAGGGGAAGAAGTCTGGATTGATCGAGGCGCTGGACGTGTGCGGGAAGATCGAGGGGATTGGCGTGGTGCAATTCGGGGAGAAGGATGTGGTGCGGCACAATCTGGTGCAACAGATTATTCGGGCTTATGAGGATTATGACGTGGCGCATCCGCAGCGCGGGGTGAATGCGACGGGCGGCGTGGGGAACGGGAAGACGGGCGCGGCCGCTGAGCGAAGCGGGAAAGAGCAAAGCAAAGAAAATCAGCAAGCATGATCGTGAACCGGCAGCGGGGCGTGCGAATTACTCGGAAACCGCTTGAGATGTTTTTGCGGAGCGTGATGATGGAGTTGGGGGTAGAGGAGCTTGGAGTTACGGTTTGTTTTGTGAGGGATGCAGACATCGCGGGGATGAATGAGCGGTTTCGGAAGAAGGCGGGAGCTACGGATGTGCTGTCGTTCCCGGCGGGGAAAACTGGGCGAGGTCGATCAAAGAAAAGGAAAAAAAATTACACAGAGTTCGCTGAGGACACAGAGGGCAAAGAGAAGAGGCGAGGGGAATCGGGATCACGACAGGAAGAGAGTTATTTGGGGGATATTGCGATTGCGCCTGAGACGGCGCGGCGGTATGCAAAGAAGAACGGGCGGAGTTTGAGCGATGAATTGCGCGTGCTGATTTTGCACGGCTTGCTGCATTTGATGGGTTACGACCACGAAACGGACCGGGGCGAGATGAGCCGCATCGAGCTGAAGATGCGGCGAAGATTCAGGCTGGCATGAACACGTATACATGGGTTTACTCCGTGGGCGTCATTTTGCTCGCCTTTGGGCTGCCCATTTTTTCCTACCTCACGCTGATTTATCGCGAGCTCGGACGCATGAATACCGGGCGCGTTCACGAGCATCTGGAAATTTTCGAAGCGGAGATCGAGCCGAAGCTGCGAATTAAGCGACGCAGCGGGGGGCGGACATTCCGCATTCTGGGGCATTTTTGGCTGGCGTTCCTTGTGCTCGAGACGACGCGTGGAGTGGTGTATTTCGTTTCGGGGACGTGGGAATCGGCGCTGGAATTTGTCGTGTTTTTGACGTTGGAAGTCGTGATCGCGATGCACTTTATCCCGGACATGCTGCTATATCGCACGACGGGGCGCTGGCTGCTGCCGTTGTTGCCGCTGATTCGGGGGGCGATGTGGCTGGTTTGGCCAGTGCGCGTTTTTCTGGAGGGGGCGGAATCGCTGGCGCGTATTTCGGAGCACGAGCCGGAGATGACTCAGGAACAGCGCACGGAAGAGCGGATTGAGGCGCTGGTCGAGG
>JBARCY010000162.1:0-21581 GCA_049794595.1 Candidatus Acidiferrum sp.
CGGCAGGCAGGGTCGCCCCTACAAGAACAAGAAGCAGATCCCTCACCGCTATCCCGCAAAGGCAGCGGGCTGGGTTCGGGATGACAACGAAAAGCAAAGCGGCAGGCAGGCTCGTCGGATGCTAGTCGCATCCTCGCCCGCCGCGGCGGGCAAGCTCGGAATGACAGCGGCCGGGGGAGCGGCGCGGGATGACAGCGTGCGAGGATTGATATAAGGTATCGGCACTCGTTCCGGCAAAGGCGCTGAAATGAAATATTCTCTTGGGCGTTACGTCTATGGCTTGACGACGATTGGTTCCGGCATCTGCGCGCTCGTGTGGCATAACTACGACGCGCTTGCAGGCGTTCCTCACCGCGGGATTCTCATCTACATCCTGGCCGTCATCGAAATCCTGGGAGGCGTAGCCGTTCTTTGGCCGGGAACGGCGCGTGCCGGTGCTGCGGCGCTGGGCGCAATCTACCTCTTCTTCGCGTTGCTGGGCGTACCGTTCATCATTAAGCATCCGCTGGTCTACAATAACTTTGGCAACTTCTTCGAGCAATTCTCATACGTCTCCGGGGCGTTGATTTTGTTTGCGTGTTCCGGCCGAATCGCGGCGGGACGAAGGTCAAGATGGGC
Source organism: Candidatus Acidiferrum sp. (assembly GCA_049794595.1). Classification (GTDB taxonomy): domain Bacteria; phylum Acidobacteriota; class Terriglobia; order Acidiferrales; family UBA7541; genus Acidiferrum. Next base: position 619 of record JBARCY010000162.1, read on the forward strand.
GCAGATCGGGTACTACTCGTTCGGTATTTGTTCTATTTCGTTCGCGCTGGAACAGCTTTTCTATCTTTCTTCGACGGCGAGTCTTGTTCCGAAATGGATTCCGCCGGGGCAAATGTTCTGGGCGGTTGCAACGACCGCTGCGTTTGCTCTTGCCAGTATCGCGCTGCTCACGGGGGTGATGGTCTTGCTCGCGTCGCGATTGACCACGGCGATGCTCGTGGGATTCGGGTTGCTGGTGTGGCTGCCGGCGCTCGTTGCCAATCACCATAGTTTTGTGAACTGGTCCGAAGGTCTGGAGACTCTGGCGATCGCCGGGTCGGCATGGATTGTCGCGGACTTTTTCGGGCGCCGCCGCTCAGAAGAGTCTGCAGGCACGAGCCGGGGTTAAGGACATTCGCTCTCTGGGTCATCCGAGTTAACTGCAACAGGAAAAATTCCCCGCTGCTGGGCCGGTGATTGAAATCCGCCGCCCGGCCAATCCTTCCTGCGCGTCTAATTTTGAAGTCGAGCGCAGGAACCGACAGACTGCGGAGTGCGGTCCACATCGCAGGCGGAAATTTATTGCGGCTGGGATTTGCGGAGGAGGACGAAGATGGCGGCGAGGGCGACGCCGAAGCACATGCCGGTGGCGAGGAGTTGAATGACGTCGACGGTATGAAAAGCTTGGAAGCGCGGGCGCTCGGAGAGATTGATGAATCCGATGGCACCGACGACCACGGGAACGAGAATTCTGGAAACGGCAGATTTCGCGCGGCTGGGCATGATTCCCTCCTCGAGAGACGGATGGATTTGAAGTGGCAAGACACTACGCTCGACGCGCAAGAGTGTCAAGCGAGCGATGGCTTGCGGCAAGGCTGATCAAAAGAGCGGCTGGTGGAGGTAGAAGGGGCAGACACGGGAGACGGGACAGTCGTCGCAGAGGGGATTCGCGAGCTTGCAGGTTTGCTGGCCGTGGGTTTTCAGGAGCTGGTAAGCGCGGAGGCGCGCGGGGAAGTTTTCGGGAAGCTGCGCGGCGATGGCTTCCTGCGCGGAACGGTAGGCGCGGCTCCAGTTGGTTTGCGCGAGCGCGGGATCCGCGCCCAAGCCCAGCCGCAACGGAACGTGGATGCAATTCGACGGCAGCGCGGCGACCGGCGCGATTTTCGCGAAGAGCAGGATTTTTTCGGCGGTCGAGTCGCCGACGGTGGAGAATTGTTTCAGCGCGGCCCGGGCTTTCGCGGGCGAGCGGCGAAGCGCGGCGCGAAGGTCGCCGGAAAATTCGTCGAGGATGCGAGCGGCGATCTCTTTCAGGCGGCGCGCGCGCAGCTCGGGTTTCATCCCGCTGCCGCGCATGGCTTCGCGAAGCTTCGCGGCGGGCGCGGCGAGAATTTTCTCGGGCTCGAGGCCGATGGCCGCTTGCAGCGCGAGAAAGCCCTTGTCGCAGAGGTCGTCGGATTGCGGATAGCCGGCGTTGCGATGCAGGAGCATCTCATAAGGATCGGTGAGCTGAGGCGGCTTGGGCTTGCCGTAACAGATTTGGAGGAGGTCGAGAATCTTCGCGAGTTTCGCGAGCGGGCGATGCGAGGCGCGTTCGAGCATGCGGGCTGGGTCACGGAAGGCCGCACGTGACGTTGCGCGATTCTAGCACGGCGGGACGGGCGGCACGCGAGAAACGCCGAGCGGCCAGGCGGCTGACCCGTGATGCATAGGACGCGCCGGGAGAGGGCGAGTTGAAAGTAATGCGAAAAGTTGTCACTCTAGAGATCCCCAGTCAGTTGCCTTCATCGATTACGAGGCGAGCGATACAAAAAACGGAGTTGGGCCGCGTGCCCGGGGAAAGGCAGGAACATGCTGAGGCGGGTCGTGGTGGCATGGGCGATGATTTTGATGGCGATGCCCGCCTCGGCGCAGGGGCGCGCAAAAGGGCTGCATCGCGGCAAGACGATCGAAGTGAGCGGGGGTTACGCGTTCACGCAATTCAACGCGGGACCCGGCTGGCCGAACATGAACGGCGCCTACGGTTCGCTCGCGCTGAACGTGACGTCGTGGCTGCAAATCTATGGTGACGGCATCGCGGAGTTTGGGACAATTCCCGGCGCAACCACGCGAATTTATACGAACGATTTTGGGCCGCGCGTTTTTCTTCACCGGAGATTTCTTCCGGTGACGCCGTTTGCTGAGTTTTTCGTCGGCGGTTCGCGGCTGGATTTGAACGTGACAGGACCGGGGCCAGCGTCGAAATATTCCGAGAACGGATTTTCGTACAAAACGGGCGGCGGATTCGATATTCCGCTGACGCGGCATTGGTCGCTGCGAGCGATCGATGTGGATTATTTTCACACTCCTTTCCTGCAAACCCAGCAGAACAATCTTTACGTCGCGTCGGGCGTGGTGTTCACGTTTGGACGCGGGCGGCATCCGCGCTGAATGCTCACAACCCGACAGATGCCGATGCTGGCGTCCTCGAACCCTGAATTTCCACGTTGCGGAAGAAAATCGTTGCGCGCAGCAAACAAACCGGATATTTGTCTTGAAACGCGCCCGTAGCTCAGCTGGATAGAGCATCTGCCTTCGAAGCAGAGGGTCGGGAGTTCGAATCTCTCCGGGCGCGCCAGTTTTTGAGGCGGTTTATCTTCAAGGAGTTCGGACAATACCCTTTTGTTCGTTTCGAACTGAATCCGCGCTGGTGCATATGAAACCGATCAAGCTTCGCTTGTCCAGTAACCGCTGCCGGTTCAGACGGTCTTCCGCAATCAAGTTTCCGAGTACGCCGCGTCTGCGCAGAACAATTTGAGTGTGCCATCGAGCGCGCTTGCAAAGGCTATTTTGATTCAGCTCTTTTTCCCGAACAGTTGCGACACTCGCCCTGGAGTTCTTTCGCCTTTTCTCTTGCCTCCGAGCGAGCCGAGCCGCTCGCGAGCCTTGTCTTGCATCGGGTTGATTTCCAGAAGCCGCGCATAGACCGCGCTGGCGCGGCTGGCCAGCTGCATCGTTTCCAGCAAATCGGCAAACTGAAGGTAGACCGCTTCTTTCCAGGGATCGAGGTCGATCGCCCGCTGAAAATGCTCGAGCGCCTCGTTGTGGTATTGAGGCAGGCTGCCCAGGCTGCGCGCCAGCATGGCGTGATACAACGCGTTGTCCGGAGCCGCTTCCGTGCATTTGCGCAGCGACACGATCGACCCGGCGAAGTTTCCGGCGCGCAGGCACTCGTTGGCTCGCTTGAGCCATTCTTGCAGCGATTCCTCACTTTTGCTTTTCTGCCGGCGCAGGTCAAAAGCGCCGAAATCGGCCAGCGATTTGTCGTACTCGGCTCGCCTCTGTTCGTTCTCGATGGTCCTGTAAGCTTCCGTGGTAATGGTCATCAGCTCTTTAAGACGTCCCATCAACTCGCCGCCTCCCGAATGCCTGTCCGGATGAAATTTCCGAGCCAGCTCGTAATACCTTCTCTTGACTTCGTCCCTAGAAGATTCAGACGTAACTCTCAGAAGTTGATAATACGTTCCCTTCCCAGTCAGCTCGATCAGCTTCTGGACCTCCTTCTCGAATCGCTCCCGAACCATCTCCTCTGTTTGCGGAACGAGCACGGGACAGGAATTGCTGGGCTGAGACTCAGTTCGAGGCAGGGCGGTTGGAATCTCTTGCATCGCTACTTCCCGGGTCAAATATCGATTCAGCCTCGCTCGGTCCTCTGGCCGCATCTGGGTGAACTGTACGCCCATGCCTCTCCCCGGCATCGATCTACGCACGATCGTACGCGCGCGAACCTCGCCCGTCGGCAAATCAAAAACTAGCTCAAGCATCGATCCGTTGCTCGCGGGGTTCTCCGTTCGCAGAAACAGTCCTCCCAGGCCCATGTTTTCCGCGCGCGCAGTGCTCGTTTGGGCCGCGGATCTCCATCCCACCCACATGCCTTTCGGCGCGCGGATGCGCGGATGCTTTCGACGGTTCACTCGCTCGGCAGCCATGATCGCCGGGTACTTCAGTTTGGGAGTCTGTTTCTAAGGAAGGGGGAAGCGAATCGCGCCTGGAAGCCATTCCCAGGAATGGCCTAAATGCAGCCTGGCCGAAATCTTGATTTGCTCTTGCTAAGAGTGACCCTGATGTCCGTCGGATGCAACGATATTTCTACGCCTCGTTTCCTTTGGCGCGCTCCTCCGAAGCGCGCCAGGAGAGTTTTTGCCCTCTTGACAAAAACCTATCATGGAAGCCGGATTACGGGACAAGTTCCCCAGGGGTTCCGAACAGGCTACAGGCTAAGTCCGGCAGGGAGCTCAAATTGCGACATACCCGCCACGAATCCCCGCAGAAAAGTTCTACGATCGTCCCCCTGGGGCGCGCCAGTTTCCTGCGCAATTTGTTTTCAACGATTCGGGACGGCGGCCTTAATACTTAATGGTGGTTCGCTTCGAACTTCAATTTCATGCTCGGTTCGATACGGACCGAGCAAGCCATGATTTGTGCGTTTAGCGCGTAATCGGGTATCGAGAGCATAGGAGCGGCGGGAAATCGAGTTCGCATCTGTTACCGGTGCGCAGGCCTGTAGCTGAAGAGTTTTTGGCATTCCTGGCGGAGAAAACCGCCGGTGACGGGAATGCGATGATTGCCCTTTTCGAAGACGAGCCGACAGGAGATGAGACAAGCTCGCCACTTGAAGTCTTCCGTGCCGCGCTTGCGTCCATAAGCGGCAATGTCTTCTTGAGAAACGCCGTAGACGACCGCGCCAATTCGAGACCACACGCAGGCGCCGGCGCACATGGCACAAGGCTCGTGCGTGGAGTAGAGGACAAAGTCGGGCAGATACCGGCCATAGCCGCTGGATACATATTTGAGCGTCTCCAACTCGACATGCTTGATGCTTGATCCCGAGGTTTTAACCCGGTTACCGGCGCTGGCGATGACCACTTCGCGGCCGCCCGTAAGGCGCGTGATGACCGCTCCAATCGGATAGTCTCCGCGGTCACCGGCGCGCTTGGCCTCCGCGACAGCCAGCTCCATGAACTTTTTCCGCGGTCTGTAGGAAGCAGGAATCATACACAACGATTATATCTGTTTATTCTTATTGTGACTCTATCTCAGGATAGCCTGACGGGCGCCCCGAGACTGGGGGCGATGACAAAATCTTGCGTGTGTTCGCAAACCCAGGTCAGCACTTATGTTCGGGGCCTCGATGTTCCCGGCGGGGCAGCAGATTCCGCTTCACTGAGCGGAACTCTTCATGCTCGTCTTCTCGTTGCTGAGATCGTAGTAGCCAGTGCGGGTCCGGACAATGTAATTGTGCCCGCGGACTTTCAGATGAATCCGCCGAAAGGAGCCGTCGTGGCGCAGATTCGCGGGAGAATAGCCCAGCCGATATTGCGAACGAAGCTCGCGCTCGATCTGCTCGAACGCCTGCCCAATTTGTTCGATGGATCTCACTCGAATCGTGCGGCCTCCCGTTGCACGAGCGAGCTTGCGAACTTGCGCGTCGCCGTGATATGCCACGCCCATCAAGGAGTAAAACTCCGGATCGCTTACGACAATGGAATAAACGATCACGTTGGCCTTTTCGGCCGCGTCGATTGATTCTTGCAGATTGCTCTTGCTGCCTTGATCCTCCCCGTCGGTCACCAGCACCAACACCTCGCGCCCATGGCGTGCATTCATCAATTCATTGGAGGCCAGATAAACCGCGTCATAGAGATGCGTGCCTCCCGTGGAGGCCGCCACATTCGCCTGCAGGATGCTTTTTCCTGTTTCGTTGATTTCCGCGGAATCAATCGCCTGAGCCAATTCACCGGGCGCGCCGGTAAAATCCTTGAGCAAGCGCACATCGACGTCGAAACTCATCACGAACGCCTGATCGCCACGCTGCAAGACGGAACGCAAAAAGCTTTTCGCCGCGCCCTGCTCCGTCGCCAGCAAATGAGCCTGACTTACGCTGGTATCCAGCGCGATGCCCAAACTCAACGGCACATTCGTCTCTTGCGAAAAGTATTCGATTTTCTGCGCACTCGACTCATCATTCAGTTCGAAATCAGACTTGTTCAGATCTCGAATCAACTGGCCGTGGTGTCCTTCAACGATGGCATATAGATTCACGACTATCGATGTGGATTTAATGAACCCGCCCGCAGATCCACCGGTTGCCTGCTGACGTGGGACGATCGGGAATGCCGAGGCTAGAAAGCAGAATGTCGCGACAAAGGCTCTTGGAAGCCAGTATGCGAGCGAAGTCAAATGCGCACCTTCATGAGCGGCGCTGGCGGGCGCAAACCGATTCACCGAGCTGCTTCGTTTCACATCCTACGCAGGGCTGACCGCGAAGTCGAACGAAACTAAAAAAGCCGGACTTTGGGCGAACGCCCTTTGCAGGGGGTCTTCCCTCATCCGGCCTCGAAGTATTCGATGGCCCTGGGTGCGAACCGCCGGTGGCGGAGCTATTCGCCGGTTGCTTCGAGCGAGACGGTCTCAATCATCTGCGGCTGCTGCGCCATGAAAACCTTCAAGTCCTTCGGCAGAGGAAAATAGAACGTGCCAACGCTGGGCAAGCGCAAGGCGCGGACGGTGACCACTCCATTGTTGCGAATGCAAACTAATTCGGGATTCTTGCTCTGATTTTGAGTGTAGTCAAACAGCTGCGGGAGCATAATGCCCACAGATTGGGTTCCACGGGCGACGTGGATCGTTCCGTTCGAAGTCAGGCGATCGACCGAAAGCGTATACACGCCTGCCGGAAGCGACGTTTTCCCCCATTGAGCATCGAACGGCAACGTAAATTTATCCTGAGCAGCCGGCCCTGCCTGAAGGCCAGGCGCAATCACCACCAACGCAATCACAGCGCTGAGCACGACCCCTGAAACAGCTCTCCACGAAACTTTCATTGAACTTTTCTCCCCTCGTCCAATTTTGTCTGCGGCCGACTGTCCCGGAAGGCTTACTCAGTAATGGACACGCATGTCGGAAGCATGCGCCATTTTGCGGATTGGTCCGGAATGAAACACTAGTACTTCAGTTCCAATCTGGGCCAGGTGTTTCGAAATGATTATCCTGCTGGGTGCGAGGCGTAATTTCTGGAGGTCTTCGAGATACTAGCGGCGCGGATTCTCGAGGCTGGGATTGGGAACGAAACGGTACCCTAAGCCTCGAACGGTAAGCAGAAAACGGGGTTTGGAAGGGTCGCGCTCAATGTACCGGCGCAAACGGACGATGAAGTTATCGATGGCGCGTGTGTCGGTGTCTTCGTGGAGATTCCAAACGTCGCGCAGGATTTTCTTGCGGGAGACGGGACGACCGCTGCCGCGGATCAGGCAGCGAAACAATTCCAATTCCATCAGGGTCAGGGGAATGACGCGGCCACCGACATGCAACTGGAAATTGTGAAAGTCCACGACTTTGTCATCGAAGCGAAAGACGTCCGGAGAATCGGCCGCGGGCTCCGGATGTTCCGCCGAGGCGGAATGCGAGGGGCTGAGCCACTTCTTGCGGCGCAATAGACTGTCGATCCGGGCGATCAAAATCGCCAGGTTAAATGGCTTGGGCAAGTAATCGTCAGCACCGGATTCAAATCCCTTGAGGACATCTTCGGGGCGTCCGCGGGCCGTCAGCATGAGGAGAGGCGTGAAGTTCTGCGCATCACGCAATTCACGCGAAACCGAAAAGCCATCCTTGCCCGGGAGCATAACATCCAGCACAAGGACATCGAAAACTTCGCCGTCCACAAGAACGCGCTTGAGCGCATCCTCGCCCTTGTCACAAATCTGCACGGAATGGCCTTCCGCTTCCAGATTGAAGCGCAGCCCCTGCGCGAGATGGGATTCATCTTCAACGATAAGAATCCGGCTCACGCGTGGTACACCCTGGGGAGACGAATGGTGAAGGTGCTGCCGCGCCCTTCACCGTCACTTTCGGCATAGGCGTCGCCGCCATAGTGGCGCGCGATGGAGCGGACGATGAACAAACCAAGGCCAGTTCCCCGCACCTTGTCCGTAATGGGACTCGACGCGCGATAGAAGCGCCTGAAGATGCGCTTGAGTTCGTTGCGCGAGATGCCGGCGCCCTGATCGTGGACGCGCAGCAAAACGGTGTCGATATTTGGCGAAAGCAGATCGACAACGATGTCTTTCTTGTCGCCGGAGTATTTGATGGCGTTGTCGAGAAGATTGAATACAGCGGTGCGGAGCTCCTCGGGATTCCCCATGACCGTGATTTCCGCCGGAGGAATGACGCCCAAACGCAATGCCTCTGGAGATAAATTTTGGCGCACGCGCGCGAGAGCAAGGACGTCGCGGACAATCGTGGAGAATTGGACCTCCTGCCAGTTCTTTCTCGCGATTCCATGCTTTACTTCTCCGGCTTTGAGGACCTGGTCGACAGTTCCCAGCAACCGATCGGTATCCTCGAGCATGATGCGGTAAAAATCGAGGCGCTTGGCGTCATCCAATTTGCGGCTCTGCAGAGTTTCCAGGTAAAGGCGAATGGAGGCGATGGGCGTTTTTAATTCGTGGGTGACGGCATTGAGAAAGCTGTCCTGCTGCTCATTTCGCCGAATCTCGCGGACAAGGAAGATTGTGTTGACCGTAAGGCCCGCGATAAGCAATCCAAAAAGAATGAAGCCGAGGATGAGAGGGACAACCTGCCGCCAGTGGTCGATGACCCAGGTGACATTGAGAGCGACGGCCAGGGCGACGAGACAAACGCCCAGGGCGATGAAGAACGCGATGGCTTTGGTGCGGCGCGTTATGCGCATGACACCATAGTTTACGCCAGAGTCGAGTCAGCACGACATCAGGAGAAGCCGCAAGAACAGTTTCCGGCAACCGCGGCCTGCCGCGGGCACCATTGGGGCCGGGCGAGCGATTCAGTCGCCGGCGGAAATTGCGAGTGGAGCCGCGGCTTGCGAAGGTTTGCCCGCGATCGCCACGTGGCGGCCTCCCGGTTGTCCGACTTTGTGCCGCTTGATGTCCCAGACGAGGCCGAGGGCGCGCAAAGCGCAAATTCCGTACCAGTTCAAATCGACTTCATACCAGGCAATGCCGTGACGCGCGGCTTGCGGAACCGCGTGGTGATTGTTATGCCATCCTTCGCCGAAGGTAAGTATGGCGACCCAAAAACTGTTCTTGGATGTATCGGCAGTGATGAACCGCCGCGATCCCCACATGTGCGTGGCGGAGTTTACGAGCCAGGTGGAATGCAGGCCGACGACTGTTCGCAAGAAGATTCCCCAGAATACAAATTGCCAGCCGCCAATCGCGAAGAGCACAACGGCGAGCACAGTGATGGGAATCCAGTGCCATTCACTGATCCAAACTTGAAACCGGTCCTTGCGCAGATCGGGAACAAAGGGCAGGAGGTCTTTCGCATTGTTGTGCATGGCGCGTCCGGTCATAATCCAGCCCATGTGCGCCCACAAACCGCCATCGCGAGGCGAATGCGGATCACCTTCTTTGTCCGTGTTCTGATGATGGACACGGTGCGTGGCGACCCAAGGAATGGGTCCGCCTTCCAGGGCCAACGTGCCGCAGATGGTGAGAAAGTACTCCATCCACTTCGGAGTCTTGTAGCCACGATGAGTGAGCAAGCGATGATAGCCGATGCCAATGCCGAGACTGCCGGCAACCCACCAAAGGAAAACAGCCAGCGCAAGCGCTTTCCAACTGAACATAAACAACGCAGCAATGGCGCCGATATGAAAGCCAAGCATGATTAAAGTGGTGGTCCAATTAACGGGTTGAGAAAAAGTTTTGTCGTGTTCAAAGATGTTCATGATTTCGAACGTAACACGAACGCGGAGCGGCTATTGTAATAGTTATGTAATCTCGGCGATGGGATTTCGGCAGGAACACGGGCGCTAAAATTAAGAGAAAACTTATCTGACGCGCGTCTTAATTCTTGAAGATGCGCATTGCGGATGTGATTAGAGTCATAGACCTACAGGAACTCAAGCGGCGGAGAATGAGCGATGAAACCGACGAGAAAAGGCCGGAAATCGTCCGCCGGCGGCGGGTTAGTCGGGTTCCTGGGTGACGATGTGGACGTCGACGGCGGGGGCGGCGCGAAGGAAGCGATTAATCGCGGTCATGTAGAGAAATTTGCGCCAGCCTTCGACGGCGGAGCGTCCGAAGATGACTTGCGTGATGTGCTTGTCGCGAACGAAATTGGCGACAGGCACAGCGATATTGTCGCCTTTGACGCGCACGACCTTTGCGCCGAGGCTTTCGGCGAATTGCAAATTGGCGTCGCGGGTCTTCTCCGTTACGGTATTGGTATCCTGGCCGACATCGACGTAGATGGCGTAAAGTTCCGCGTCGATGCGGCGGGCCATGCGAGCGGCGCGAGCGATCAAGTATTGCGCACGAGGGTGGGAGCTGACGCAGACGGCAATGCGCTCGCGGACGGCCCAATTTTCATCGATTTCCTTTTGCTCCATGTAGGATTCGAGCGTGCGATCCACTTGCTCGGCGACCTGGCGGAGGGCGAGTTCACGAAGCGCGATCAGGTTGCCGCGGCGAAAGAAGTTCTTCAGGGCCTGCTCGACTTTTTCGGTGGTGTAGACATCGCCGCGCATCATGCGGTTCTGGAGGGCCTCGGGAGTCAGGTCGACCATGACGGCTTCATCGGCGGTGCGGACGACCCAATCCGGGACCGTTTCGCGCACTTGAATGCCGGTGATGGTGCGCACGGTGGGAGCGATGCTCTCGAGATGCTGAATATTGAGCGTCGAAAGGACGTCGATGCCGGCAGAAATAATCTCGCGGACGTCCTCGTAGCGCTTGCGATGCTTGCTGCCGGGAATGTTGGTGTGCGCCAGCTCGTCGACGAGCACGATTTGGGGATGGAGCGCCACGATGGCATCGGTGTCCATTTCCTCGAACAGTGTGCCCTTGTACTCGATTTTCTTGCGAGAAACGGAAGGAAGCTGGGCAGCAAGTTCGGCGATGCCCTTGCGGCCGTGAGTCTCGATAATGCCGATGACGACGTTTTCGCCGCGGCCGTGGCGGCGAATGGCTTCGCTGAGCATCGTGAAAGTCTTGCCAACGCCCGGCGCGTAGCCGAGAAAGACCTTCAGATTGCCCCGGAGTTGTTTCTTCGGAGAGACAGCTTCCAGCCATTGTTCGGGCGTCTTTGGCACAGGCACAGCTCCCCTATGGGCTCCGGCGTTCCTAGATTAGAATAAGCCGATGCGCAGGCTCCTTACCAGCCGTGTCCCGGGATTTGTAGTGTCCCTCGCAATAGTGGCGTTCATCACGTTTTTTTACTACAAGATTTTACACGTCAACGCCACGACGGTTGCGCTGACGCTACTGCTGGCGATCCTCGCAGTTTCGGCGGTCTGGGGAATTGCGGTTTCGTTCACGATGTCTGTCGCGGCGGTGTTCGCGCTCAATTTCTACTTTTTGCCGCCGATTGGAACGCTCACGATTGCGGATCCGGAGAACTGGGTGGCGCTGTTTGTTTTCCTGGCGACGGCAATCCTAGGAAGCCAGCTTGCAGCGAGGGCGCGGCAATTGGCGCAAGAGGCGAACCGGCGAACGCGCGAAATCGAGAAACTCTATGACTTCAGCCAGAAATTGCTGAGCGCGGGAAACGCGATCGAATTGCTGAACGCGATACCGCGGCAGATCGTGGACTCGTTTGAAGTGGGAGCGGCGGCGATTCTGCTGGGCGAGAAACAGAAAGTGTACCGCTCAGGCCTGGACATTCCACAACTGGACGCGGAGAAGCTGAAGGCGGTGATCGGGCGTGAAGAGATACAGGTGGATGCCGCGAACAGCTTGTGTTTCGCGCCGATCCGGCTGGGCGTGCGAATCATCGGGAGCCTGGGAATATCGGGAAGGATTTTGTCGCGGCAATCGCTCGAAGCGCTGGGGACGCTGATTGCGATTGCCATTGAGAGAGCGCGGGCCATCGAACAACTGGGAAAGACGGAAGCGGCGCAGGAGGGCGAACGGCTGAAATCGGCGCTCCTGGATTCGATCACGCACGACTTTCGCACGCCGCTGACATCGATCAAGGCCTCGGTGACGAGTTTGCTCGGGGTGACGCCGCTCGATGCGGCGCAGCAGAAGGAATTGCTTACGGTGATCAATGAGGAGGCCAACCGGCTGAATTTCCTGGTGGGAGAAGCGGCGGAAATGGCGCGGCTGGAGGCCGGCGAAGTCGATTTGGATTTGAGGCCGCATGCCATTCGAGAAATCATCTCGGCGGCGCTGGAGCAAAGCAAGAGTTTGCTGGGCGCGCGGACTGTGAACGTGCAAGTCGCGGACAATCTGCCGCCCGTGCGCGCGGACATCAATCGGGCGAAGGACGTGCTGGTGCAATTGGTGATGAACGCCGTTGCGTATTCTGCGGAGGGCGCACCAATCACGATCAGCGCGGAGTCCAATGGAAATTTCGTGCAGACGAGCGTGGCGGACCAGGGACCCGGTATCGAAGAATTGGAGCTGGGGCTGATCTTCGACAAATTCTACCGCGGCAGGGATCATCGCTACACGATTCAGGGCACGGGGATGGGACTTCCGATCGCGAAGGCGATCGTGGAGGCACATGGAGGAACAATCGGCGTGGTGAGCCAATTGGGGCGCGGTTCAGTGTTTACGTTCAGCCTGCCCATCGATCACAACGCGGCGAATCGCACATGAGCGCGGCGACCATTTTGGTGGTGGACGACGAGCCGCAAATCCGTCGCGTGATGCGCACGACTCTGGCAAGCAACGGCTACGTGATTACGGAAGCGCCCAGCGGCGAAGAGGCGCTGGAAAAAATGAAAGACGCGCGGCCGGACCTCGTGCTGCTCGATGTGAACATGCCGGGCATGGGAGGATTCGAAACGTGCCGGGAAATTCGCAGGCATTCGGAAGTTCCGATCATCATGCTGACCGTGAGAAGCGGTGAAAAAGATAAAGTGCTGGCGCTCGATGCGGGCGCGGATGATTACGTCACGAAACCGTTTGGGATCGAAGAGCTGCTGGCGCGGATTCGGGCGGCGTTGCGGCGAACGTCCACGGGAGAGGCATTGGCGCCAGTGGATTCCGGTGAATTGCAGATTGATTTCGAGAGCCGGCGCGTGACGCTGAAAGGGAAAACGGTGCGGCTGACGCCGAAGGAATTTGAACTGCTGAGGCAATTGGCGGCCAACGCTGGAAAGCCATTATCGCACAGGAGATTGTTGCAATCCGTCTGGGGGCCGGATTACGGCGAGGAGACGGAATACCTGCGCGTGTTCATCAACCAGCTGCGAAAGAAAATAGAACCTGACCCGCGTCATCCGCGCTACATACGCACCGAGCCGTGGGTGGGTTATCGGTTTGAGATTTTGACCGCCGGCACGTCGAAAGCGCGGCGCGAGAAAAAGTGACCTTACAATTACAAGATGATTGCGAGCGTTCGCAGGGGTAATCGGCGAACAGTGTCTCGCTGAACTTGTAAGCTCCACGGCAATTCCCTTCCCGCATGTGGCCGAGCGCACGCGGCTATTCCACCGAGCAAGCCGCATTTAGTGAATTGGATGATGAGCGTCAAGATCGAGATTCAGCGCGAGTACGTTGACGCGCGGCTCGCCAAGGAATCCGAGTTGGCGGCCTTCGGTGTGCGTCCTCACGAGCGCGCGAAGTTCGGTTTCGCCCATGCCGCGCTCGCGGGCCACGCGCGGCACCTGGAATTCAGCAGATGCGGGAGAGACGTGCGGATCGAGGCCCGAAGCGGAAGCGGTGACCAAATCGGCAGGAATGAGTGCGTTGGGATTTTGCGAATGGAACTTCGCGACATCGGCGGAGACTCGATCGAGGAGCGCCTTATTCGTCGCCGCATAATTCGAACCGCCGGATTGCGTGGGATCGTAACCTGCGGGGCCAGCGGCGGAGGGGCGAGAAACAAAATAACCGCGCGAAGAAAATGGCTGGCCTAGAAGCCGGGAGCCAACGAGTTTGCCGTTTTCGTGGATCAGTTCGCCATTGGCCTGCCGCGGGAAAAGCGCTTGCGCGAGGCCCGTGACGACGAGCGGATAAATCAATCCGAGAAGAACGGTGGTGACGATGGTCATCCAAATCGCAATCAACAAATTCTTTTTCATGTCCGCCTCATGCCAGGTGAATCCAGCCCATCAGAACGTCGATCAATTTGATACCGATAAACGGAGCAATCACTCCACCGAGGCCATAAATGAGCAGATTCCGACGCAGCAAGGCCGCCGCGCCGATGGGCCGATAGCGAATCCCGCGCAGGGCGAGCGGGATTAAGGCGACGATGATGAGCGCATTGAAAATCACGGCCGAGAGAATGGCCGATTGCGGCGTGCGCAGGCCCATGACGTTGAGCACGTTCAATTGCGGAAATGCCGCCGCAAACATCGCGGGAATAATGGCGAAATACTTCGCGACGTCATTGGCGACGGAAAATGTGGTAAGCGCGCCGCGCGTGATGAGCAATTGCTTGCCGATTTCGACGACTTCGATGAGCTTCGTGGGATTGGAATCGAGGTCAACCATGTTGCCGGCTTCTTTCGCCGCCTGCGTGCCGGCGTTCATGGCCAGACCGACATCAGCCTGCGCGAGAGCGGGGGCATCGTTTGTGCCGTCGCCGGCCATGGCGACAAGTTTTCCCTTGGCTTGCTCGCGGCGAATCAAAGCGAGTTTGTCTTCGGGTCTCGCTTCGGCGAGAAAATCATCGACGCCGGATTCCTGCGCAATGGCCGCGGCAGTGAGCGGATTGTCGCCGGTGATCATCACGGTGCGGATGCCCATGGCACGCAACTGATCGAATCGTTCGCGCGTGCCGCCCTTGATGATGTCCTTCAAGTGAATAACGCCGAGGATTTGACGATTTTCGGCAACGAGGAGCGGCGTCCCGCCGGAACTGGCAATCTTGCGAACCGCTTCCTTCACTTCGGCGCAAACTGCATCCTGCCCGTTCTGGCAAGCATATTTTTCGATGGCGTCCGGGGCGCCCTTACGAATCTGGCGGCCGTCGAGATCGACGCCGGACATGCGCGTATGCGCGGAAAATGGGATGAAAGTGGCGTTATGAGAAGAAAGATCGCGGCCACGCAGACCGTATTGTTCCTTGGCGAGAACAACAATCGAGCGGCCCTCGGGAGTTTCGTCAGCTAGAGAAGCCAGTTGCGCAGCGTCCGCGAGTTCAGCCAAGTTGATACCCGGTGCGGCGACAAAATCCGTGGCGCGACGGTTGCCGAGGGTGATTGTGCCGGTCTTGTCGAGGAGCAGAGTGTCCACATCGCCGGCGGCTTCGACGGCGCGGCCTGACATGGCGAGAACGTTGCGTTGAATCACGCGGTCCATTCCTGCGATGCCGATGGCCGAGAGCAAACCGCCAATCGTTGTGGGAATGAGGCAGACGAGCAAAGCGACGAGGACGAAGAGCGACTGCGGAGAATTTGAATAAGTGGCGATGGGCTGCAACGTGACGCAGACGAGCAGAAAGATGATCGTCAGGCCCGCCAGGAGGATGTTGAGGGCGATTTCGTTGGGCGTTTTCTGGCGCGCGGCGCCCTCGACGAGCTTGATCATGCGGTCGAGGAAAGTTTCGCCGGGATTCGACGTGATGCGGACTTTGATTTCGTCGGAGAGCACACGCGTACCGCCGGTGACAGCGGAGCGATCGCCGCCCGATTCGCGAATGACGGGCGCGGATTCGCCGGTTATCGCCGATTCATCCACGGACGCGACACCTTCGATGACTTCGCCATCGCCGGGAACAAATTCGCCAGCCGCGACCATCACAATATCGTTGGCGCGTAATTTGGAGCCGGATATTTCTTCAATCGTCTCATCGCACGTCAGGCGGCGTGCAATCGACTCGAATCGCGCCTTGCGCAGGGTATCCGCCTGCGCTTTTCCCCGCCCTTCCGCCATAGCCTCGGCGAAGTTCGCAAATAGCACCGTGAACCAAAGCCAGAGCGTGATTTGGATGCTGAAGCCGGTTCCGGGCACGTGTTTCGCAAGGTCATAGAGGAAGGCGATGGTCGTGGCCACCGAGCCCACTTCCACAACAAACATCACAGGATTTTTCATCAGCGTCCGCGGATTCAGCTTGCGAAACGCATCGAGTATGGCGGGCCCGATAATGCTCCAGGTCCATAGGGGTTTCACGCGTACATTGGAAGCGTTGGTCATGGGCGCCTCAAAAAACCTTTCCCGCGTTCAGCAGCAAGTGCTCGAGAACCGGCCCCAGGCTGAGCGCAGGGAAAAAAGTCAATGCGCTAACAATCACGACAACGCCGACCAAGAGCGAAGCAAACAAAGGCGTGGTCACGGGAAACGTGCCCACGGATTCAGGCACGATTTTCTTGCGCGCCAGATTCCCCGCCAGCGCCAGAATCGGGATCACCGGAAGGAAGCGGCCGAGCAAGGTGTTGAAACCCGTGCTGACGTTGTACCAAAGGGAATTCCAGTTGCCTCCGTTGAACGCCGAGCCATTGTTGGCGGCGGTGGAAACGTAGGCATAAAGAATCTGGGACAAGCCGTGCGGGCCGGGATTCGTGATGGCCGCTTTTCCAAACGTGGTCACGACCGAAATCGCCGTGAAGATCAAAATCAAGAAGGAAAAAATGAGCACGGAAAGCATGGCCATTTTGACGTCGTAGGCTTCTATTTTCTTGCCGAGATATTCGGGCGTGCGACCCACCATGAGGCCGGCGATAAAAACAGCAAGGACGACAAAGACGAGCATTCCGTAGAGGCCCGCGCCCACGCCGCCGAAAACGACTTCGCCAAACATCATGTTGATGAGCGGAATCATGCCGCCGAGCGGGGTGAAGGAATCATGCTGAGCATTGATGGCGCCGCAGCTCGCGTCGGTAGTGACCGTGGCAAAAAGTGCCGAATCGGCGATACCGAAGCGGACTTCTTTTCCCTCCATGTTCCCGCCGGACTGCGATGCGCTGGCTGTTTGACTGACACCGTGCAGCAGCGGATTACCGCGCGCTTCGGCACGGTAAGCAAAAGAGACGCAAACAAAAAAGAGAAACGCCATTGCGCCCCAGACGGCCCATCCGTGGCGCTGCGAACCGGTCATTCGCCCGAGTGTGTAGGTCAATCCCGAGCCAATCGCAAAAATCAAAATGATTTGGACAAAATCCGTGAGAGGTGTGGGATTTTCAAACGGATGAGAGCTATTGGCGTTAAAGAAGCCGCCGCCGTTCGTGCCGTACATCTTGATTGCTTCCTGGGAAGCAACCGGACCGCCGGGAATTGTCTGCGTGCTGATGACTTGGGATGTTGTCTTACCATCCGCGCCGGTGACGGTTACGGTTTGCGGGTCAACAAGCTGCGAAGTCACATACGGCTTGAAATTCTGAATTGCGCCCTGCGAGACGAAAAAGAGAGCGACGACCAGGCAAACCGGGAGCAGCACCCAAAGGCACGACCTTATGAAATCGACCCAAAAGTTGCCGATGGTTTCCTTTTCCCGCCGCGCGATGCCACGAACAAACGCGATGGCGATGGCGATGCCCGTCGCTGCGGAAGCGAAGTTGTGAAAGGCGAGGCCGGCCATCTGCGAGAAATAGCTCATGGTGGTTTCGCCGGAATAAGCCTGCCAGTTCGTGTTGGTGGTAAAGGACGCAGCGGTATTAAAGGCCAGATCAGGAGCCAGAACGCCGAACTTCTGCGGGTTTAGTGGCAACCATTGCTGCGTTCGCAAAATCAGGTAAAGCAGAATCATGGAAACGACGCTGAAGAGCAGCATCGCAATCGTATACTCGGTCCAATGCATTTCGTGCGTTTCGTCGACGCCGGTCAGGCGGTAAATCAAGCGTTCGACAGGCCGCGCGACAGGGTCCAGAAATGTCTTCTGCCTGGTGAAGACGCGCGCCATATAAACACCCATGGGTTTGGTGATCGCCAGGATGATGAGCAGAAAAAGACCAATTTGAAACCAGCCGTTGGCGGTCATGGTCAGAACTTCTCCGGCTTCAGCATGGCCGCTACAAGATAAGCCATCATCAAAGCGCTCACTATGATGAGCAGAATATCTCCGAGCATCGCAATGCGCTCCCTATTTCAACCGCTCGCAACCATAAACATATAAAATGCTGACGGCGAAAAAAATCACCGCCCCAACAATGAAAATCGCATCTCTCATCACGAAACACTCCTAGCCGCCGAACGATTCAGCGGCCATCCCGAAGTCGGCGGATTCGGCCAATCAAATTCCCTGCCCCGGCAAGCCAAATTAGAATTTGACCAGCAGGTCCAAGTCAATGAATGACTCATTCTTGCGAAGATCCGGGAACCACACGCTGCTGATTCCGCCACCGCAAGCCGTCTCTGCTGCAGCCAAAGTCATTTGCCCAGACGATGCGCCGCTAATGCAGGCATAGTCTTCCGGAGAGCCGTTGTTTCCGCCCGGAGGCGTAATGCCGCCGCGGCCACTCCAGTATGGGACGTTCGCATGGCGATAATCGTACTCCCAACGGAAGGTAATGTATTGACTGGGCATGTAGTCGAACGTGAAGGACGAATCCCACGCCTTGAATGGATCACCGGGGTTTTCTGTGAAGTATGGCGAATTCGTCGCGGCGGTGATGGCGCTCTCGCCATTGATGGGCGGCAACAGAACCAGGTAACGTCCGGGATTGTCGATCTTGCCGCCGCCGAGGGTCAGTCCGAAAAGGTCTTTGTGGAACCAGAATCGGTTGTACCCCATGAAACCAATGAAGCTCTGCTTCGGGCCGCCTTTCTTGTTTCCGTCACAGCTCACTCCGCCTCCATACTCGCATCCCAAATCACCGGTCAACGAGAAGGCCATCTTGTCCAGGGTATTTTCCGGCTGATCGAAATACTTGATCTCAATGCTGTCGTCGGTGTGGATTCGCTCGCGGCCGGACACGAACAAATCGTCCTGACCCACTCCATAGTTGTTGGAGATAATGTTGATCCAGCCAGTCGGAGTCCATTTAATCTGTCCGCCAACACCCGGCGTGTGATTCGCTGAACCGTATGATTGCCACCCATTTATAAACCATGGCTCGATTTTCAAATGTGCCGTGGGGAAAATTTGCACGCGCACGCCATTGAAGAACCACGGCGTGTTCGAGGAAACATACGAAGGCTGATAGGCCCAGTTGTCAAAATTGTAGTAGCTGAAAAGGCCGATGTAAGACATGAAGATGCCAGCGTCGAGATTAATCCCGTGCATCACGTCCCAGTGATATCCGCCATACGCCTCCGACACGTAACGATAGGCATCGGCGAGGTCCCATTGACCGTGAGCCGGGCTGGCGTCATTACGCGGCGTCGTTACGGAATACATTCCGAACTGGGTCATCAGGCGAGCCCGGACGTTGTCATAGTGGAAGTCGCCACCGACGCCGAGCTGCTCGAGTTGGACTTCCTGTGACCGAAAAAGTTCGCTTGAGCCGCCCATGGAGTGATCGGTCGGATGATCGAAGTCATAGGTATAGGTCGCATCGGCCCGGATCTCGGGCGTGAAGAATTTGGAGTCGAAGGCCGGAGTCTCCGTGCGCGGATTGCCGTTGAGCCAAGTCCAGTCGTGATCCGAAAAAGGAGCGATCTTCGCGGCTTTTTGGGGAGTGGCGGGCACAGGAGATGTGGACTCCTGAGCGGCTGGCGTCACCGACGAGGATTCGTTGCTTGACGCGACTGCCGGTGCGGGATCTGATGTCGGCGCTGAAACGGCTTCGGTCGTCGTAACTTGTGCGGCGCTGGCCTCCGCCGCTGGCGGATCGGCAGCCTGCGCCGAAGGTGGCGTCGCCGAAGCAACGGACGGATCCGATGGTTTCGCCGGAGCTGTCTTGGAAGTCTTCGATTGCGGCGCTTGCGCGTCCTTCTTTTTCAGCTCCGCTTCCAAATCGGCGATGCGCTTTTTCATCGCATCGAGTTCCTGAACGATGGCGGCCCGCTGATCTGCGTCGCTGGCCTGTTGACCCGACGACGCGGTGGCGCTTTGCGCGAAGGACGGCACGCTGCTCACGCCGGCAAGCAGCGCGCAGGTCACAAGCTTCGCCATAGAGTTCCACAGGACCTTATTCATGAAAATCTCCTCTCGCGGATCAATTCCTGTAAGTCCTGTAAGCCAACCGCCTTGCGTTCTGCGGAGGCGTCGACATGCCGGACGACCAACATTTACCTTCCTTGTATCGGCCCGGGGCCAAACGATCTGTGTCCTGTGTCACACTCCGCTGTGACGTTCCAAACGTCTCAGCGGGTCTATCGCCGGCGGCCCGCTTCGCGCCAAAACTGTACAAGCGCATAAAGCAGAAAAACAACACCGGCAGCGACAAAGCCCAGAAAAACCAAAGTCGAAATCGGAACTGTCGCCATTTGCTGCCTTGCCACCAATGTTGCCGACAAATTACCGCCGGCATCCGGCCTCTGAGACACAATACAAATAGCGGGATTAGGAAGTCATAAGCGAGGCATAAAGATTTCGTAAATCCGCGGAAGGGGAGCTATGGAGCATTCACGCGGAAACGGCTGCCGGGAGTGCCGAATTCCAGCGCCTCGGCGCCCGCGGGTGCGGCTCTTGTGCCAGCGTGTGCGTGCAAGACTGGTTGAAGGAAGAACGAAGCGTTGCAGTTGCCAGTTGCGACAGACGCGGCCAGCATCGTAAACTGAGATAGTTGCACGCAATGCGCCCGTAGCTCAGCTGGATAGAGCGTCTGGCTACGAACCAGAAGGTCGGGAGTTCGAATCTCTCCGGGCGCACCACCTCTTTTCTCTAATGTTGACGCGGTTTTTATGCTGCCTTAGCCTCGTCGTTTTGCACCACGTTTTTGTAACCCAAATAACCTATATCAAAGCCAAGACCGGCGTTCTCGCACTCTTTGCGCCGCAAGGCCAAGTCTTTCTTGAGTCCGTCCGCGTAATCATCCGTGATGTTTTTGTTGGAATGACCAACCCACAGCTTGGTTAAATCTTCCAATGTGCGAGCACGGCGCAAAGTCTCAACGCGATAACGCCGGAAGACGTGCAAGCCAACTTTCTTTCCGGTTGCGTGCAAGGCTCTGAGAACATTTCGCTGTGCCAACG
>JBARCY010000163.1:0-16916 GCA_049794595.1 Candidatus Acidiferrum sp.
ATGTAAAGCTGCCGCAAGGAGTGGAGATGGTGATGCCGGGGGACAACGTAAGCTGCGAAGTGACACTGATCACGCCAGTGGCTCTCGAAAAGGGATTGCGCTTCGCGATTCGCGAAGGCGGCCACACTGTCGGCGCCGGCGCCGTCACCGAAATTATCGAGTAATCGGATTCAGAGAGGGTTTTGGAACAACTAAATGAGACAAGGCGACAAAATTCGCATTCGTTTGAAAGCGTACGACCACCGCATTCTGGACCAGTCCACCAAGGAAATCGTGGATACGGCAAAGCGCACCGGCGCGGATGTTGCAGGCCCGATTCCTCTGCCGACGACGATCAACCGCTGGACGGTCTTACGGTCGCCGCACGTGGACAAGAAATCGCGCGAGCAGTTCGAGATGCGCACGCACAAGCGGCTGATCGATATTCTCGAGCCTACGCCGGATACCGTGGACGCTTTGATGAAGCTCGACCTTCCCCCGGGTGTAGACGTGGAAATCAAAGCATTCGGGCACGCAGCAGCCAAGTAGGAGAATTTTTCGTAGTGCCGGGCTTTAGCCGGGCATCTTGAGCACTACGCAGCCAATACCAGAAACAAGGCAAGCTGCGAAAAAGAGAGACGAAGCGATGGCGGTCAACGGGATTATCGGAATCAAATTGGGCATGACGCAGGTCTTCCAGACCGATGGCACGCTCGTCGGATGCACTGTACTGCAGGCGGGGCCGTGCGTGGTCGTGCAGCGGCGCACAAAAGAAAACGATGGCTACGAAGCCGCGCAACTCGGGCTCGTGGAATTCGTAAAGCCGCAGCGCGTAAATAAGGCCATGACCGGGCATTTCAAAAAGGCCAATGTCGCGCCGATGAAGGTGCTCCAGGAAGTCCGCATCGAAGAGTCGAAAGACGAAACGAAGGTCGGCGACCGAGTTCTTGTCGAGAATTTCAAGGCCGGCGAGCTGGTCGACGTAAGCGGCGTCAGCAAAGGCAAGGGGTTTGCCGGCGGCGTGAAGCGCTGGCACTATGCCGGAGGCGACGCCACGCATGGCTCGATGTTTCACCGCGCGCCGGGAGGCATCGGCGGCAGTTCGTTTCCGTCGCGTGTTTGGAAAAATCAGCATTTCCCGGGTCACATGGGGAACGCCCGAGTGACGGCCAAGAATTTGAAAGTCGTGAAAGTGGATACCGACGAAAACCTGCTGCTCGTGCGGGGATCCGTGCCGGGGCCAAGCGGAACGTACATTTTTATCCGCAAGACGAGCAAAAGGAAGTAACTGCAGCAAGAGATTTGTTGAGTTTGGAGAAGGACGCGAAATTATGCCGGTCGTGGACGTAGTCAACTTGAGTGGCAAGAAAGTGGGCGAAGTAGAGCTCGCCGACGCGATTTTTGGCGCGAAGGTGAATCCGCACCTGCTGCACGAAGCGACGCGCTGGTATCAGCGCGAAATCCGCAGAGGCACCCACAAGACCAAGGACAAAAGCGAAGTAAGCGGCGCCGGTCGCAAGCTCTGGCGGCAAAAGGGCACGGGCCGCGCGCGCGTCGGCTCGATTCGGTCCCCTTTGTGGCGCCATGGTGGGACCGTTCATGGACCGAAGCCGCGCGACTATAGCTACGCGTTGCCGAAGAAGATGCTGCTCGGCGCGCTGCGCTCGGCGTTGTCGGCAAAGCTTGCGGAGCAAAGACTGACCGTTGTCGACGCTCTGGAGCTCGAGACCCACAAGACCAAGGGATTGCGCGAGACGCTCGGGAAGCTGAACGGCAACAAATCCGCATTGCTCGTATCGCATGGCGAAAACCGTAACCTGGAACTCGCCAGCCGCAATCTCGAAGGCGTGAAGGTTGCCGCGCCGCACGTTCTGCATGTTTATGACGTGCTGAAACATGACCTGGTCATTCTCTCGAAAGATTCTGTAGTGCGGCTGAGCCACACACTCGATCCGGAGAAGCGGCCCGTTGTTGTTCCTGATGTAGAGACGATTGCTCCGGCAGCCGCTCCGGCGAAGAAAGCCGCTGCGCCAAAAGCAAAAGCGGCAGCGAAAAAAGCCAAGCCGGCCGCCAAGAAAGCCGCAAAACCGGCCAAGCACAAGAAAAAGGGGAAGGAATAAATCATGTCTGCCCCGCACTATGAAATCATTCGCCGGCCGATCATCACGGAAAAAGGCCTGGGCGTGAAGGAAACGCAGCACACGGTGGTCTTCGAAGTTTCCGCAAGCGCCACGAAGACGCAGATCAAGGAAGCCGTGCAACAGATTTTCAAGGTGAAAGTCGCCGCGGTGCGCACGGCGAATTTCGTCGGCAAAATGCGCCGCCGCGGCCAGAACGAAGGCTACCGGCGCGATTGGAAGAAAGCGTACGTCAAGCTCGCGAAAGACGAAAAAATGATCGAGTACGCGGAGAACTTGTAACACTTGAAGCAACACGGGGCCCCGGCGAGCGAATCGAGATTAAGTAAGAGGTAAGAGGCAGCGATGGGACTGAAGAGCTTTAATCCATATACGGCGTCGCGGCGGTTTATCACCGTCGTGGACAAGAGCCACATCACCAAGCAAGAGCCGGAAAAGGCTTTGCTCGAACCGAAAAAGCGCCACGGCGGCCGGAACAATCACGGCGAAATCGTGATCTGGCATCGCGGCGGCGGCCACAAGAAGCAGTACCGCAAAGTGGATTTTCGCCGCGACAAAGTCGGCATTCCGGCCAAAGTGGCGGCTATCGAGTACGACCCGAACCGCAGCGCGAATCTTGCGTTGCTGCATTACGCCGATGGCGACAAGCGCTACATCCTGCACCCGGTGGGGCTCGAAGTGGGCGCGACGGTTTCAACGGGCGAAGGCGCGGACATTCTTCCGGGCAATGCGCTGCAGATCAAGCACATTCCTCCCGGCACGATGGTCCACAACCTCGAGCTGAATCCCGGGCGTGGCGGGCAAGTGGTCCGTTCGGCGGGCGGCTCGGCGCAGCTCCTGGGCAAGGAAGGCGATATCGCCCTCGTCAAGCTGCCTTCCGGCGAAGTTCGCAAATTTTCGCTGGATTGCATGGCCACGGTCGGCCAAGTCGGCAACCTCGACCATGAAAACGAAACGTTCGGCAAAGCAGGCCGAACACGCTGGCGCGGTATCAAGCCGACGGTTCGTGGCGTGGCCATGAATCCCGTGGATCACCCGCACGGCGGCGGTGAAGGCAAAGTAAAGGGCAATCACCCGCAGACGCCGTGGGCTTTCCCTACGCTTGGCAAGAAGACCCGCAACAACAAGCGTACGGACCGCAACATTGTCGAAAGAAGGAAGTAAGGAACGAAGTCGAACAAGCGTGACGCAGCAAACGCTGGAAACTGGGCGGTGATGGCAGAGCGGCCCGGTGAGAGCAAAGGCGATGAGAGCAACACGAACAGCACGAGGATCAGCGGGACGGCGGACATCGTTGCGGCGAGCAGCCGCGAAGCGGTCGGCCCGCAACAGGAAAGCGACGCCCAAGCGAGCGCTGGTAAAGAGCGCGAAGCCGGCGCGTCCGGCAGCGAAAGTGGCAGTAGCTCCGCCGGAGCCGGTTCTCTACAAGCTGTGCAAGCCGGGCTGGGCCGTGATTGTGGAACGGATTCCGAACGCGCAGGGCACTCGGTTTGTGTGCCCGTTTTGCCCCAGGTCTCACCGCGTTCCGGGGCCGGTACGAGGATTCAAAAAGATGCGGCGCGCGCCATGGAGCCGGTTGCGCCGAGTGGAGGAATAGGGAATCGATGGCACGCTCACTGAAAAAAGGGCCGTTTGTCGACGGCCATCTGCGTGAAAAAGTTGAAGGGCTGAACACGCGGAACGAAAAAAAAGTAGTAAAGACCTGGTCTCGGCGCTCGACGATCGTGCCGGAAATGATCGGGCACACCATCGCCGTTCACAACGGGAAGAAATTCATCCCCGTCTATGTGACCGAGCAGATGATCGGGCACAAGCTGGGCGAGTTTTCGCCCACGCGCTCGTTCAAAGGCCACGCCGTGAAAGCGGCGCTCGAGAGGGCTGCAGGCGCGTCTCCGGCAGGCGGCGCGGCACCGAGTGGAGCAGCAGCGGGAGGCGGCGCAGCTCCGGCGCCGAAGGCATAAACCATGGCTGCCCCACAGACACAAGCCGGTTTGATTGAAGCGCACGCCCTTGCGCGGCACGTTCGTATGTCGCCGCAAAAAGCACGCCTGGTGATGGATTTAATCCGCGGGCAGAAGGCCCAGGACGCCTTGCAGACTTTGCGTTATACGCCGAAGCGCGCCGGGAAGCACATCGAAAAAGTCCTGCGCAGCGCCATCGCCAACGCCGAACGCAAGGCGGAAGACGCCGGCTCGCCACTAGATGTGGATGAGCTTTATGTCGCGAATTGTTTCGTCAACGAAGGGCCGCGCTGGAAGCGCCTTCGTCCCGCGCCCATGGGCCGGGCATTCCGCTACCAGAAACGCACTGCGCACTTGTGGGTGGGCGTCGCCGAGCACCACGTCGCGGCTGCCGAGCGCGTGGCATCGAACCTGGCCGAGGCAGAAGCGCAGAAGGGCGCGCGCGGCACCATTCGGCGTGTACGCAAAGCTTTGACCGGCAAGACAGCGCCATCGAAAAAGGGGAAGAAGTAATGGGACAGAAGACACACCCTTACGGGTTTCGGCTCGGCTACAACAAGCCGTGGAAATCGCGCTGGTATGCCGACCGCGATTACGCCGACTTGCTGCATGAAGACGTGAAACTGCGCCGCGAGCTGAAAGAGCGCCTCAAAAGCGCGGGCATCAGCTCGATCGATATCGAACGCGCTGCCAACAAGCTTGTCGTGCGCATCTACACCGCGCGTCCGGGCATCATTATCGGCCGCAAAGGCGCGGAAATCGATAAGCTCAAGCAAGAAGTGCAAAAGCGCACCAAGCGCGAAGTGCACATTGACATTCAGGAAGTGCACCGCCCGGAGCTCGATGCGCAGCTTGTCGCGGAATCCATTGCACTGCAGCTCGAAAAGCGCGTGGCGTTTCGCCGGGCCATGCGCAAAGCAGTGGACTCGGCGCTTCGTTTTGGTTGCAAAGGCATCAAAGTGCGTGTTGCCGGGCGTTTGAACGGCGCGGAAATCGCGCGCAAGGAATGGTATCTCCAGGGACGCCTTCCGCTCCAGACGCTCCGCGCGGACATCGATTACGGCACCGCCGAAGCGCAAACGACGTACGGTGTGATTGGCGTGAAGTGCTGGGTCTATCAGGGCGAAAACGTTCCAAAGCGCGCCTCGAAGATTCAAAAGGAACGCGACGCCGTCGCGGCAGCATAAGCATTATCGTCGGCCGGGGCGGCCGCCGAAGTAAACGAGTTTAGGGAAGCGAGAACACAGCGATGTTGATGCCCAAGAAAGTGAAGTACCGAAAGCAAATGCGCGGCCGGCGTACAGGTAAAGCCTGGCGCGGCGGCGATCTGGCTTTCGGAGACTACGGATTGAAAGCGATGGAAGCGGCGTGGATCACCGACCGCCAAATCGAGGCGTCTCGCGTGGCCATCACGCGTTTCATCAAGCGCGGCGGCAAGCTCTGGATTCGCATTTTTCCGGACAAGCCTTTCACCAAAAAGCCCGCGGAAACCCGCATGGGTAAAGGCAAAGGCGCTCCGGAAAAGTGGGTTGCGGTCGTGAAGCCGGGCCGCATCATGTTTGAAATGTCCGGCGTCGATGAAGTTACGGCGAAGGAAGCCATGGGACTCGCTGCCCACAAGCTGCCGATTCCTACGAAATTTATTACTCGCGCGGGGAGCTTGTAATTATGCCGAGGCGCATTGAAAAAATCCGGGAAGCAGGAGCCATCGAGCTCGAAGCGCAACAGAAAGATCTCACCGAGCAAATCTTCCGGTTGAAGTTTCAGCTCTCGACCGGCCAGGCGGAAGCGCTGAAGCGCCTGCGTGAATCGAAAAAGGATCTGGCACGCGTGAAGACGCTTCTTCGCGCCCAGGAAATCGCCGCGAAGTCCAAGGCGCAGACAGCAGGGAAGGCGTAATGACAACCGAAACACCAACAGTACCGGCAGCCAACGCGGACACGCGCGGCGAGCGCACTATCCTCACCGGCAAAGTGACCAGCGCGAAAATGGAAAAGACCATCGTCGTGGAAGTCATTCGCCTGGTGCAGCACCCCAAGTATCACCGCGTGGTTCGGATCACCAAGAAATTTTACGCTCACGACGAAAAGCGTGCGGCGAAACAAGGCGACACGGTGCGGATTGTGGCTTCGCGGCCGCTTTCCCGCCTGAAGCGCTGGCGGCTCAAGGAAGTGCTGACGCGGAACGCGTCGGCCCAGTAAGCGGGACAGGGGAGCACACCGATGATTCAGATGCGAACCTGGCTGACGGTAGCCGACAATTCCGGCGCGCGGAAGCTGATGTGCATTATGCCTGTGGGCGGCGACGCCGGACTGCAAGCCGGTCTCGGCGACGTCATCACCGCGTCCGTAAAAGAAGCGACACCGGAAAGCCAGGTCAAACAGGGCACGGTCGTCAAGGCCGTGATTGTTCGAATGAGGAAAGAGCGGCGCCGCAAGGATGGCACGTACATCCGTTTTGACGATAATGCCGCGGTTTTAATCAATGACGCCGGCGAACCCGTGGGAACGCGCGTGTTTGGCCCCGTCGCTAGAGAGCTGCGCGACAAAAAGTTCACCAAAATCGTCTCGCTCGCTCCGGAGGTTTGGTAAGCAATGACACTGCGACACGAACGGCCTGTTCGCCACAAGATCAACATCCGCAGGGGCGACCAGGTCAAAATCATCGCCGGACCCGATCTCGGGAAAACCGGGCGCGTCCTTTCCATCAACGCCAGGAAGAACACCGTCGTGGTCGAGCATATTTCCATCATCAAGCGCCACACGCGGCCGAACCCTGGGAAGAACATCAGCGGGGGAATTATCGAAAAAGAGGGCCCCATCAACGTTTCGAACGTCATGATTGTCTGTTCGAGCTGCGGCAAGCACACGCGTATGGGACACAACATCCTTCCCGACGGAACGAAAGTGCGCGCTTGCCGGCATTGCAACACCACGCTGGATAAGTAAAAGGACGAGGCAGAGAATAGAAATGAAGACGCGATTACACGAAAAATATAGCGGCGAAACGGTGCCGGCGCTCATGAAGCGCTTTGGCTGGAACAACAAAATGGCCGTTCCGAAACTGCAAAAGATTACCGTCAACATCGGCCTCGGCGAAGCCAGCCAGAACGCCAAGCTGCTGGATACCGCCGCGGTTGAGCTCGGCCAGATCACCGGTCAAAAGGCCATCATCACGCGCGCCAAGAAGTCCATCGCCAATTTCAAAATCCGCAAAGGCATGCCCATCGGCTGCGCTGTCACTCTTCGCGGAGAAAAAATGTATGAGTTTCTTGACCGGCTTTGCAACGTGGTTCTGCCGCGCGTCCGCGATTTTCGCGGGCTGCCTTCGAACGCTTTCGACGGCCGCGGCAACTACACTCTGGGCCTCAAGGATCAGCTCGTGTTTCCCGAAATCGATTACACCCGCGTGGACAAAATCAAGGGCATGAATGTCACGCTGACCACGACCGCAAGGAACGACGAGGAAGGCCGTGAACTTCTGAAAGGTCTCGGAGTTCCCCTGCGCGTTCCCGGAGGAGCGCAATAAATGGCACGTTTGGCAAAAATTGCAAAGACGCATAAGAAACCGAAATTCAAAGTCCGCGTTCGCAACCGCTGCCGCGTTTGCGGCCGCGCCCGCGGATATATCCGCAAGTTCCAGATGTGCCGCATCTGTTTTCGCGGCATGGCGCTCAAGGGAGAAATTCCCGGCGTCGTGAAAGCTAGCTGGTAGGAGAAACGATGCAAACGGATCCCATTGCCGATTTTTTGACGCGCATTCGCAACGCCACCGCCGCCAAGCACCAGCGCGTGGATGTGCCGGCGTCGAAGCTCAAGACGGAAATCGCCCGCATCCTCAAGGAAGAGGGCTACATCTCGACCTTCAAGACCGTGGACGAAAACAAGACGCGCAAAATGCTGCGCGTCTTCCTGAAGTACACCCCCGACCGCCGCAGCGTCATCACCGGCATCAAGCGCATTTCGCGCCCCGGCTCGCGCCGTTATCTCGGCGCAACCGACATCCGCCCTGTCGTTGGCGGCCTCGGCATCAATATTTTGACGACGCCCAAAGGCCTGATGAGCGGACGCAGCGCCCGCAAAGCCAAACTGGGCGGCGAAATTCTTTGCGAGGTTTGGTAACGGTTTTGAATTTGTAGGAGCACGGCATGCCGTGCCCGTCTTTGGTGTTTCGAGTTTTTGAGCTTCTGGAGATAAGGACGAACAGATGTCACGTATCGGACGCAAACCAATTCCAGTTCCCGCGGGCGTGAAAATCGCGCTGCATCCGGGTCATGTCGACGTGCAGGGGCCCAAGGGCAAGCTCATTGTGCCGCTGCCGCACGGCATCACGTTCGAGCAAAAAGATGCCGTGCTCACGGCTCTTCGCGATACCGAAGACCACCGCGCGCTCCACGGTCTCGCGCGCGCTCTCGTCGCCAACGCTGTTTATGGCGTCACGCAAGGCTTCAAAAAGGATTTGGACATCGTCGGCGTAGGCTACCGCGCTGAGCTCAAGGGCAAGATCGTTGCATTCGCTCTTGGCAAGTCGCATCCCATCGAGTTCCCGGTTCCCGAAGGAATCCAGATTACGGTGGATAAGCAGACGCACATCGTCGTCAGCGGCGCGGATAAAGGCAAAGTCGGCCAAGTCGCCGCCGATATGCGCGCGCTGCGCCCGCCCGATCCGTATAAGCAAAAGGGCGTGCGCATCACTGGCGAGCGCCTGAAAAAGAAGGCCGGCAAGGCCGGAGCCAAGGCTGGCGGCCCCGCGTAAAAGAATTTGTAGGGGCGCGGCATGCTGCGCCCGATTCTCGGCAAGATTTGCTTTTCGCAGTTTGGCAAGGTTTAGGTTTCAGGAGAAGAAACAGTGGCATCGGCAAGAGTTCGCAAGCTTTCAAAAAATCTTCACCGCCTTCGTGTTCACGAGCGCGTTCGCCAGCGCGTCGAAGGCACCACGGAGCGCCCGCGTCTTTGCGTCTATCGCTCGCTCGGCCACATCTACGCGCAGGTCATCAACGACCGCACCGGCAAGACCGTGGTCTCGGCCAGTTCCGTGGACGGCGAAACCAAAAAGAGTTTGAAGGGTGGCGGCAATATCGCGGCGGCCAAGGTGATCGGCAAGACCATTGCCGAACGCGCCAAAGCCGCCGGAGTCAGCAAAGTAGTGTTCGACCGCGGCGGTTACAAGTATCACGGCCGCGTCAAGGCGCTCGCCGACGCGGCGCGGGAAGCGGGGTTACAGTTCTAAGCCTATGTCGAAGCAAATTTTGCGAGACAGTTTAGCGGTACGCAGGCTCCTGGAGGTGAATCCGTCCGACTTGAAAGACGACGTCATCGCCATCAACCGCGTCACCAAAGTCGTTAAAGGGGGCAAGAATCTCAGTTTCTCCGCTCTCGTCGTCGTTGGCGATAGCCACGGCCATGCCGGCTTCGGGATGGGCAAAGCCCGCGAAGTGCCCATGGCCATCAAGAAAGCCATCGAGCAGGCCAAAAAGAATTTGATCAAGCTGAACATGAAGGGCTCGACGATTCCTCATCAAGTCCTAGGCCGCTACGGCTCGGCGCAAGTTCTTCTCAAACCCGCTCCGGAAGGCACGGGCGTGATCGCCGGCGGACCGGTGCGCAAAGTGATGCAAGTGGCGGGCATTCACAACGTGCTCACGAAATCGCTCGGGACGTCAAACCCGCACAACGTCGTCAAAGCCACGTTCGCCGCTCTGCTCGGCCTCAAAGACGCCGCCCAAGTGGCGGAAACGCGCTCCAAGACCGTCGACGAAATCAGCGGCCGCATGCAAAAAGCGGCTGGAAGTGAGAACAACTAATGCCCGGCAAGAAGAAATCGAGCGAAGAAAGAATCGGCAAAGGCAAGGGCGGCAAGGTCCGGGTGAAGTGGGTGGTGAGTTTCATCAGTTGCACCGACGACATGCGCCAGTGCATTCGCGGCCTCGGATTTCGCAGAATGCATCAAGTCGTCGAGCGCGAGGATACGCCGGCGGTTCGCGGCATGATCCACAAAGTGCGGCATCTCGTGGAAGTGGTGGAGTAGAGCGATGGCAAAAAAAGTTTCACGCGGCCGCAAAACCGCAAAAAAGGCTGGCCAGCCCAAGGCGGTGTTCAGCCTGTCGAATTTGCGCCCGCCCAAGGGCTCGCGGCACCGCAAAGTGCGCGTCGGCCGCGGCATGGGCTCGAAACTGGGCAAGACTTCCGGTTCCGGCGACAAAGGCCAGAAATCCCGCCGCGGCTATTCGCGCCGGCGTGGATTTGAAGGCGGCCAGATGCCACTGCACCGCCGCATGCCCAAGCGCGGCTTTCATAATCCGTTCGGGGTAAGCTATTCGGTGGTCAACCTCGAGGAACTGAACGTTTTTCCGGCGGGCGAAACCGTAACACCCGACCTGCTTCGCGCGCATGGTTTTGTGCGTCGCGTAACTGATCCGATCAAGGTTTTGGGCGATGGCGAACTCAAGACCAAGCTCGCGATTCACGCGCAAGCCTTCAGCGCATCGGCCAAGGACAAGATCACCAAAGCCGGCGGCACCTTCGAGGTGGTAGCATAATTTTGAGGCGCGGCGTTTTTGCAGGACGTTGTAGCGTGACGGGGAATCGCAGGGCAAACGTATGAAACGATTCGTCGAAGCTCTCCAGAACATGTTCCGCATTCCGGACTTGCGGAATCGCGTCTTTTTCACGCTGGCTTTGCTCGCCGTGTACCGCCTCGGCGCGCACATTCCCACGCCCGGCATCAACGCGGGCGTGCTCGACCAGATTTTCAGCCAGTCGCAGGGCTCGGTCCTGGGCATCTTCGATCTGTTCAGCGGCGGCAATTTCCGCCAGATGACGATTTTTGCTTTGGGCATCATGCCGTACATCACGGCATCCATCATCCTGCAGTTGATGCAGGTCGTTTTTCCGTACCTCGAGCGCTTGCAAAAAGAGGGCGAACTCGGACGCCGCAAGATTACGCAGTACACGCGTTATCTGACCATCGTCCTGAGCGTCATTCAGTCGCTGACCATCGCCACCACGCTGCAAGCGACACATCTGAGCGGCCAGTCACTCGTTTATCATCCCGGCCTGGGCTTTACGCTGATGACCATCCTGACACTCACCACCGGCTCGGCGTTCATCATGTGGCTGGGCGAACAGATTAGCGAGCGCGGCATCGGCAACGGCATGTCACTCATCATTTTCGTCGGCATCGTTGTCGGCTTGCCGCGCGCCATCGATGACCTGGTCACCAAGGCAAGAACCGCCGCCTGGGGGCCTTTCACCGGGCTTGCGCTTATCTTTCTTATTGTCGTGATGATCGCCGTCGTAGCGTTCATCGTCTATGTCGAAGGCGGGCAGCGGCGCATCCCTGTGCAATACGCCAAGCGCGTCATCGGACGCAAAGTTATGGGCGGGCAATCTTCTTACCTGCCTTTGCGCGTGAATTCCGGCGGCGTGATTCCGCCGATTTTCGCGAGCTCGCTGCTGGCCTTTCCCGCTACCGCTGCATTGGTGCTGGGAAGCCGCTGGGCCTTTGTAAATACCATCAAGGACCGCCTGGCCTGGGGCGAGCCGCTCTACACCGTCGTGTACATCACGATGATCATGCTGTTCTCGTTCTTTTACGTCGGGATTGTTTTCAATCCCACGGAGCTTGCGGACAACATGCGCAAGAACGGCGGTTTCATCCCGGGAATCCGGCCGGGGCGAA
The DNA here is from genome assembly GCA_049794595.1 of Candidatus Acidiferrum sp. GTDB lineage: Bacteria > Acidobacteriota > Terriglobia > Acidiferrales > UBA7541 > Acidiferrum. The sequence goes on from JBARCY010000163.1 coordinate 11,759, forward strand.
ACACTTCCGAGCATGTCAGCAAAATCCTGAAGCGGCTGACGTTCATCGGCGCGGTTTATCTAGCGATGGTCTGTTTGCTTCCGGAATGGATGATTGCAGGTATTCACCTGGACCATCTCGGATGGGGCATTGGCTTGTGGTTCGATCGTCATTTTCCGGTTTGGTTTCTGAAGGGCTTGGGCGTGCAGTTTTATTTCGGCGGCACGTCGCTGTTGATCGTAGTAGGCGTGGCCATGGACACCATTCAGCAGCTCGAGGCCCAGTTGGTCATGCGCAATTACGACGGTTTTGCTCGAAAGGGCCGGTTGCGCGGCCGGCGGTAAAAGCATGGCGACGAGCCCAGCGGTGCCGGTAAAGCGGCCGCCGGAAGAGCTCAATCGCGCCGTGATTTTCCTCGGGCCTCCGGGCGCGGGGAAAGGCACGCAGGCGAAGCAGCTTGCGGCCAAGTATGATGTGCCGCATCTTTCGACCGGCGACATGCTCCGCGAGCATATCGCCAAAGGCACGCCGCTTGGGGCGAAAGCCCAGCCGATCATGGAGCGCGGCGAACTCGTTCCGGATTCGCTGGTGCTCAAGATGGTCAGGGAACGCATCGAGCGGCCGGATTGCTGGCACGGTTTTGTGTTCGACGGGTTTCCGCGGACCGTCGCCCAGGCGCAGTATCTGGGCGAGTCGTTGAAGCAGGGCGGATTTCGGCGGCCGCTGGTGATTCATCTGGTGATCGACACGGCCCTGATTCTCCGGCGCATCACCGGCCGGCGCACGTGCAAGACGGGGGGCGAGATTTATAATCTTTACGAGCGCCCGCCGAAAGTCGAAGGACGCTGCGATAACGACGGCGGTGAGCTGGTGCAGCGGCCGGACGACCGGGAAGAGATTGTTGCTCCGCGGTTGCAGGCGTACCACAAGCAGACGGAGCCACTGGTAGCGTATTACCGGCGGCTGGGCTTGCTGCACGACGTGGACGCCTCGAAGAGCGTGCAAGACGTTGAACAGCAGGTGACGCGGATTTTGCAACCAGCGCGCGGAAAGCATTAGAGGGCCCGGATCGGGCTGCAAGTAGAAACGATGGCGATTCATTTGCGCAGTGCCGAAGAGCTGGAAAAGATGCACCGCGCCGGGCTCATCGTTTACGAGACTTTGACGGCGCTCCGGGACATGGTTCGGCCGGGGCTGACGACGATGGACCTCGAGAAGTTTGCCGAGGAAAAGATCGCCGGCAAGCCGGGCAAAGCGGCGTTCAAGGGGTATCGCGGTTATCCTTGCACGCTGTGTACTTCGGTCAACGGCGAGATCGTTCACGGGATTCCGTCGCCCAAGCGCAAATTGCGCGAAGGCGACATTATCTCGATCGACTTCGGGATGGAAGTGGACGGATATTTCGCGGATTCGGCGGTCACCGTCCCGGTCGGGAAGATTCGGCCGGAAGTGAAGAAGCTGCTGGATGTAACCCGCGAATCGCTGGACCGCGCCATTGACAAAATGCGCGCCGGCAACCGGCTCGGCGATGTCGGCCACGCGGTGCAAAGCTGGGTCGAGCAGCACGGATATTCGGTGGTGCGGGAATTTGTCGGGCATGGCATCGGAACGAAGATGCACGACGAACCCAACCTGCCGAATTACGGCGAAGAAGGACGCGGCGCGCGGCTCCAAGAAGGCATGGTCATCGCCGTCGAGCCGATGGTGAACGCGGGCCGGCCGGAAGTCCGGATGCGGGATGAGTGGGTGGCAGAAACAGCAGATGGCAGCCCCTCGGCGCATTTCGAGCACACCGTAGCGGTCACGGCCAACGGCCCCTGGATTTTGACGCGCCCGAAAGAAATGACCGGCCCGTCTTGGTAGCTTGTGACGTGGCTGTCCGCGGTGGCAAGGTTTTGTAGGGGCACGGCACGCCGTGCCCGCCGTTAGCAACGAGCAAGACAGCGTCTGGGTTTTAACCCGGCGAAGGTAACGCAGGAGAATATGGCGAGACCCATTCGCGAGAAAAAAGAAAAAGGCGACTCTGGCAATCCCAAAGAGGACGCCATCGAAGTCATGGCCACGGTGATTGAGCCGCTGCCCAATGCGATGTTTCGCGTGGAGCTCGAAAACAAGCATCAAGTGCTGGCGCACGTTTCCGGCAAGATGCGCAAAAATTTCATACGTATTCTGGCCGGAGACAAAGTAGCCGTCGAGCTTTCGCCGTACGATTTAACGCGCGGCCGGATCGTGTATCGCTACAAGTAGCGCGTCGTTGGTTTTGTAGTGGCGGGTCTTCAGACCCGCGATTTTGGTTCTGTGACTTTTCAGGGGGCTGGGTCATCTAATGCCCCTGGTTTATGGGGCTCGCCCAAGCAGTCGGGCCGCTGGCCGCCGGGAGCGGCCGGAATGAGGGACAAAGGCAATGAAAGTAAGGGCATCGGTAAAAAAGATTTGTGACAAGTGCAAGGTGATTCACCGGCGCGGAGTGGTGCGGGTTATCTGCGTCAATCCGAAGCACAAGCAGCGCCAGGGTTAAGGAGAGAAAATGGCACGCATCGCAGGTGTAGACCTTCCGCCGCAGAAGCGCCTTTGGGTCGGATTGACTTCGATCTACGGCATCGGGCAGGAGCGCGCGAAGAAGCTCGCCGCCAAGGCCGGCGTCGATCACACGAAAAAGATCCGCGACTTGACCGAAGATGAAGTGAATCATCTTCGCCAGGAAATCGAAAAAGAAGGACGCGTGGAAGGTGATCTCCGCAAGGAGATCCAGATGAACATCCGCCGGCTGATCGAAATTCAGGCGTACCGCGGAATCCGGCACCGCCGCAATCTTCCGGTGCGCGGACAGCGCACGCACACGAACGCGCGCACGAGGAAAGGCCCGCGGCGCGGCGCAGTGGCGGCAAAGAAGAAGGTCACCGGCAAGAAGGGCTAACAGTTTGGCTCGTAGGGGCACGGCACGCCGTGCCCGTCCGATGCAGAGTTTTAAGATTTCGCGACTTACGAAACGGAGTGAACAGTGGCAAAAGAACAAAAGGGCGCGGTGCCGGACGCAACAGCAGCACCGGGAAAACCGGCGGCGGCGACTAAGCGCAAGAAAGAATTCAAGAAGAAGCGCGAACGACGCGTCGTGCCGCACGGCATCGTTTACGTGGCGGCGACGTTTAACAACACACAGATCACCATTTCGGACACGGATGGCCGCGTGATGTGCTGGTCGTCGGCGGGAGCCATCGGCTTCAAAGGCTCGCGCAAGGGCACGCCCTACGCCGCGCAGCAGGCTTCGCTGGCTGCCGCGGGTGTGGCGCGGGATCAGTACGGCATGAAGAGCGTGGAAGTCCGCGTGAAAGGGCCCGGCTCGGGACGCGAGTCGGCCGTGCGCGCGCTGGCCGCGGCGGGATTGCACATCGTGTTGATCCGCGACGTGACCCCGATTCCTCATAACGGTTGCCGTCCTCCGAAGAGGCGCCGCGTTTGATGAACTTTTTTATGAACCAATTCAGGAACCAACAGATTCAACGATACACACAAGCAATTCAGTCTCACCAGAGTTTTGGGAAGGGAGAATAGAAGTTGGCAAGACACCGAGATGCAGTCTGCCGCCTGTGCCGCCGGGAAGGGCAGAAGCTGTTTTTGAAGGGGCTGCGGTGCTTCACGGAGAAGTGCGCGATCGAGAAGCGCAACTTCATTCCGGGACAGCACGGGCAGTCGCGACGGCCAAAGGTCGCGGGCTACGGCTTGCAGTTGCGCGAGAAGCAGAAGGTCAAGCGCACCTACGGGCTGCTCGAGCGGCAGTTCCGTTCGTATTTTGAGAAGGCTGTGCGGGCCAAGGGTCCGACGGGCGAAAACCTGATCATCACGCTCGAGCGGCGTTTGGATAACGTGGTATGGCGCGCAGGATTGGCTTCGTCGCGTTCGCAGGCGCGGCAGCTCGTGCTGCACGGACACGTTCGCGTCAACGGGAAGAAGGTCAACATTCCTTCGTATCTCGTGACCGTGGGCGAGGAAGTGGCCATCAAGGAAAAGATGCATCAGAACGCCATGGTGCTTGAAGCGCGCAACGTGGCGCAGAGCCAGAGCGCGGTGCCGTGGCTCGAACAGGACCGCGAACAGTTCAAGGCCAAAGTCGTGGCGTTGCCGAAGCGCGAAGACGTGCAGACGCCGCCGATCAACGAGCAGCTCATCGTCGAGTTGTACTCGAAGTAGCGCAGCGGACGGCCTCAGAAGGCCGTCCCTACAAAACCTCAACGGCGCGCGAGCGCCACAGTTTTTGGGGCCGAGAAGATCGGCCCAGAAGGAAGGAACACGATGTGGAAGGGATTTCAAAAACCAAAGCGCCTTGCATCCGAGCTGGAATCACTGACCGAGAAGTACGGGCGGTTTTCCGCGCAGCCGTTTGAGCGCGGCTGGGGCACGACCGTTGGAAACGGGCTGCGGCGCGCGCTGTTGAGCTCGATCGAAGGCGCGGCCATCACTGCCGTCAAAATCGAAGGAGTGTTGCATGAATTCTCCTCGATTCCCGGCGTGGTCGAGGATGCGACGGACATTATCCTCAACCTGAAGCAGGTGCCGATCAAGCTGAACACGGACCTGCCGAAGACGATTTTCTTCAACGTCGACCATCCGGGGCCGGTGACGTCGGCGCAGATCGAGGAAGACGCGGACTTCGCGGTGCTCGACAAGAGCGTGTACATCGCGACGGTCAGCGAAGGCGGCAAACTGCAAATCGAGATGCGCGTGAAGAACGGCCGCGGCTACGTGGCTGCGGACCGCAACTACGACGAAGACCTGCCGATCGGCTACATTCCGGTCGATAGCGTTCACTCGCCGGTGCGCAAAGTCAATTATTCGGTGGAAGCGGCACGTCTCGGCCAGATGACGGATTACGAAAAGCTGATGATCGAAGTCTGGACCAATGGCGCAATCACGCCGCAGGACTCCATCGGTTTGGCTGCGAAGCTGGTGAAGGATCACATGAGCATCTTCATCAATTTTGAAGAGCCGACGGACATGCCGGAACTTCCGCAGGAAATCGCCAACGATCCGCGCCTCGAGCATTTGGACCGTTCAGTGGAAGAGTTGGAACTTTCCGTGCGTTCCTACAACTGCTTGAAGAACGCGAATATCCAGACGATCCGCGAGCTCGTGCAAAAGAGCGAGAACGAAATGCTGAAGACGAAAAACTTCGGCCGCAAAT
>JBARCY010000164.1:0-27058 GCA_049794595.1 Candidatus Acidiferrum sp.
GCGTAGCGCTGGTCGTGCGTGACCATGCAAACGGTGGCGCCATTGCGGTGCAAATCGCGCAGAAGTTCCATGACGGCTTCGCCGTTTTTCGAGTCCAAGTTACCAGTCGGCTCGTCAGCCATCAGGATGAGGGGATCGCCTACCAGCGCTCGGGCCACCGCGACACGCTGTTGCTGACCTCCGGAAAGCTGCGAGGGATAATGTCGCAGGCGGTGGGCCATGCCGACGCGTTCGAGAGCGCTCTGCACCTTTTGTTTGCGTTCCGCCGAGCTCGTGCCGCGATAGGTCAGAGGCAGCTCGACGTTTTCATAGACCGTGAGGTCGCCGATCAAATTGAATGCCTGGAAAATGAAGCCGATTTCGCGATTGCGGATACGCGTGCGCTCGCTGATGGTCAGCTTGGCAACGGGCTGGCCGTTCAGCATGTAGATTCCGTCGGTCGGCGAATCGAGCAAGCCTAGAATCGAGAGCAACGTCGACTTGCCACAGCCCGAAGGCCCGGCGATCGAGATATATTGCCCTTTCTTGATTTCGAGGTGAATTTCCGAAAGTGCGTGCGTTTCCACCTCGTCCGTGTAAAAGACTTTCTTTACGCCTTCCATTTTGATGAGTGTGTCTGACATTTCATCTCCTTAACGAATATTTGTTCGGAAATTCATGCTGCAAACCCTTTTGCCATACCCTTGGACAGCCGTTGTGACTTTGCAAAATCCATCCGGTCATTCATACCGCAGCGCCACCAGCGGATCGACGCGTGTCGCGCGCCGCGCCGGAATAAAACACGCGGCAAGCGCGATCAACGCGATCAATCCCAAACCAACAGCGTAGACGGCCGGATCGCCCGCATGAACGCCATACAGCAGCGATTCGCTGAAGCGCGCCAAGCCGAAGGCGGCAGGCAAGCCTACACCCACGCCGATCAGAACCATCGTTCCCACTTCTCTCAAGATTAGCAAGCGTACATCGCCCGCTACCGCGCCCAGCGCCATGCGGATGCCGATTTCGCGTGTGCGCTGGACCACGACATACGCGAGAACGCCGTAAATCCCCAGAGCAGCCAGGAGCGCCGCAAGTGTAGCAAACGCCGCCGACAGTACAGCAACCATGCGCGCCGAAAACAGGTCTTCGTCTAAGACGCGTTCCATCGTCTTGAGATCGTACACCGGCAGGTTCGGATCCATCTGCCGCACTTCGCTCTGTAACGCGGTTCCCAGCTGCACGGGATCCTGAGTCGTCCGGACGTAGAAGGTCATTCCTGTCACTTTTGGCCGTTGCGCGTAAGGAATATATACGTACGGATAAATCGCGCTGCTCACATGGTCCTGCTTGACGTCCTTTACGACTCCCACAATTTCGATGTCCGGCTTCACCTTGCTGCCGCCACCAAAAGCAAGATGCATGCCGAGAGGATTTCGTCCTGGGAAAAATCGCTTGACCATCGCTTCGCTTGCGATGGCCACTTTCGGAGCTGTCGTGCCATCCGCCTCCGTAAATTCGCGCCCGGAGATCAATGGAATCCCCAGCGTAGAGAAGTATGCGGGACTCACCGCGATGTGATCCACATCTTGCTGATCCTCGGGAAGTTGTGCCTGCATGCCGCCTTCGGCGGTGATGTTGCTCCCTTCGTCGTCTCCGGAGAGTGTGGCTACATCTCCGGTTCCTACGGAGCGAACACCGGGCAGAGCGGCAATTCTCGCGCGCAATTGGTCGATTAACGCAATCGAGCGCGGAGTGTCATATCCATTAAGAGCAGGTTCGATGGAAAACGCAATCACGTTGTCCAGCTTCAGGCCCAAATCTTGCTTTTGCAAGTTCCACAGCGAGCGCATGAAGAGTCCCGCCCCTGCCAGGAGCAGCATGGTGAACGCAACCTGCCCTGCAACGAGAACTTTCCGGAAGCCTACATGCGAGACGCTGGCAGAAGAAGTCGAACCCTGGTCTTTGATTACATCGGAAACCCCGAGCCGCGTCATGCGCCACGCCGGGATCAATCCGAAGAAAATTCCCGAGAACACCGTAGCTCCAATTGCAAATGCTAAAACGGCGGGGTCCAGGTTTTCCGTCAGGCCATGAATTCCGGCGTTCGCAACTACGATTGGAGTCAAGATTTTCATCAACCAGACGCCTAGCAGGATCCCTACCGCGCCGCCAGCGAACGCGCACAAGAGGTTTTCGGCGAGTAATTGGCGGATCATGCGGCTGCGGCTCGCGCCCATCGCCGTGCGGATCGCAAATTCACGCTGGCGCGAAGCTCCGCGCGCCAGCAGCAAATTCGCCACGTTCGTGCACGCAATCAACAGCACCAATGCCACCATGATAAAAAGCGTGATGAGCTGTCCGCCGGAATCCCGCTGCACAACCGTCCGTCCGCGGGCTCCCGAAGAGAGCAAAATCTTCTTATCCAAAAATTGCTGGCGCTTTTTTTCGTTCCAGCCGGATTTAATGAGGGGCAACTGTTCCTCAAGCAGCGGCCGATAGGCGGTATTAATCCCCGCTTGGGCTTGTTTTTCGGAAATTCCCGGTTTGCGCCGCGCCAGAACGTTCATCCAATAATCATTCCAGCCGTCCAGCGTGTTTGCGTTCAGCGTCATCTGCGGCGTCATCATCATGGGCACGAAGATGTCCGGAGCTTTGCCGATCTGAACGCCGAAAAATCCCGGCTGCGAAACGCCGACAACAGTCATCTCGACGTTGTTAATCAGCAGAACTTTGTTCAGGACGCTGGGGTCGCTACCGAAGTGGCGCTCCCAATACGACTGGCTGAGCACCACAAAAGGCTCCGCTCCGGGAGTAACGTCATCATTGGCTGTAAAGAGGCGGCCAACCACGGGGCGCACACCGAGCACCTCGAAATAATTCCCGGTAACCAGTTCACCCGAGGCTCGCTCCGTCTCGCCATGGTTCGCCACGCTGGCTGAAAATCTGGCGACCCCCAAGACACCTGAAAAAACAGAGTTGTTGTCGCGTAGTCCCTTGTACATCGGGTAGGAGAACGATTCGGACGCATCGCCGTCGTCAGAAACATGCCCTGTCTGGGGCCCCGGCGCCCGCAAAATCACCAATTCTCCCGGATTCTTTACCGGCAACTGGCGTAATAAAATCTGGTTCATCAATGAGAAAATCGCGGTGTTCGCGCCGATACCCAGAGCCAGCGTAATCACGGCAATGGCCGTAAAGCTGGGGCTTTTCACCAGCATTCGCAATCCGAATCGAATATCGTTCCACAGGTTCTGCATTACACCTTCCTCATACCGCTTCGCAGAATTGAAGCGTCTTTACACTGGTCAGACGGTTAGCGTGGCTCATTGTTTCCAAGACCGCAAAGCTGTCCCTTGTCGGGTACCAGTACTCAATACGCTGATCCTGAGCCAATGAGTGCTTTCCCGACTCGCGTACCGCGCCCTGACATTGGCAATTTTTGACGCAAAGAAGTAGCAACCTGCGAAGCTCCACGTATTTGACGTAACACGGGATCACTCGTCTGGTGTCCAGTCACGAATCAGCGGCGGAAATAGGCTCGCCATCAGACCAACCGCCGTAAAGGGTCGTATCAGGGAATACGCAACCCAAGGCCGGATGGTTCCCCAATTCTGCTCGCTGACCAAATTTTTGCCTGCTCATTCCCGCGCGACCCCCAATTCTACTCATACCTAAGGGCCACCATCGGATCCACGCGTGTCGCTCTGCGCGCCGGGATAGAGCACGCCAGAAGCGCCACCACCACGAGCGCGGTCACTACTCCGAGAAACGTGAGCGGATCCGTCGCGCTCACTGCAAAGAGTTGGTTCTCGAGTATCCTGGACAGTCCGAAAGCGCCCAGCAAACCTAGCCCGATTCCCATAGTTGTTATGCCCATCGCTTCTCGCAGGATCATCCGCAATATGTCTGTCTTCTCTGCTCCGACCGCTACGCGAACGCCGATCTCATGCGTGCGCTGCGCCACGCTGTAGGACATTACGCCGAACAGGCCGACGACCGCGAGCAACAGTCCCGCTCCGGCAAAAATCGAGCAGAGCAAGCTAGTGAACCGCCGCTGGGCGACCGACGCCGCGAGGTAATCTTCCATGCGTTGCGCTTTATAGATGGGAAGTTCGGGATCGAGAGCATGTACTTGCGTTCGCAAGGCGGGCAGGAGCGTCATCGGATCGGCTGCGGACCTCACCACGATGTTCATGCCGCCCATGGGATTTTGCTCGTAAGGAACATACGATTCGGGATCATGTGGAAGCCACAGCCTTCTATGCTTCACGTCGCCCACGACTCCGATGATCTCGCACATGACGTCCGTTTTTCCGGAGGTCATCCCCGGTTTGATGTGCTTCCCGATGGGACTCTCATTGGGAAAGAATCTCCGCGCGAGCGTCTGATTGATAATGACGACGTGAGGTGCATGGCGGTCGTCGCGGGCGTTGAATTCGCGCCCCTCCAGCAGAGGGATCCGCATGGTCTGAAAATAATCCAATCCCACCGCGCGGATGTTCGTGCTCGGTAAGTCGCTCTTCGCCATGGGCTTGCCTTCCATTTCAAAAGAGGTCCGCATGGAATCGCCCGAAAGCGGCAGGGGAAGTACGCCGCTGGCATCTTTTACGCCCGGTACCGCCCGGATTCGCGCAAGCAAGTCTCGGAAAAAATCCGCCGACTGCTCGGGCTTGCCATAGCGCGAATCCGGCAAATCGAGATTGAATGCCATTACTCCTTGTGGATCGAAGCCGGGTGATTGATGCAGCAAATGAAACATGCTCTCGATCAGAAGACTCGCGCCGATCAGGAGCACCACCGCGAGCGACACTTGCGAAATCACCAGCAGCGCGCGCAGCCGCGAGCGGCCTAGTCCGTCGGTCGCAGTGCGGCCGCCTTCTTTTAGAGAGCGAAACAAGTTGAAGCGGGAAGCATGGAGAGCGGGCGCGAGGCCGAACACAATTCCCGTGAACAACGACACAACCAGTGTGAACGCAAGCGCACGTGCATCCACGCCTGCCGACGCCAGCCGGGGGATCCCGAGCGACGGAAGATTCGCAAGAGCTGCCGTTCCCCAGACAGCCAGCAAGAGACCCAATGCTCCGCCGGCCAGCGAGAGCAGCATGCTTTCGGTCAAGAGTTGGCCGAGGATTCGGCTTTTTCCCGCGCCCAGTGAGGCGCGAATGGCCATTTCACGCTGCCGTCCCGCCGCGCGAGCGAGCAAGAGGTTGGCGGCGTTGGCGCAGGCAATCAGCAGCAAGAATCCGACTGCGCCCAGAACCATCAGCAGTGCTGGGCGCACGTCTCCAACCAGCGCCTGCATCTCTGGCTGTAAAGCCATGCGCCAACGGCTATTCGTGTCCTGATACTGTTTTCCAAGGCGGGCGCTGATCTCCGCCGTTTCCGCATTTGCCGCCGCGAGCGTGGTCCCGTTTTTTAGTCTGCCGATAACTCCTAGAAAATGAGAACCGCGCTCTGCCTGGCTCTCGGCGCCCTCGACTGCAATCGTGGTCCAGAGGTCCATCGGTTGCGAGTCCAGGGGAAATTGAAAGTCTGCTGGCATGACTCCCGCCACCGTGTACGGCGTGCCGTCCAGCACGATTCGTTTATCCGTCACTTTGGGATCGCCGCCGAAGCGCGTCTTCCACAGACGATAGCTCAGCATGGCTACATGCGTGCCGGGCTTGTCTTCCGCCGCAGTGAATTCGCGGCCGAGGACCGGCGGAACGCGCAGCACTTTGAACATGTCCGCCGAAAAAATTCCCGTGCTCAAATGAATGGGATCTCCCATTCCCGTCATCGTAGCGGACCCTTCGTCGTAAGCTGCCGCGGCTTCGAGTGACTTGCTTTGAGCGCGCAAATCCGCGAAGTCGGGATAGCTCTGCGCCCGCCCTTGCTCACCAGTCCGCAAGTCTGTCCGCAAGAGGGCTACAAGCCGGTCCGGCTGCGGGAAGGGAAGCGGCTGCAGCAAAACCGCGCTCACCGCGCTGAAGATCGCGGTGTTCGCTCCGATCCCCAGCGCGAGCGTTAGGACCACCACCGCGGTAAATCCCGGGCTCTTCGCCAACATGCGTAGCCCGTAACGAATGTCCTGCCACAGCATCAACATGCTCGCCCACCCATCTGATGATATTCGCTCCGGTTAAAACTACTCATAGCGCAAGGCCACAACAGGACTTACTCTCGTCGCTCGCCGCGCGGGAACGTAGCTGGCCAGTAACGCAATTCCCAGCAAGAATACCGGTACAAGAATAAACGCAATCGGATCGTGGGCGCTGATGCCGAAGAGCATCCCCGACAGCACCCACGAAACTGCCGCGCAACCGGCCATGCCAATCGCACCGCCGATCAGAACCGGACGCATGCTTTGCCGCAGGATGAGGCTCATCACGTCGCGCCCGTCCGCCCCCAGCGTCATGCGAATGCCAATTTCGCGTGTGCGGCGGCTCACCGCGTAGGAGACCACGCCATACACACCGATCGACGCAAGCAGCAGCCCCAGCACACCCAGCGAGCCTGCAAGAGCCGCCACGATGCGTGCGGGCGTTCGCCATCCCTCAAGGTTGTCTTCCAGCCGGGTTACATCCACCAGAACGTCCGGATCTATTCCGCTCGCCGCGCCGCGCACGCCCGCAGCAACTGCCGCAAATCCGCCGCCATGAATCATCAGTTGCAGTTCCGATTGTTCCTTCGGGCCCGCAGGAAGATAAATATAGAGCCCTGCCGTCTCGCCCAAATGGGAAACTTGCGCATCCTTGGCAACTCCAACGATCTGCAGGTCGGTATTTTTACCCTGGCGCAGAGTCTTTCCAATCGGATCTTCTCCGGGCCAGAATTTTCGCGCGGTCGATTCCGTTACGATCGCAACCTTTGCTCCCGCGCGCACCTCTTCTTCCGTGAAGTCCCGCCCGCGGACAATGGGAATCCCTAGCATCGAAAAATATCCCTGCGAAATCGCGTTGTCTTCGACCTCATACTCACCTGGCTTGCCCGGGATGGAAAATCCCGTAAAGCTACGGTCACCGCTGAGCGGTGTCTGCGCTGCCTCCGTTATTCCATCCACCCCAGGCAGCGCAGAGACTTTCTCCTTCAATCGCTGTTCAAACGCGGCCGCCGGTTCCTTCTTGTATCCCTGGGTCCGCAAGTCAAGAGACACCACTGCAATTCCGTTCATCGCGAACCCGGGTTCAACGGTCTGCGCAAAATAGAGTCCGCGCAGGAGCAGCCCTGCCGCAATGAGAAGAATCATGCAAACGGCCACTTGTGCCGCCACCAGCGAATGCCGCAGAAGTCCGCCGCCTGCGCGGCCCCCAAATCCGCCGTCGATGTCTTTCAGCGCGGTGTTCAAATCCGCCCGAGATGCCCGGAGCGCCGGCGCTAGTCCAAAAACTACGCCCGTCATCAGAGTTAGAAGCAACGCATAACCTAGCACGCGATAATCTGGAGTCAGATTGAAGGCCAGAGGAGGGAACCCGTGCGGCAAATGCGCGATCACAAAATTCGAAATTCCCTCGAAGGACCAGAAGGCAAGCACCGAACCCAGCGCGCCGCCCATCAGAGCCAGCATCACGCTCTCCGTCAGCAATTGCCGGATCAATCTCCATCGGCTCGCTCCTACCGAGAGCCTAACGGCAATTTCCTTCTGCCGCGCTGTCGCTCGCGCCAGCATCAAGTTCGCTACGTTGGCGCAGGCGATCAGCAGCACCAAACCAAATCCAAACAAAATGACGGCGGCTGCTCCCATCACAAAATTGTGCTCTTCAGGCCTTCCGAGAAACGTCGCCGTGCGAATCGCCAGGACGGTTTCGCGTCCCGGATGCTTTTGATCGATCCGGTTCGCGATGACGCTCAGGCCGGCTCGCACCTGGCCCATGGAAACGCCCGGGCGCACTCGCCCAAGAAGCGACAGCCAGCTCACGTTGGCATCCCCGAGAAAATCGCGGTCCGGCTCCAGCGCCGCTTGCATGGTGATGGGCACCCAGAATGCGCTAGGGATCGGTTCCGTGCCGCCGAAACCAGGTGGCGCGATGCCGATTACGGTAAAGGCGGTGCGGTTCAGGACCACGCGTTTTCCGACAAGCGAAGCGTCCGCTCCGAACGTGCTCTGCCACAATTCATCGCTCAGCACCACCACGGCACCTGCGCCCAGTGCGGCACAATCGCTTTCGACAAAACCGCGCCCCTGGGTGGGATGTTCGCTCAGAACATCAAAATAATTGCAGGAGGCGAGTTGGCCGTAGAGCTGGCGCGCTCTCCCACCCGCAAGCGTCGCGCTCAAAAAAGGCTCGTAAGCCAGCAATCCGGTGAATACGTGGTTGTTCGCACGATAGTCCTGATATTCGGAATAGGAAAAAAGAGTTGCTTCGCCGTGAATATCGCGTGTCGTTCTTCCGTGGAAGATCTGGTCCACACTGACAATTTGCCCCGCGCTGGGCACCGGCAGCATCCGCAGCGCAGCCCCGTTCAAGACCGAAAATATGCCGGCGTTTACGCCGATGCCTAAAGCGATGGCCAGCACGGCCACCGCCGTGAACCCCGGATTTCTCCCGAGCATCCGCCATCCGTACCGCAAGTCTTGCCAGAGGATTTGCATCAGCTCCTCCTACTCATAGCGCAACGCCACCATGGGATCGACTCGCGTTGCCCGCCGCGCCGGGATGTAGCACGCCAACATTCCTACAAACATCAGCAACGCGCACACGGCCGCGAAGGTCCAAGGATCCGTTGGCCGAACACCGAAGAGAAGACTCTGCAGGAAACGAGTCGCCGCGAGGGAAGCGATGATTCCTGCGGCCGATCCGAATACCACAAGCACAAGACCTTGCTTCACGACCATGCGGAGTACATCCCGTCGTTGCGCACCCAGCGCCGCGCGAATCCCAATCTCGCGCGTGCGTCGCGCCACTTCATAAGACAACAAGCCGTATAGACCGATACACGCCAGCAGCAGTCCAAGCAATCCGAAAAGGGAAGAAAGCCGCGCGACCAGTCGCTCACCGAAAAGCAGGCGATCAATCGTCTGCGTTTGCGTCCGCATGCCGAATACCGGCAGATTTTCGTCCACATCGTTCACGATCCGCCTAACCGCGGGAATGAGCGCACTCGGAGCAACTGCCGAACGCAATGCGAACGTCACCTCGCCATTTTTCAGGAGAACGTATGCCGTCGGCTCATCCGCTTTCCGCACGTCGTCGTACTTCGTGTCCGCCACCACACCGATAATCTCGCGTTGCAGACCGCCCTTATCTCCCGCGCCAAGATTGACGCCGATCGCGTCTCTCGATTCCAGAAATTTGCGGACGAACGCCTGATTGACGACCGCCACCTCCTGCTTCGCACGCATATCCGGCGCTTGAAAAGTACGACCCTTCACGAGCGGAATTCGCATGGTCTCGAAAAAGTCTGGCCCGGCGGCCAGCATCTGCACGTCGACGCTGCTTTTCTCGGGCTGCCCTTCGATGTGCATGCCCTCGGTCCACAATCCTCCATCCAGAAGTGCATCCGAGGAATAACTTGCGGAGACAACCCCCGGCAGGGCCGCGAGCCGGCGATCCAGCTCGTCGTACACGTTTTGGATATTGTTTTCCTTGTATCCCGCGAGCGTGGGGTCCACCGAAAAAAGCAAAACGTTTCGCGTGTCAAATCCCGGATTAATACTCTTCAGCTTTTCCAGCGTGCGCAGTAAAAGACCTGCTCCTATCAGCACGACCATCGAGAGCGCGACCTGGGCCACCACGAGCGAACTGCCTAGTCCTCCGAAACGGTGGCTGCCCAAATGGGTGGCCGCCGAAAGGCTTCCCGAGTTCTCTTTGAGCGCCGGCCCAACATCAATCCGTGTCCCCCGAAACGCGGGCGCCAAACCAAACCCGATCCCCGTCAGTAGGGCAATCGCGATGGTGAAAACGAGCACGGTCATATCGGGCTGCAGATCGATTTCCATCGGATGGTACAAGTTTGCCGCGAGAAACGACGCCAGTCCGTGCGCGCCCCAGAACGCAATAAAAATGCCCAGCACCGCTCCCGCGGCCGAGAGAAGCACACTCTCCGTCAAGAGTTGTTGAATCACCCGGCCGCGGCCCGCTCCCAACGCCAGCCGTACCGCCATCTCTTTCTCGCGCGACGTTGCGCGCGCCAGCATCAGCCCCGCAACGTTTGCGCAGGCAATCAAAAGCACAATGCCAACCGCCGCCATCAATAAATAAAGCGGCACTCCAAACATCGAACGAATTCCACTCAGGGCTTTCTGCGCGGGCAGGAGGGTGACTTTCGGGTCGTCGGAATCCTTCAAGGCGGGTTTTTCGCCGTGCAGAGTCTCATTGCGGAAGAGCAGGCTGACGGCTTCCTGCGCCTGCGGCATTGGCGTCCCTGGTTTCAGCCGTGCAACAAGGGTTAGCCACCAGTTTCGTGCGTCGATGGTCCCTCCGCCCCAATGAAGTCCTAGCGGGACAAGCTGCGAGATCGGCAGCCACATGTCCAGCGTTTTCCCGGGCGTCAATCTTGTAAAGCTCGGCTCTGTCACACCAACTATGGTGAACACAACACCATTCAACCGGATCGTTTTTCCGATGGTCCCCGCCGCGCCGCCGAACCTGCTCTGCCAATACCCATAATTGAGCACCGCCGCGGGCGCCGCGCCTGGCTGTTCATCCGCGAACTCTAGCGTTCGCCCAAGCGCGCTGCGCACACCAAGCGTTTCAAAATAATCTCCGGAAACAAGTTCTCCCTGGGCCATGGTTGCAGGGCCGTTCCCACTCAGGTCCAGCTGTGCCGGGCCAGCGAACGCCGCAACATTCGAAAATAGATCCTTCTTAGCCCGAATCTCTTTGAACATCGGATAGGAGAAGGAACAGCTGCCGGAGTTCGGTCCAGGCCGCCCATGCCCGCTGCAGTCGCCAAAACTGCTGGTACCGATATTCTGGGGCCATGTGTGCGCGGACCAGCGCGGAATAACCAGTTGTTGCGGATCGCGCACCGGCAACGACTGCAACATCACTGCGTTCACCAAACTGAATATCGCGGTATTTGCGCCGATGCCGAGGGCCAGCGTGGCAACGGCTACTGCCGTGAAGCTCGGATTCTTCGCCAGCATTCGCAACCCGTAGCGAATGTCTTGCCAGAGAGTCTGCACTGGGCCTCCGCAAGAAAATCAAATCCTGCATCTACGGAATGAGAGAGAGCAAATCTCGAATTCAGCCAAAGGCCGTCTGCCGGCCCGCCGTCTCTGCTACTTGAGCCGCACTCGGTCGAAGGCGTCCCACGCCGACATGTCGGACAGAATCACCGTGTCGCCGACCTTCAATCCGTCCAGGATCTCAATCGTGTTCACCGAACTGCGTCCAAGCTTTACGTTCACGCGCACCGCATCGGAGCCATCGTCGACAAGCTTGAAGAGGCCAATCGTGCTGTCGGACTGTCCATGCACTGGCCTGCCGACGTACAGCACGTTCGTCAAATTTTCGAGGGTAATGGTGCCGTCTACGCTCAAGTCTGGCCGCGCTCCCGATCCGGGTGGAAACGGCTGGTCCATCATCACGTCCACGGTAACCGTGCCATTGATCACGGAGGGATCGATGCGCGACACATGTCCATCGGCGATGCCGTTGCGCGTATCAACGGAAGCCTTTTGCCCGATCACGACGTCTTTCGCTTGCGTTTCAGCGATTTTAATTTCCGCTTTGAGTTTCTTGGGGTCCGCCACGCGCGCTAGGTTCGTTCCCGCTGTCACATGCTGGCCTTCGTCCACCGGCACAAGTTGCAGCACGCCGCTGATTCCGGCCCGGACATGCAGCGCATCCAACTGGCTCTTCTTCAGTTCATACAGAGCTTTCATCTGATCGATTTTGGCTTGCTGTGCGGCGAGCTTAGAATTCGCGGAATCCGTGGCGATTTTCGTCCGCTCGCCCTCGAGTTGCAGGCGAATCGCAAGTTGCTCCACCTGAACCCTGGTCAACTGTTCGTTCAACGAGGATTCCAAACCTTCCGCCACCAGTTTTACCTTCACATCGTGGTTGATCTTCGCTTGTTCGTAATCGCTGCGCACTTGGGCTTCATTCGCTTTTTGGTTCATCAGATCGCTGTCAACCTGAACTCTTAGGTTTGCGAAGTCTGCCTCCGAGCCTTTGAGTTGAAATTCGGCGTCGAGCGCTGTTTGCTGCAAGGTCGGGTCGCTCAATTCCATAATGATCGAATTGGGATTGACGATCGCTCCCGGCCGCAATACCCAGTGGTCCACCCGCGAATCCGTTTGCGCCGTAATCCATCGGATGTCGACGGGAACAAGTGTGCCCAGCCCGCGCACTTCGCGCAGCATCGGCCCGCGCTTGACGGTGTCGGTCCAAACCGTCCCCTTGTCCACCGTGGGTGCCGCGGGTTTCAGCTTAGACAATGCGTAGGTCACGCCGCCCAGCAGGATCACGGCTACGGTGCCGTAAGCGATTCGGCGTATTTTTTTGGCTCTTGCGTTGGATGGTCGTTGGATGTCCATAGTTGTTATAGCCTCTAGTAGGCGCAACTCTCTTGCCATGAGAATTCGCCCAAACCCTCATTTTGTCAATGATTTACGGAGCACCGCCAGCTCCGCAAGTGCGTCTCTTTGGCCGAATATGGGAATCTCCGTCCCACGACCGGACAGTGTCAGGAGCATGCCCGATCTTCGCCCTTATTTGACGCTCCTTATTTATAAGGATACGTCTATGGCACCGCATTGTTCCATCCTGCTATCCAGTCTCTGGGCGGCTCTCGCCGGGCGTCTGAATGATACAATCTCTCAGGAATGCCGCGGAACGATTCCCAACAGCACCCAACTACTCGCGAAGTCCATCTTCGCGGCATGGATTTGCTAAACAATCCTCCTCTCAACAAGGGCACCGCTTTCACGGAGCAGGAGCGCGAAGTCTTCGGCCTCCACGGCCTGCTTCCGCCCGTGGTTGAATCGCTCGATGATCAGCGCATCCGCGCCTACCAGGCATTTTCTCTCAAGTCCAACGACCTCGAACGCCACATCTATCTTCGCCAGCTTCAAGACACGAATGAAGTCCTCTTTTACAGACTCCTGCTCGACCACATCGAGGAGATGTTGCCCATCGTCTACACGCCCGTCGTCGCGCTCGGTTGCCAGGAGTTCAGCCACATCTATCGCCGTCCGCGCGGCCTCTTCATTTCTTATCCGCTCCGGCATTGCATTCCGGCGCTTCTGCGCAATCATCCAAATCCCGAAGTCGACGTCATCGTGGTTACCGACGGCGAGCGCGTTCTCGGCATCGGCGATCAGGGCGTCGGCGGACTTGGCATCCCCATCGGCAAACTCTCTCTCTACAGTCTTATCGGTGGAATTCATCCCGCGCGCACTCTTCCCGTCGTCCTCGATATCGGCACGAACAACGAGGAGCGCCTTCGCGATCCGGAATACCTCGGCTGGCGCCACGCGCGCATCACCGGAGTCGATTACGACAGTTTCATCGACGCGTTTGTCGCCGCCGTCAAGGAAGTCCTTCCCGCTACACTCCTCCAATGGGAAGACTTTTCCGGCGTCCACGCGCGTCCCATTCTCAATCGCTATCGCGATCAAATGCTCACTTTCAATGACGACATTCAAGGCACCGCCGCCGTCGCGCTCGGCGCGATTCTCGCGGCCGTTCGCGTGGCAGGCTCGCACCTGCGCGATCAGCAGATTGTTTTTCTCGGCGCCGGTTCCGCAAGCACGGGAGTCGCCGATTATCTCCGCGCGGCGCTCGTGGCCGAAGGACTTTCAGAGGAAGAAGCCCGCAGCCGCTTCTGGATGGTCGATCTCCACGGCCTTCTCCATTCTGCCCGCACGGATTTGACGTCAGAACAGCGCGTCTACGCACAGCCCACAAGCCGCGTCGCTTCCTGGCCGCGCGCGAGCGGCGCCGGCTTCGGCCTCGCCGACGTGATCCACAACGTTCGAGCAACCATCCTTATCGGTCTCTCGACAATCGGCTCGGCTTTCACCGAGCCCATCGTCCGGGAAATGGCTGGCAAAGTCGCTCGTCCCATTATTCTGCCGCTTTCGAATCCCACGGACCGCTCCGAAGCGCATCCCGCCGATTTGTATCGCTGGACCGAGGGCCGCGCCCTCGTCGCCTCCGGCTCGCCATTTGCGCCGGTGAATTTCGAAGGCCGCTCCATCCCCGTCTCCCAGTGCAACAACGTCTATATTTTCCCCGCTATCGGCCTCGCCGTAGTCGCCTCGCGTCCTTCCTCTGGAGCTTCCGGCATTCGGCGAATTACCGACGCCATGATGATCGCTGCCGCTCGCACTCTAGCCCAAAATTCTCCCGCTCTCGCGAATCCATCCGCATCGCTGCTTCCAGCACTGACAGATCTCCGCAGTCTAGCCGTGGAAATCGCCTATGCCGTAGCCCAAGAAGCCGAGCGCTCCGGCATCGCTTCGACCCTCAATTCTCCTTCCACATTGCGCTCGCACATCCTCTCCTCCCAGTGGTGCCCGGTCTACCCTGCGTATGTCGCCGCGTCCCAATAAAGCGCACTTCCAAATTCCGATGAGCCAAGCACTTCTCTTGGATTTTGGTGGAAAAGCCAGCAGACAACCTAATTGATTAAATTTTGGTGGTAGGAACGCCGTGGAAAACAGGTCTCTCGCAGAATACGGAGATTAAAGTGCGTTCCTCACATCAGACCGCTTTGCCTCGCCAACTTTAGCGCTTCGATCGCCGCGCCTCTCGCACCCGCAGTGTCGCCATTTGGTATCACGTAAATGGGAATGGCAGCTTGTTCTTCGCGCTGGTTCGGCATTCCCGCGCGAATCTCGTCCAGAAACCATTGCTGAAACTCTTTGCTCGCTTCCAGCGCGCCGCCGCCGACGATGAAGGCATCTGGGTCAAACGTATTCACCATCTCGTCGAAAAAGAGTCCTAACGCATGAGCCTGCACCCGGAAAATATCCTTGCACAGCGGATCGCCCTTGTCCGCCATGCCACGCACCAGTTTCGCCGCTTGATGCTCGTTCATTTTTGCCAGTTCGTGTCCCGGGTAGCGCGGCATAAAATACGGCAGCAAATTCCTTTCGATGGCGGTAAGCGAACAAAGCGACTCGAGGTCCCCTGTCCTCCCGCAATTACAAACCGGGTGGATGCCGCTGGTCCCGGCGATGCCTTGAAAGGGAAGCAGCACGTGCCCAAGTTCTCCTCCAAACCCGTTCTTCCCCTTCACCACATTCCCATCGAGAATAATCCCGCCGCCATTTCCCGTCCCGATGATGATCGAAATCGAGGTCTCTTTGCTGTTCACGCCAAAAATCGCGTAGTGTCCCCAAAGCGCCGCCGCATTGGCATCATTTAAATAGGACACGGGTATTCCCAGCTTGTGCGCTAGCCCCTCGCGAATATCGAATTCCGCCCAGTCCGCATGCACAAAGTTCGTGGACCCGCGAGCACTGAACTGTCCTCCCGCACTCGCCGGACCAGGAGTGTCCAACCCCACAGCCACCACGTCTGCGAGCTGGACGCCTACTTTATCTGTGGCAATCTTCAGACCATCCGCTATCTGCTGGAGACAAATTTTCGGTCCTTGCTTCGCAAGCGACGGATGTTCGCACAGTCCTTCGATCAAAAACTTCTCTTGCCCGTCCACCAACGTATAGTTGACGGCAGTTCCCCCAAGATCCACTCCAGCCACAACGGCCACGTTTTTTCTCCTATCCCGTTTAATGTTTGCTCGACACAGCGTAGCAGAATCGCGAAAGTTCGGCGAAGCCGGCAGAAATTCGCTCGCGGGAGATATCCGAGCGAGGCAAAACACGCAAGCCGGAGCTAATGGCGAGTGTACGTTAACGTGATGCGATCGGTCTCGTCGACGATATTGAAGTCAGGCGGCGGCAGAAAAAGCGAGGGGCTTGGCTCGGAGCGGTCAATCTTGGTCAGGCGTTTTGTCATTTCGCCAGTACGAGGGTCGGAGTCTTTGGTGAGAATGGGAACATTGAGATCGGGCGAAAACCATTCTTCTTCCACCACCGTGATCGGGCGGTCATTGTCCTCCAGGCCCGCCGGGATTGTCTCCGTCGTTCTCTTACCGGTGACGTAGACACCTTCCATTGTTTGCGGGCTCAAATTTTCCGTGACCGAAGTACGCCCATCGTTGCTTCGATGGGACGCAAGGATCTCCTCCATGGTCCGCGTAGAGGCCTGCGTTGACAAGTCGGGCTGACTCGTCATTGTGAACTGTATCGCGTAGCGGTGCGCGACATGGTTCTGGGAATCGAGAATGTACGCATAGCCCGAAACTGGATTGAGGATCGTAATGATCACAGCATTCGGATCGTCGACAGGTCCCGAGCAGAAGGGGCGTTCGGTCCGGCTTCTGTCCTGTGAATCGCGAAAGATTTTCTCGGACGAGGGTTTCGGAGAAATGCGAGTCCCATCGATAAGTGTCTGAACGTTGGAGAACTCTCGGACCGCAGAATAGGGCGCGGGAGATCCGTGGAGGACGATTCCGCGAATCGGGCCGAGCGTCGCTCTGCAAGTGATCGGTTGAATCTCGGAGGTCGGGGAAAGCGGTTGCGAAACTGCGGAAGCTGTTTGGCTGTAGGCGGCGGAACTGCAGAAAAAGAATGAACCGAATACCAGGGCGACCCGAGCACCACGATTCATAAGGGTCCTCCCCATCGACCACCCTGCGGGCGGCGATGTCAGCTGGAATATTACTGCTCTTATTGATGCCGGACAACGCCGCGAAGTTGGCCCGGCTTGGCGGTTACGCTGTGGTTTAGGCTCGGCCGGACCGCAAAAAGGGCGCGCGCTACGGGCTTGCTGACATACAATTCGGGCGGCCAAAGAACAGCCTCCTTTGGCGGGAGCCGGCTTATGAGACTCGGAATCCGGAGAACGTTCAAGATCCTTGCACCGGGAAACTCTCTGCGCAAGAGAGTGGCGTACAGCCTAGCCATTGCCCGATTTATTTTGGTGCCGGTGATCTTGCTTGCCGTCTATTACCTCTTCGAAATGGGATGGATCGTCGACCGCATCGTGAACGTAGACGCCCCGGCTGCCACGCTGGCACAGCGCGCCTCCATTGAACTGCTCGAAGCCCGCCGCACGGAAAGAAATTATCTCTTGCTCCACGATCCGAGCTATCTCGCGGCCAATCGCGATTCCATCGGCAAAACCAAGCAAATTGTGAGCCAAATTCAGGATCTCGAGCCGCAGGATACGGGCGCGACCACAAGTGCATTGGGAGCGCTCGATTTGTACCAGCAGCGGTTTGGAGCCGCTGTCGCTGCGATGTCCCAGCCAGGCCAGGCAGATGCGGACCGCATACAAAAAGTTGTGCGCGCCTACGAACTGGACCTGGACGACCTCCTCCGCGGAGCCAGGCTAAAAAAACGCGCCGAATTGATCGATGACCTGCGGAAGCGTGTGGGTTCCTTCGACACTCAGATTAGCGAGACGGTTCAAGCCGGCGATCCCGCCCTCGCACAAGTGACGGTGGATTTACAGACTTCGAGCCAGGAAGTCCTGGGATTACTTTCCCAGCTCGAAACGGAAAATTGGACGCGCGTGCAAAGCGATCACAAGGAAGCTCGCATGCTCCTGTTTCATGCGGAGTGGGCTCTCAGCATCGTGTCCGCAATTACCCTGCTCTTCAGCGTGTGGGTGAGCTTTACTCTGCCGCGCCAAGTCGTAAAACCGCTGGTCAGCTTGCGGGAAGCCGTCGATCACGCCGCACAAGAAGGCGGGGCCATCGAACTAGACATCGAAGGCCGCGGCGAAGTGGCGGAACTGGCCCGAAGCGTGCAACATCTCGTTGCACAGTTGCAGCACAATCCCTCATAACGGGTTCCTTATTAGCATTAGAGCTGGACCCTTCTACTCGCTCGATGTGGACAGCCGCTTTACCAGTTCGTAGAGAAAGGCCTGGCCCTCGTAGAACGATTCCACCCCCAGCCGCTCATCGCGGCCGTGGAAACGGATGTCGTCGCGGTCCATGAAGAATCCCTGCACGCCATAGCAGGGAATACCCACCGAGCGCAGATAACGTCCATCCGTCGCGCCCATCACCATGATCGGCACAGTCGGCACGCCCGGCCACATCGCGTCAGTAACATCCGTGACGGCCTTGAGCACATCGGGCCGCAGCGGCGAAGCAGGTCCTTTAGTAAATTCGCCGGTGTGATTGATCGAGACTTTATCGTCGGCCACAACTTTTTCCAATGTGCTCTGAACATATTCAGCAGAATCTTCTGGAAGCACGCGGCAATTCACGTTCGCCGCCGCAAGCTGCGGCAAAGCGTTGAGGGCGTGCCCGCCTTCGAGCATTGTGGCTACGCAAGTGGTGCGCAGCGTGGCGTTCCACGCGGGCGAAGCTGCAGCCACGCGTTGCATGGCCTCTTGCGAATTTTCCGCGGCCCCCGCCAGGTCGGCTTTCATCGGCCCAGGATCGAGTTTCGACATTTCCCTAAAATACGCGGCGGTAACTTCGTTCGTCTTCATCGGAAAGCCAAATTCAGAAAGCCGCTGCAGCGCCCCGGCGAGATGGTAAATGGCGTTGTCCGGAACGGGCATCGAACTGTGCCCGCCCTTGTTGTGTACCTCGAAGCGATAATTCAGGACGTATTTTTCGCTCACTTGCAAATCATTGGAAATTTTCTTGCCCTTTGATTCCTCTCCCCACCCTCCCTCATTCAGCGCGAAGTCCGCGTCGATCAAATCGCGGTGGTTCTTGATCAGCCAATCGACTCCGTTGTACGGCCCTCCCCCCTCTTCGTCGGCCGTCAGCGCAACGATAATGTCGCGGTCCGGCTTGAATCCTTCCTTCTTGTATTGAATGAGGTTCGCGATCCACACGGCCGCCTGCGCTTTGTCGTCGCCCGTGCCACGCCCATAAAAGTATCCGTCCTTCTCGATGAATTGAAACGGGTCCGTGCTCCAGTCTTCTCGTTTCGCTTCCACGACGTCCGTGTGCGCGAGAAGCAAGATCGGTTTATGTGCGCCCGTCCCCCGATAGCGAACGACCAGATTCGCCTTTTTCGGGATTGCTCCACCGACGAAAATGTCGGCATCGGAGAAGCCTGCGGCTTTCAGGCGCGCGACCGCCGCTTCCACCACAGGTGTTGTAGCTCCCGTCGTGAAGCCGGATCGAACCTCGATGAACTCCTTATAAATCTCGTGGGCCAGTCGCTTCTCGTCTTCAGGGCGAGTCGCTTGCGCGTTCGCCGAAACGGCGCACAAAGAAATCACCAGCGAAATTGCCAGAGCGAACCAGATCCTTAAGTTTTGCATGGCGGGATTCTTGCACGGCAAAGCCGAACGCGCAACTTTCAAGCGCGAGCGGCCGCTGCGGCTAATGCGCGCGGCAAAGGTACCAACAACGCATCAGCGCCGAACGTTTACGCCCAGCTGTAGCCGTGTTTCGCCAGCGGCAGCGAGCGAATGCGCTTCCCCGTGACGGCGAAAATGGCGTTGCATACGGCTGGCAGAACTGGCGGAAGCACTGGCTCGCCAAGTCCCGTGGGCGCATTATCCGTCGTCAGGAAATGCACTTCGATTTCCGGCGGGGCCTGCTTCATGCGCGTCGGCTCATAAACGTTGAAATTGCTCTGCACCGCGTGCCCGCCTTCAATGGTAATTTCCCAATTCATAAGGTGGCTCATCCCTTCGATCACCGCGCCTTGTGCATCGTTCACTGCCGCGATTGGATTGATGATCTGGCTCCCGATGTCGCCGGCCACCCAAACCTTGTTGACCTTGAGGTGATTTTCTGCCAAGACTCGAACTTCCGTGACCTCGGCGAAGAAGCCGCGATGGCTGAAGTGGAAGGCCACGCCCATGCCTGTGTCTTTCGGCAGTTTACGCTTGCCCCAGTCCGATTTTTCCGCCACCAACTGCAGCACGCCGCGCATGCGCTCCGCGTTGAACACAAACGGTGCCGCCGTCGGCGGAGTCCCGGGATGGTTCGCAAGCCCCAGCGGCGGATTGCTGAGCAGCGCCAGCCGAAACTCTACTGGATCTTTCCCCGCCGCGTGTGCCAGCTCATCGATGAACGATTGCATCACGAACGCAATCGCGTTGCTGCCCGGCGCGCGCATCGCTCCCGTGGGGATGCCCATCGGAATCAGCGAAACGTCGGTCGCAAAATTTGGAATATAGCGGGCAGGGAATTCGTCGGCAGAAATTCCGGCGGCCGGCGCAAATCGTTCGCCCTCGCCGAAACTAACGAAGTGATTGTGCCACGCCACCAGCTTGCCAGAAGCATCCACGCCGCCCTTCAAAAAGTGAAATCCCGCCGGGCGGTAAAAATCGTGATGCATGTCCTCTTCGCGCGACCACAGCAGCTTCACCGGCGTCCCGTTCAGTACTTTGGCGATCCACGCGCCCTCGATCATGTAATCGTTCGTCAGCCGCCGCCCGAATCCCCCGCCCATCCGCGGCAGGTGAACCGTGATGTCGCTCTCCGCGAGCCCCAGAGTCTTGGCGGTCTGCGTCAACCCGCGCTGTGGCGTCTGGCTCGGCACCCACATTTCCAGCTTGCCATCTTTGAAGACCGCCGTGCAGTTTTGCGGTTCGAGCGGCGCGTGCGAGAGAAATGGATAAAAGTAAGCGCCTTCGACAACTTTGGTGCCCGATTGCAGCGCAGTCTCGGGGTCGCCGTCGGTACGCAAGGAGAACCCCGGTTTCTGTTTTGAAAGTTCGTCGGCCGTGCGCGCAAAGCCTTCGCTGCTTTGCTGTGCGGTTGCTCCTTCATCCCACTTCACTTCGAGTTTCGCGCGCGCCATATGCGCGATCCACCACGAATCGGCCACGATCGCCACACCGGGGAGCAGCCCATTCAACTCCGTGCCTCCTTCCACGATAAACGCATGCCGCACTCCCGGAATGGCCTTGATGGTGTCGAGATTCGCGCCGACCACTTTCCCCGCAAACACGGGACACTTTGCAAACGTAGCCCACAGCATCCCCGGCATTCTGAAATCGATCCCGTAAAGATGTTTGCCCCGAACAATGGAAGGATTATCCACGCTGCGTGTGGGCTTGCCGATAATCTTGAAATCTTTGGGGTCCTTCAGCTTGACGGTCTCGAGCGCAGGTGGCGTGATCTGCGCGGCTTTGGCGGCCAGCTCCCCGTAGCCGAGGCTGCGTTTCGTCCCCGCGTGATGCACGCGGCCCGAAGCGGTCGCACACTCGGACTCCGGCACCGACCACGTTTGCGCTGCAGCCATAACAAACAATTGCCGCCCCGCCGCCCCCACTTGCCGCATCGGAATCCAGTTGTTCGGCGTCGCCGTGCTTCCGCCGGCCACCTGCAAGCCATACTTCGCAAAATCTACATCGCCCTGCTCGATCCGCACATCCTTCCAATCCACATCCAGCTCTTCCGCGATCAGCATGGGCAGCATGGTTTTGACGTTCTGCCCCACTTCCGGGTTCTTGGCGATAATCGTCGCGATGCCCTCTCGCGAAATTGTAATGAACGCGTTCGGATTAAGATTCGGCGCCGGGGGCGCTTGCGCTGCTTTCGCAAATCCGTTTTCAAATGGATCGATATAGGCAGCCAGCAGTATTCCGCCACCAGCAATCGCAGTCACGCGCAAAAACGACCGCCTCCCAATAGTCCTGATGGTCCTGTTCTCCTTCCGCTCAACGGCTTCCGAAATGTTCATGGGGCCCTCCTCGACAAAGTGTGACGCGCCGCAAGTAAGTGTTGGTTGCTGCCTGAAGCGGCGCTGCGCCAATACCCAGACGCACGGAATTATAGCGCGTGCAAACCAAAGTGGCAGTAAGAACCGAGCGGCAGGCAGAAGCGTGCGAGAAGCAGTGAGACTACTGCTTTTGCACGGCTGAGCCCGCAGGAGGAAATAAGCGGACCTCCACGAAAGGGGTGGGCGTCTCGTTCGGATACAGATTATTCGCTTCGAAAAACTGGCCACCTGGATGAGGACGGTACGTATTCCTTCGCAACCAAAAATCTCCTCGAAAACGCGCCGAAACGGGCGACGAAGGGCATTTGAGTAGCTTTACGTTCGCGCTGACTCGAATCCATTCCCCGGGCTGCAATAGCTTCATGCTTTCCGGGTGGTCAGGTGACCCGAACACCTCAACGAAGCCGACTGAATCTATTGGTGGCCCCTGCGGCTCAGGCTCTCCTCGCACGACCAGCGAAAGGCTAAAATAATTGAAGGCCATGGTCTCATCGGCAGGCTGCAGGTCGGAGAGATGAGGAGATACCGGCAGGTCGATGGGAGCGGTTCCGGTGTTAAGAATCTTAAACTCTACCTGGAACGGCTCGACCGCATTTATTTCCGTCGGAGTAACACGCGTCAGGTAGATTCCCAGAGCGTGCGGATCGCGACGGTCAGATGCGCCGTCTCCTATGCTGCCACCACTATAGCCCCCGCCGCCACAAACCCTGCTCTTTCCACAGTCCGATAGCGGCGCTGGAGGATATCGGAGCTGCGTGCGCTGGTGAACAGCGGTGAGGTCTATATACTTGACCTCTTGTGCCCTGAGAGAGCACGGCACACCAAGCAAAAGTGACAAAAGCAACCTTGAAAAACGCATAGTCGATTGTCGCTGTCTTCAGTTAAAGCTTATCTCAATCAGTGCTCCAAGTGCCTGCAAAGTCTTGTAGTCGGAAACTGACCCACCCCTTGGCGACACTGCCAACCGCGGCGCTTGGGCGCAAGGCTTAGAAAAAACCTTGCAAGCTTCGGGGAAAAATTCGTTCTAAGGGAGTCGCCGCGAGCAACCCGGTTTTCGGAATGGTGACTCTAACGAGGTAACAAACAAGAGTCAGACCGCTGTTTGTCGAGATCAGCGGCTACTGTTCTTGGACGGTCCTCCATTCCCCGGGTTGAAAAGTAAATCGGCCGAGGCAAATTCCGGAAGGCAGAGGTGTCAATTATGAACAACCAACGTGTGTTCAGTTCCTTGCCAAGTACGAAATGGGCGTTTTCCCCTTTGTTTTCGTGTCTTTTCGCAGGCCTCTTTCTTTGCGCTGCGGCCTCTTTCGCGCAGAACACTTCGCGTTCCCCCGGATGGGTCGTGCTTTCGGTCAGCGAATATCGAGTCTTGCACGCCAAAGCCTATCCTCCCGAACGCGAACCGGAAGCACCGCCCGTGGACGCCACTCTCACGCGCGTCGATTACGATTTGCATATCGACGGTGACCTAGCGACCGGCCGCGCGAATCTTACCGTCGATGTCTTAAAAGACGGCTGGGTCCGCGTTCCAATCCCCGCCGGTTTGCTCGTAAGTCAAGCAACTCTCGACGGCCAACTGATTTCTCTCGTCCCCGGCGCGCCCCCCAACGCCGGCAATCATCTCGCCGCGCTGCTCTCCAAACCGGGCCGCGCCGTCTTGCAACTGGATATTGCTTTACCCGTCGCCTCCACCGCCGGAGAAGAAAGCATCTCTCTGCCCTCCACTGCTTCCGGAGTCACGCGCGCCTCGGTCCGCCTCGCCCGCCAAGGCGTCGACCTCACTCTCAATGGCGGCCTCCTAGCGCAGAAATCCGAATCCGGCGCCGAAACGAAGTGGCTAGCCTATGGGCGCGGCAACGAGCCCCTCAACTTCACCTGGAAAAGAAAAGCCGAGGATCACCGCACCACCCGACCTCTGCGCTTGCGCGGCTCGCTCACCGAATTAGCTGGCCTCGGCGAAGACACCACTTCGGTCGTAGCCGAAGTCAACGTCGAAGTCACACAAGGTGCAGCCCAGGAAGTTCGCATTGCGCTTCCCGACAACGTAACCGTCAATCAAGTCGCCGGCGCCCTGGTAGCCGATTGGGAAATGAAAGACGGCCAGCTCGCCGTGACCTTTCTTGAGCCACTCGAGCAAAACGCCAAATTCATCGTCAGCGGAGAAACCCGCAGCCCGCGCGAAGGCCAAATCGAAATTCCCCTGCTGCGTCTGCTGAACGCCGAGCGCGACACAGGAGGCGTAGCCGTGGAAGTTCTCGGCGCCGGCGAAATCAAACAGTTCAAATCCGAAGGCCTTGAGAACGCCGACGCCACCGACTTGGGCGAAATCGTCGCCAACCACCAATCCACTTCGCTCTCCGCCTTCCGCTTCCGCTCCGGCGATTCCAAAACTCCCAGATCGCTGACGGTGAACGTCGCGCGTTACACCCCGCAAGCCGTCTTGATGGCCAACATCGCCGAAGCCCGCTACAACGTCTTGATCACCGGCGACGGAAAGGCGCTGGTGCAGGCGCGCTACGCCGTTCGCAACAATCAGCGAAACTTTCTAAAGTTCACTCTTCCGCCGGGCGCAATTCTGTGGAGCGCCGAGCTGGCCGGCAAGCCCGTGCGTCCCGGCCAATCGCCCGACGGCGGCGTCCTACTGCCGCTCGAAAAATCCCGCGCAGGCGACGACTCTCCTGAGTTCGCCGTCGAAGTCGTCTACATCGTCCGCGGCACCGCCTGGAACGAAAAGGGCGAGTTCAAGCTCGCTCTGCCCGCTCTGGATTTGCCCGTTTCCCGCACAGGTTTGCTCGTTTACCATCCGCCGCTTTTCAAGCTCACGCCAGCGCCAGGCTCGTTCCGCGCCGAACCCTACGAAGACCCAGCCTCCCCCGCGCTAAATCCGCCTCCGCAGTCTTATCCGGCCATGGCCATGGTGAGCCGCGGTGCCTTAGCAATTCCTCCGCCTCCTCCTCCGGCTCCCGCAGGTGAATTGTCAGCCTCAATCGAATCGAACGCCCTCACCGAGCTGCCTCAGAAACAGACGATCTTCGACAATTTCCGCATGATTCTCCAAGGCGGAAAAGCCGAGGGCATTCTTCCAATCGAAGTCGGATTCCCAGCTTTAGGTCCGTCTCTGTTCCTAGTTTCCGAACTGACGGCCGAGAACCACGCGTTAAGCGCTGATTTGAATTTTCAAAGAGAGAAAAAGGCAGGTGGGCGATGAAAAAAATATTCCTAGCCATTGCATTGCTAACGAGCATGCCCGTGTGGGGACAAGACATGATCAGCCCTCCCGTTCCGCCGACCGGGAGCGTCACGCTGCCGCTCGACGAATACAACCGTCTCCTCGAGCTAGCCAGCAAAACTCCGAAAAAAGTCGAGTCCGCTCCACTCCCTTACACGATCAACCGCGCCGATCTAAAACTTCGCGTCGCCAACGAAACCGTGCTCGGCACCATTCAATTACAGGGCGAAACCTTCAAGAAGGGTGAAACAAAAGTTGCGCTCACCTCAGGCCTGACGATTCTCGATGCGCATCAGCAGGGCAAATCCCTCCCGTTCGAGCAAGAAGGCAGCACGCAAACAGCGATCTTGCCTGGTCCAGCCGATTTCACCGTGGATCTCGAAGCAGGCTTGCCGCTCAACATCGAAACCGGCCGCGCCTCCTTCAACTTACCTGCGCCGTCAGCCGGCAGCGTGCTCCTCACGCTCGAAGTTCCCGGCGATCACACCAACGTAAAGATCAATCCGGGTCTCATCACCAGCCTGACGTCCGCCAACGGAAAAACGACTATCGAAGCGACTCTCGTCCCCGGCCAGCCCGCCAACATCTGGTGGGCCACCCGAGAAGTGGTCGTCCCAACCGTCCCGCGCTCGGTTCGCTTTCTTTCCAACATAAAAACTCTCGTTTCCGTCAGCGAAGTCGAAATTCGTCTAGCCGTCCTCGCCGATATCACCGTTATCCAGGGCGAGCCCGCGCAATTCGAACTCGAAATTCCCGCCGGCTACGAGGTGACGGGTGCCTCCGGCGCTTCGGTGGATTCCGGCGACGTCCAGTCAGGCGTCTTAACTCTTAAAATCAATGAACCCGCTCAGCGCACTCACGAGTTCCTCATCTCTCTGGAAAGGCCGATTACCGTTACAAAAGCGGACGTGCCATTCCTCAGCGTCAAAAATTCCCAACGCGAAACTGGCGAAGTCCTCGTCGAAGGCGTCGGCACGATGGAGTTAAACGCGACCGAAGGTGGCAGCCTCAAGCGCATGGACTTCAAGGAAACAAATCCCAATCTGCGTTTGCTCGCGCGTTATTCCCAGCAGGCCGCTTTCCGTTATCACCGTCAGCCGACGGAGAATCCAAGCCTGTCGCTCGAATGGACGCGCTTCCCGGATAGCAGCGTTCTCGCCGCCATCGCCGAACGCGCGATGGTTACAACTCTCGTGACCACTGAAGGAAGATCGCTGACTGAAGTAAAACTAACCATCAGAAATCAGGCTCAGCCATTCCTAAAAATCGAGTTGCCTGCTGGCGCCAGCATCGTCATCGCGGAAATCGCCGGCGAAAAGGTCAAACCCGTCGAAGCTCCCGATGGTCACCGCGTTCCTCTTCTGCGAACCGGTTTCCGCCCGGTCGGCTCCTACGAAGTCTCTTTCGTCTACATGGATTCCGGCGCGCCGTTCGCAAAGAAGGGCGGCTCGGAAATCTCTCTCCCCAAAATGGACGTTCCCATCAGCCTGCTGCAGTGGGAGGTCTTCCTGCCCGAACAATATAAGGTCAAAAATTTTGGCGGAGACGCTCAGCCTGCCGATCTCTTCCCGGCAGCGTATCAGACGGTGGACACCACGGGAGCACCCCAAGCCTGGTTTCAGGCGGGCGCAGGTGTAGGCGGCGGATTCGCGCCGCTTCAACTCCAGCCCGGTCAAATCGGCGGCTATCTCGTCGATCCGTCCGGCGCGCTCCTTCCGAACGCGCAAGTGAGCGTCACGCAGTTAGACACCGGAGCGGTGCACGCCGCCGTGACCGATTATTCCGGCCGGTGGATCGTTTCCAACATGCCTTCAGGCCGGGTGAAGATCGTTGCCAATCTGCAGGGCTTCAACCCCGCGGTGCGCAACGTCAATTACGACGCGAACAATCCGACAACCTACAACTTTGCATTGCGCCTCGGAAGCGTGTCGGAAACAGTCGAAGTGAACGGCAAGGACGAAGAGCTGCAATCGCGGCAAATCGAACGCAACCTGAAGAAGAACAAAGAGGCCGCGGCAAACACGGCTTCTTCTAACGTGCTCAATCTCCAGCAGCGCGTAGCTGGCGTGCTGCCCGTGCGCGTCGATGTCCCGCGTGCCGGCCATTCCTACGAGTTCGTCCGCCCGCTCGTCCTCGACGAAGAAACCAAACTTACCTTTGCTTACAAAACAAAATAGGCTCTAACGTGCGCAGCGCGT
>JBARCY010000165.1:0-2249 GCA_049794595.1 Candidatus Acidiferrum sp.
CGCTCGGGCTTTCGATGGGCCCGGATGTGCAATACGGAGCGGCACTGGCGCTCGCCTTGGTAGGGGATGCATCCCGGACAATGGCGCTGGCCAATGATTTGGGCCACCGTTTTCCGGAGGGTACGGAGGTGCAGTTGACTCGGTTGCCAACGATTCGCGCTCAGCTCGCGCTCAGCCACAACGATGCTGCTGAAGCCCTTGAGGCTCTTCAGACCGCCGCCCCGTACGAGCTAGCAGACGGACTGTATCCCGTTTATGTGCATGGCGAAGTCTACCTAGCCGCGCATCAGGGCATCGAAGCCGCCGCCGAGTTCCAGAAAATCCTCAACCATCGCGGAATTGTGCTCAACGAACCCATCGGAGCGCTCGCGCACCTCCAAGTCGGCCGCGCCTACGCGATGCAAGGCGACACCGCCAAAGCCAAGGCAGCCTATCAGGATTTCCTCACGTTGTGGAAGGACGCCGACCCGGACATCCCCATCTTCATCGCCGCCAAGGCTGAGTACGCCAAGCTGAAGTAACTGGACGCTTCTGGCAGAAAAAGGCACAGCCATCTTGCGAGATTGAGATTGGTCCCTCAAAGTCGGCTTGTAGGAAGTGATCTCCTCACTTACGATCGATTCTGGTCGGATGACGGGCTACCCAGAAATTATTGCATTCCCCTCCTCACGATTCTATTTGAGGCGCATGCCATCTATCTTCTATAATGTTAAGTTTGTTCGCAGACTTGGGGGATTCAGCGGATGGCTGGCAACTCAGACAATAAGCAAAAGCTTCTTTCCCGCATCTTGCTCGGCGTGGTCGTTCTGGCTTTGTCCGGCGGCATGCTGCTCTATCTCGTTCCCACAGGTCCAGCCGGAAGCACCGGCAGTTCCACCGATGTGGTCGCCAAGGTTGGCGATCAGACTGTCACCCTCGACGAAATCCGTCAGCAGCTCGATCAGATCAAGCAACGTAACCAAGTCCCGCCGATGCTCGTGCCGTACTACACCCAGCAGATTCTCCATCAACTCCTCCTTCAAAAAGAGATGCAGTACGAAGGCGCCCGCCTTGGCATCCACGTCTCGAATGACGAAATTGCCGACCGCATTCGCCTGATTCTCCCCACCGCCTTTAATCAGGGGGTGCCCATCGCTCCCGATCAGTATGCTTCGCTCGTCCAAACGCGCACCCAGATGAGTGTGCCGCAGTTCGAAGACATGGTTCGGCTTGGCCTGCTCCAGGAAAGATTTCAAAAGCTCGTGACGGACGGCATCAGCGCCGGCCCGGCCGAGCTCCAGGATGAGTTCAATTACCGCAATCAAAAATTGAAGCTGGACTATGCCTTCATCAAGCCGGAAGATCTGCAAGCCAAAATCACGGTCGATGACGCCGAAATCAAAGCCGCCTACGAGAAGAATAAAGCCAGGTATCAAGTCCCCGAAAAGCGCGTCGTGCGTTACGCCATCGTGGACGTCAACCAGATTCGTCAGAGCATCCAGATCTCCGACGCTCAGCTCGAGGCCCTCTACAAGCAGAATATCCAGCAATATGAAGTTCCCAACCGCGTCCACGTTCAGCACATCTTGTTTCTCACCGTTGACAAGCCGGACGCCGAAGTCCAGGAGATCAAGAAGCGGGCCGATGACGTACTGAAGCAAGCCAAGAGCGGCGCAAATTTCGAGGATCTCGCGAAAAAATATTCCGAGGACCCCGGCACGAAGGACAAGGGCGGCGATCTCGGATGGATCGTGCAAGGCCAGACCGTTCCCGAATTCGAAAAAGTCGCCTTTTCGCTCCCCAAAGGTAGTATCTCGGACCTCGTAAAGACCCAGTACGGCTTCCACATCATCAAAATCATCGACAAAGAGACCGCGCACA
This sequence comes from Candidatus Acidiferrum sp., assembly GCA_049794595.1. Classification (GTDB taxonomy): domain Bacteria; phylum Acidobacteriota; class Terriglobia; order Acidiferrales; family UBA7541; genus Acidiferrum. The sequence continues at coordinate 1,861 of JBARCY010000165.1, forward strand.
CCAAATCCTTCGATGAAATAAAGGATTCCCTCCGCGCGCAATTGCTGCCCAACGAAGCCGAGAAACAGGCCAGCGACATCGCCGACAAGCTCTCCCAAGCCATCCGCCAGTCCAACAAAATCTCTCTCGATGACCTCGCCAAACAGTATCACCTCACCGTGGGACAAACGCCCCCCGTCTCCGCCACCGATCCCCTCATCGAATTGGGCAACTCGCCGGACGTGAAGCTCAGCGATTCCATCTTCCGTCTCCGCCAGGGTGAATTGAGCCTGCCGGTCCACACCGATCGCGGTTACCTCGTCCTCGACGTCAACCAGATCCTTCCCGCCCACCAGGGCTCTCAAGAAGAGGTTCGCGACAGAGTCGTTGCCGATTTGAAACAGCAAAAA
>JBARCY010000166.1:0-8853 GCA_049794595.1 Candidatus Acidiferrum sp.
AAAAAGGAGATGCCCGGCTACCAGAAGCTCCTGAACCTCTACGGCTCACGCGGATTTGCCGTCATCGGATTCAAGTTCGATACGATGGCGGATACGGAGGATCCGGTTCAATTCGCAAAGAAAATCGGAGTGCGTTATCCGCTGGCAGTCGCCTCGGACGATCTGAAACAGAAGTTTGGCGGCATCGAAGGATTGCCAACCACATTGGTCTACGACCGCCAAGGGGTACTTCGCGCAAAAATTATCGGATTTGAATACACCGATGTTTTGGAGTCGGATTTGAAGCCACTTCTCTAGTGTAGGTGTCTTCTTTATTGTTGGCGCTTCGGCGGAGAGATAGCGGATGAATTCTTTGTCGTAGGGCTTGGCGAAATGGACATGCGAGGGATTCGCTTACGCTTCCGGAGTTGGAGCGGGAGTGCGGGCGGCGGGGTAGAGACCGAGGACACGCAAATCGCTGGTGGCTTTGCGGACTTCCGCGAGGGCGGATTCTAGCTGCGGGGACGAATCGGCTTCGACATCCAAGAAAAACTGATATTCCCAGGGGCGGCCGTGAATGGGACGGCTTTCGATTTTTTGGAGGTTGACGCCGTGCTTTGCGAAGGGCTCGAGGGAGGCGAGCAAGGCGCCGGGGCGGTGAGCCAGGCGCATAGCGATGGACATTTTGTGGGCGTCGGCGGCGGGCGGGGTAGTTTGGGTAGCGGAGCGGAGCAAGAAAAAGCGGGTGAAATTTTCGGCGTTGTCTTGGATGCCGGCCATCAGAATGACTCCGGCGTAATGTTCGGCGGCGCGGCGGCCGGCGATGGCGGCACAAGTTTTGTCGCCGCGAGCGAGGGCTTCGCGCACGCTTCCGGCGGTGTCTTCGGCAGGGACGCGCTTGAGGTGCGGATGGGCTACGAAGAAACGCTCGCACTGGGCTAGAGCCATGGGATGAGAGGCGACAGAACGGAGGTCAGCGAGCGAGGCACCGGGACAGCCGATTAGATGATGCTCGATGGGCAGGATGGTTTCGGCGGTGATGGTGAGGGCACTTTCGAGAAGGAGGTCGTAGACGCGGACGACGGGCCCGGCGAGCGTGTTTTCGACGGGAGCGAGAAGAGCATCGGCTAGGCCATCGCTGATGGCGCGGAAGGCGGCGTCGAAAGTGGGACGGGGAACCGTGGTGATGCCTTCACCGAGAAGCTGGACTGCGGCTTCTTCGCTAAAGGCGCCGGGCTCGCCTTGAAAGGCAACGCGCATTTTATGGATGATAGCATTGCTCGGCGCGGGTACGGTGCGCGGCGTTTTCCGCGAAGTCCCGCGGAGGCGAGAACGGTCCCAATTGGCTGTGGATGCGGAAGGCTGGCGTCCCGACGGCAATCTTGAGCAGGGGCTGACACGGTATACTGCGGGAGGGGTGAGAGAAAATGAAAGTGGCAAGACCGGAGCCCGGGGAGTATGCGGCTTTCTACGAGAAGTATATTTCGAGTGTGGCGGGGAATGACGCAGTGAGCGCCCTGGAGGCGCAGCGCGTGCAGACGATGCAATTGCTTGCCGGACGGAGCGAGCGGGAGGGTAATTTTCGCTATGCGGCGGATAAATGGTCGGTGAAGGACGTGGTTGGGCACATCATCGATTCGGAGCGAATCTTCGCTTACCGGGCGATGCGGATTGCGCGAGGGGACAAGACGCCGATCGAGGGATTCGAGCAAGACGATTACGTGCGCGACGGCGGATTCAATGAGCGGCCGCTGGCAAGTTTGGCGGAGGAATTTGCGGTGGTACGAAGCGCAACTTTGGCGCTGTTCCGGTCGTTTAGTCAGGAAGCGTGGGTTCGGCGGGGGACAGCGAATAAGAATGAGGTGAGCGTGCGGGCGCTGGCGTACATTACGGCGGGGCACGAGCTGCATCACCGGCAAATTCTGGAAGAGCGATACTTTTCGGCTATTCCGCGCGCCTGACGCGCGTGGTGCGAGCCCGCTGCTCGTGGCGGGGCTTGGGCTTAAGAAGGAAATAAAACAGAATGGCTGAGAGAGTAATGCTGAGCGCCGCGGCAAGGATGCAGACGGCCTGGGCGTCGAGGGGATGGGCGAAGGCGTCCCGGAGCAGGTAAGATCCCAGCAACAAAAAAATCAGAGCGAGGAAGCTGACCAGACTTCCGAAGGTGCGCGCGAGGCCTCCGCGGATGATCAAGGGCTTGGTGTGGTGCACGGCAGCCCGGACAAGAGTTTCAGCGCGCATGTTTCACCTCTTGCGGGGCGTGCCCTTGCGGCGTGACGGGTTCTTCGAGACGTAAGAATTCGAGGTAGGTGACATGGGGCGGAACGTATTTCTTTTTCATGAATGCGCCGCAGACGCAGCGCGGATTCGTTCCGTCGATCTCGCTGTTTGTTTGGACCAACACTTCGCAGCGACACGCGGGATTGGTGCAGTGCCATTGTTCTCCAGATTTCATGATCATGATGCCCGTCCCCCTGACATGCAGGCTTGCTGGGATTGCCGAGAGGCAGCTTAGGCCTGGGCTCGCAGTAAGTGCAGAGGAACTATATAGAGCGGTAAATTAAAAGGCAAGAGTAAAATATTAATAGAAAGAAGATACTCTGTAGATAACTATGGATACCTTCTCCGGACGGGCGGGCGCGCCAAGCGGCGATGTTTTGCACCTTTCAAATGGCGCGCCAGTGGATGGGCGTTGGCGGGCGAACTCCAGGTGAGGCGCAAGGTTGCCCGAGAGCACTCTTCCGGGTAGTGTCCTAATTTAAATCAGAACAGGGCCCATCACGGCTCGACTTCGAGTTGGATCGGTGCATGCATTGCTGTGCCCTGCGCGGGCGCTGTGCAAGGCTATTTTGTCGATCATCTCGTACAACACATTCACCGTTAGAATTTTGAGAGGGCGCGTTTGAACATTATTTCGAGCTTAAAACTTGCGGGCTTCACTCTGATCTTGTTCGTGGTGGTTTACGCGCCTCCCTTTGCAACGGTTGCGGTGTTACGCCCGAGCGTCCAGGTCACGATACCGCTCATCATCATCGTGTCAGCCGGGCTGGCTGCGCTAATCATGGCCCTCCGTGCGGGCGGCACGAAAGGAATCGTTGAGTTCGGCGTCGCAATGTCTCCAGCTTCATATATCCTTGCAGCGACGCTGGCGGGCATTCTCGTCGGCGTCGCGCTTGCCTATGTCGCCGGCCGCTATCCCGCCACATCTCCACTCGATGTCTCAAAGTTGCGGCCTTGGATGATTCTTGTCTATTTCGTTCTTGCAGCCCCTGTCCAGGAAGAACTCATCTTTCGAGGTTTGTTACAGACCACCATGGCGCGCGCTGTATCTGTGCCCGGAAGTTTCTGGGGCGTGCATTTCCCCGTCGTTTTCGTAGCCGCACTTTTCGGGGCGATTCATTTGGATTCTGGCCTCGTTGTCGCGGGCGGCGCTGTTCTACTGGGCTTGATCGCCGGCGAGTTACGGCGGATGAGCGGTAGCCTAGTGCCCGCGATCCTCTTTCACGCCCTCCTCAATGCCGCTTCGGCCCTATGGCCTCCCCACTAGTCTGGTTCAACAAGTATTTGCAGTCCGCACAAGGAAAGTTTCCGGCATTTGCGCAGCGGCGATTTAATCCCGGATTAGGACACCACGCTTTTCCGGGTTAGGTTGCAGGGGCAGCAAGCGGCTGGTAAAATTGCTGGTTTGCCGGGGTGCCGGCGTCCGTGCTGAGGGCTGCCAGGTCGATGACAGTTGGGTATCCCGCAGAATATGCCGAGGTTTGCATCCAGGACGATCATCAGTGCAACCGCAAAGTAATCCAACGAATGAGCGACCGCAGAAAAACCGACGCGGAAGACAAGGGAAGAGCACGTGACTGAGCAGTTTGGGGGTCTGCGGAAGGGAGATCACGAGTGGCAAAGTATGATGTGGCGATTATTGGGAGCGGTCCGGGCGGATATGTGGCGGCGATCCGTGCGGGTGAGTTGGGATTGAAGACGATTGTGGTGGAGAAGGACCCGTTTCTCGGCGGGACGTGTTTGCATGTCGGATGTATTCCGACGAAGGTTTTGTTGCACCACGCGGATGTATACGACCACTTCAAGAATGGGGCGGAGCTGGGGTTTGAGGTGAGCGGGCTGAAAATCAATTGGGCAAATATTCTGGCACGCAAAGACAAGATCGTGAAGAAGCACGCCAAGGGGATTGAGTTTCTTTTCAAGAAGAACAAGGTGGAGTGGGTGCAGGGATGGGGGCGGTACGCCGGGCTGGGGCGCGTGAGTGTGGATAACAACGGGAAGAAAAGCGAGATCGAAGCGGCGAACGTTTTGCTCGTGAGCGGATCCGAGGCGCGGGCGTTGCCGGGGATTGAGCCGGATCACAAAATGATTTTGACGAACCGTTCGATTTTGGAGCTGCCGGACATTCCTAAGACATTGATTGTGGTGGGGGCCGGGGCTGTCGGCGTGGAGTTCGCTTCGATTTACAACACGTTCGGGACGCAGGTGACGATTTTGGAGGCGTTGCCGCGTGTTGTGCCGGTCGAGGACGAAGAGGTTTCGGCGGAGCTGGAAAAGGATTTCAAGAAAAAGGGGATACAGATTTTTACGAGCAGCAAGGTGGATTCGGTGAAGAAGGACGCCAAGGGCGTGACGGTTTCGTTCAAGGATAAGGATGGGAAGGCGCAGACACTACAGGCGGAGAAGCTGTTGCTGGCGGTGGGGCGCAAGCCGATGACAGAGAACTGCGGGCTGGAGAAATCGAAGGCCAAGCAGGAGCGCGGATTTGTGCTGACCGGGGCGAACTTCGAGACGGACGAAAAGGGTTTGTACGCGATTGGGGATATCGTGGCGGGGATGCCACAGCTGGCGCACGCGGCGATGATGGAAGGGATTGTCGCCGTGACGCACATCGCGGGGAAGAAGACGCAGCCAATTTTGAAGACGCGGATTCCGAACGCGACGTATTGCGAGCCGCAGATCGGGTCGATTGGGTTGACGGAAAAGCAGGCGCGCGACGCGGGGTATGCGGTGAAGACGGGGAAGTTTCCGTTTGTGGGGAACAGCAAGGCGACGATTCTGGGGAATCACAACGGGTTCATCAAGGTGGTTTCGGACGAGAAGTATGGCGAGATTTTGGGGATTCACATCATCGGGCCTTTGGCGACGGAGATTTTGGCGGAAGCGGCGGCGACGTTGAACCTTGAGGGGACCATCGACGACATGATGAATATGATTCATGCGCATCCGACGGTTTGGGAAGGCATGGGGGATGCGTTCGCATCGGTGAGAGGGTTGCAGATAAACGTTTGAAGGTTTGCGAACAGGGCACGGCATGCCGTGCCCCTACTCAGAAAATCGAGCCGTGACTAAGAGCTGCCAGATTGTCGACGTGGGATTGATTGGGTATGCGGAAGCGTATGCGTTGCAGAAGCGTATTGTGGCGGCGCGCAAAGGGGATGCCATTGGGGATGTGCTTTTGGTTTGCGAGCATACGCCGGTGATTACGCTGGGTAGGAATGGGAAGCGCGAACATCTTTTAGTTTCGGAGAACGTGCTGCGGCAGCGGAATGTGGAGTTTTATGAAACTAGCCGCGGGGGCGACGTTACGTATCACGGGCCGGGGCAGTTGGTGGGGTATCCGATTTTGCAGCTTGGGGCGATTCGGAAAGATGTGGTGTGGTATGTGCGGATGCTGGAAGAGGTGATGATTCGGAGTTCGGCAGAGTTTGGGATTTGCGCGCATCGCGAAGAGGGGAAGACTGGGATCTGGGCGGGGGGCGAGGAGAAAGATTTTACACAGAGTGCGCAGAGGGCACAGAGTTCGCAGAGAGGACAAATTCCGGCTGAAAAATTGGGTGCCGTTGGGGTGCATATCAGCCGGTGGGTTACTTCGCATGGATTTGCTTATAACGTGGCGACGGATTTGCGGAACTTTGATTTGATTGTGCCGTGCGGGATTGCGGGTAGGAAGGCGACTTCGCTGGAGAAATTGCTGGGGCGGGCGGTGAAGATGAATGAAGTTGCGCCGAAGATGGCGAGGCATTTTGGGGATGTGTTTGGGCTGGAGATGACGGCGGGATCACGCGAAGAACTGTTTGGGAAGCTGGAGCTTGCGGAGCAGATGGTCGCGGTGCCAGCGTAGGCGGGAGAGGCGGATACTGTGGGTGTTCTTTTCAGCTGTGGGGCAGTAAAAAAAGGAGCACAGGCAGGATTGCCTGTGCTACCGGAGCTTGCATGAAGAAGGAACTGACGCGGCAACAGTATCTGGATCTTTACTACTACATGCGGCTGAACCGCGCCGTGGAAGACACGATGGTGAAGCTCTTCCGACAGAATACGATTGTCGGCGGGCTCTATTCGAGTCTGGGGCAGGAAGCGGTTTCGGTGGGGACGGCGTACGCGCTGGAAAAGAAGGACTGGCTGGCGCCGATGATCCGGAATATCGGGGCGCTTTTGGTGAAGGGCGTGCCACCGCGCGACGTTTTCATGCAGCACATGGCGAAATACGATTCGCCAACGAAGGGAAAAGACGGGACGAGCCACTTTGGAGATCTAGAGAAGCTTCACATCGTTTCGCCGATTTCGATGCTAGGCGATTTGATTCCGGTGATGACCGGCGTGGCGATTGCGGGGCGGTACCTGGGGCAGAAGATTGTGACGATGACGTGGATTGGGGACGGCGGAAGCTCGACAGGCGTGTTTCACGAAGGATTGAATTTCGCGGCTGTGCAGAAGGCGCCGTTCGTTTTGATTTTGGAGAATAACTTGTGGGCGTATTCGACGCCGGTGAAGCGGCAGGTGCCGCTGGAGAATCTGTCGGATCGCGCGAAGGCGTACGGGATTTCGAGCTATTCGATCGACGGAAACGATGTGGTGGAAGTGTTCACGACGACGCGGGAAGCGGTGTCGCGAGCGCGGGCTGGAGAAGGGCCGATTCTGATCGAGGCAAAAACGTTTCGCCGGCTGGGGCACGCGCAACACGATCCGGCGGAATATGTGCCGAAGGAAATGCGGGCGTATTGGGAAGCGCGCGATCCGATCGCGCTGTATGAGAAGTTTCTGATGGGCGAGAAATTGCTCGACGCGAAGAGCAAGAAAGATGTCGAGGAGAAGATCGACACGCTTCTCGCGGCGGAACGAGAGTTTGCGGAGAACTCGCCGATGCCGCCGCCGGAGTTTGCGGAGACGGGCGTGTACTGCACGGGCGACGAGTGCCACAAGATTCAGCCGAAATGGGAACGGCCGATTGCGGAAGTGACGCCGCCGAAATCGAGCGTCAAGGCGGTGTGGACGGTGGCGGGATTTGGGTCGGGGAAAAGCTCGGGCGGAGTGAACGCACCGATTCATTTTGGCGATACGAAGAACACGATAGAAGATCCCGAGGCCCACACGGCTAAGAAAAACGGGGCCAAAGCTGCCGCCAAGCCGCCCGCAAAAGCTCCTGCGAAGGCGGCGGTCACTTCCGGCGCATCGAGAAAGGCGCGGAGATAGCCATGGCGGCCAACAGCAACACGGGAAACGGCACGCAAATCACGTTTCTCGAAGCCATCAAGCAGGCGATGTTCGAAGAGATGGAGCGCGATCCCGCGGTGGTGCTGCTCGGCGAAGACGTCGGCGTGTATGGCGGGGCATTCAAGACCAGCGAAGGGCTGCTCGAGCGCTTCGGATGGGAACGCGTCATCGATACGCCCATCAGTGAGAGCGCCATCATCGGCGCGGCTTGCGGGATGAGCTACATGGGGCTGCGGCCGATTGCGGAGTTGCAGTTCATCGATTTCATCGTGTGCGCGTTCAACCAGATTACGAATTTCGTGGCCAAGGGGCACTATTTGTGGAATGCGCCGGCACCGATGGTGATGCGCGGGCCTTCGGGCGGCGGCGTGCATGGCGGGCCATTTCATTCGGCGAACCCGGAGATGTACTTCGTGCATACGCCGGGGCTTAAGGTGATTTATCCTTCCACGCCCTATGACGCGAAGGGATTGCTGAAGGCGGCGGTGCGCGACAACAACCCGGTGCTCTTTTTCGAGCATAAATTTCTTTACCGGCGGATCAAGGGAGAGGTGCCAGCCGGCGATTACACGGTGCCCATTGGGAAAGCGGTTGTGCGGCGCGAGGGGAAGCATCTGACGATTGTTTCCTATGCGGCGATGATGCATACGTCGCTCGAAGCCGCGGACGCGCTGGCGAAAGAAGGCATCGAAGCCGAAGTGATCGATTTGCGGACGCTGCTGCCGCTGGATGAAGAGACGATTTTGCAATCGGTGCGCAAGACCAACAAATGTCTGGTCGTGCACGAGGACACCAAGACGGGCGGAATCGCCGGCGAAATTGCGGCGATTCTTTGCGAGAAGGCGTTTGGCGATCTGGACGGGCCGCTGATGCGCGTGACGGCGCTGGATACGCCGGTGCCTTACGCGCCGACGCTTGAGGAACATTTTTTGCCGAATGCGAAAAAGGTTTTTGATGCTGCGAAGGAATTGGCGAGATATTAGGGAGCTTACAGCTGACAGCCAGAAAGAGCAACCTCCGTTATTTCGCTGAGGATTTATTTTTGGCTGTGAGCTGTCAGCTGTGAGCTTTTTCTGGAACAATTTATAGCACGGAGCATTGAGGAGACATTCATGGCCACAGACGTAGTGATGCCGCAGATGGGCGAAAGTATTTTTGAAGGGACAATTACCAAGTGGCTCAAGAAGCCGGGCGATAAAGTCGAGCGGGACGAACCGTTGTTCGAGATTTCGACGGACAAGGTGGACGCGGAAATTCCGTCGCCCTCGGCCGGCGTGTTGAAGGAGATCAAGGTCAACGAAGGGCAGACCGTGCCGATTCAGACGGTCGTGGCGGTGATCGACGGAGCGGGAGGGGCGGCTGCAGTGACCGCTCCCGCTC
>JBARCY010000167.1:0-2311 GCA_049794595.1 Candidatus Acidiferrum sp.
GGCATGTTCTTGCCCAAATTACCGTGAGTACCCGCTAGGATCCAATTGCGCCCTCATATCGAACGCAACCGAAGAAATCAAGCTTCTTCTTCCTCCGTCTCGCCGTGCGCCGGTTTGTGCGCGTCGATCACTTTCTGCGCCAGCTCGTTCGGCAAATAATCGTAGTGCGAAAATTCCATCGAGTAGCTCGCGCGTCCTTGCGTCTTGGAAATCAAATCGTTCGCGTAACTCAGCATTTCCGAAAACGGCACCTGGGCCTTGATGACTACGTTGTGCCCGCGCGCTTCGCTTCCCGCAATGCGACCGCGCCGCGAGCTGAGATCACCCATCAAATCACCTGAATATTGGTCCGGCGCGTACACCTCGACATGCATCACCGGCTCCAGCAGAGCTGGTTTGGCCATCTTCATCGCTTCCTTGAAAGCCAGCGACCCCGCAATTTTGAAAGCCATGTCCGAAGAATCCACATCGTGATATTTGCCGTCGTAGAGCACGGCGCGGAAATCCACCACGGGGAAGCCGGCGAGATAGCCCCGCGCAGCCGCGTCGCGAATCCCCTTCTCCACCGATGGAATCCAGTTCCGCGGAATCGCGCCGCCAAAAACGTCATCGACGAACTCGACGCCCTTGCCGCGCTCAATCGGCTCCATCTTGATGCGGCACACGCCAAACTGGCCGTGCCCGCCGGACTGTTTCTTGTGCTTGCCTTCTGCGTCGGCTTTCCCGCGAATCGTTTCGCGGTACGGCACCTTGGGCGGCTTCAGTGTGAGGTCCACGTGGTAGCGCTTGTGCAGCTTCGCCACCACCACCTCGATGTGTTGCTGCCCGGAACCCGCCAGCAGAAACTCCTTGGTTTGCGGGTCGCGCATAAAACGCAGCGCCGGATCTTCCTCTATAATCTTGTGAATAGAAACGCCGATCTTGTCCTCGTCCGCGCGCGTTTTGGGCTCGATCGCGAACGTGATCGAAGGTTCGGGCAGTTGCGCCGGCTTGTAGTAGACCGGAGCCGCCTTGTCGCCCAGCGTTTCGCCAGTCGTCGTTTCCTTCAGTTTGGCGATCGCGCCGATGTCACCCGAATGCAGTTCCGCGATTTCGCTGAGCTGCTTGCCCTGAACGACCTGCGTGTGCTGGAAGCGCTCTAGTGTTCCCCGGTTGTAATTGGTCAGCGTGGCGTCATTTTTCAGCACGCCGCTTTTCACTTTGAAATAGTTGATGCGCCCCGCGAAAGGATCCGCCAGCGTTTTGAACACAAAAAGCGACAGCGGCTGTCCGTCATCGTACTTGCGTTCCACGCGCTCGCCTTTGCCGTTCGCTTCCGTGAAGCCCACCTGTGCATGCTCATCGGGATGCGGAAACGCGTCCGCCAAAAATGTCAGCAAGCTGGCCGTTCCAATGTTGTGCAGACTCGAAACCATGAGCACGGGAAATATTTTCTCGGCCACGATGGCCTTCCGCACGCCCGGAATCAAATCCGCTATCGGAATGGTGCCTTCCCTGAAAAACTCTTCCATCAATTCGTCGTCGCCTTCCGCCACCATTTCGACCAGCTTTTCGTGCGCCTCTTTCGCTTCATCGGCAAGCGCCGCCGGAATCTCCTCAATCGACGGCTTCCCGTCTCCATCCGGCTTGTAGATGTGTGCCTTCATCCCGACGAGGTCGATCACCCCGCGGAAACCTCTCTCGGAACCGATCGGAAGCTGCAGCGCCACCACATTGCGCCCGAAAACTTGCTCCAGCGATTCCATCGAACGTTCAAAACTGGCCAGTTCGCGGTCCATCCACGTCAATACAAACGCGCGCGGAATGTCGTACTCCGTGCAATAATCCCAGACTTTTTCCGTGGTCACCTGCGAGCCGACGTGCGCATCCACCGCAATCAGCGCCGCATCCGCGGCAATCAACGAAGCTTTTGCTTCCGTAATAAAAGTGGAATATCCCGGCAGGTCAATGAAGTTGATTTTGATTTTCTCGGAGCCGCCCGCTTGTCCGCCGGAAGTCGGCCACTCGGCGTATGCGAGCCCGGTTTGAATCGAGATTTTCCGCGCGATTTCCTCTTCGTCCCAATCCGTCGTGGTGCTGCCTTCCGCAATTTTCCCCCAGCGCGGCGTCATTCCCGCGGTGAAGAGTAACGACGACACCAGTTGCGTCTTGCCGGTGCCGCCGTGGCCGACAATGCCAACGTTACGAATCTCCTTGGTGAGATAGCTCTTCATACAGACCTCCCTTTGCGTGGCCCCGGCGATGCCGGCGTCAACAGGCGAGGTCCGTCCCGAAGAATTCAGGCGCGGGCCTGCGCCTGGGTGTGCGTTTC
>JBARCY010000168.1:0-2798 GCA_049794595.1 Candidatus Acidiferrum sp.
TCGCCGGTAAGTGCAGGTGTCCGAAATCGCAAAGTTTTCTGAAAAATCGAAAGAATAAGCGATTAGAAAAGGGTCCGAGTGTTTGTTTTGTGCGAGTTAGGGTCAGTTCTAATTCTTCATAGGATAATCGATTAGAATCGGCTTTCGAGAGAGTTACGGGTGGCTTGGGGCGGGTCGGGAGGGCTAGGCGGAGAGGAAACTCCACCGTGGTGCCCTTCGGAGTGCTGATGTCGAGATGGTAGCGTTAGCCATGCAATATCTTAGTAACATAAGTTAACCAGATTGTCAATATGAAATTACGGATCTCTGTCGGGTATCGTTGCTCTCGCGTTGGGCTGCCGCAGCTATGCCGCGCCTTGCGCGTGATGTCTTCGGGGTTCCATTCTGGGAAGATTCGAGATCAGTGCGGACCAGGCCTCTGTATCGCCACTCTCATTGCCCTTGCCGCGCCAGCCCGCACTCTTCACAGATGCATTGAACACGCTCCACCGTTTCCGCAGGAAAAGAGGGCCACCCGCGAAGCCGCACGATTTCAACTAGGGTAGTTTATCTACCTCGGGCAAACACACGTCGGACAGATCGTGGCACGCCGGTCGCTTAGAGTCTGAAGAATCGCCGCGGCCTGAAGATTCGATGGGTCTAGGGATTGAGCCGTCGAAGCTGCTGGTGCCGCTTGGCATATCGCAAGCCACGCGTGTCCCTTATCGTTCTCTTGCGCGACATACTTATCGGCGCGATGGAGGTATTGCGTCGCAGCCGCCAAGAATTCCGTTGAGGCCAATGAGGTCAACTGACGATTGCGTTCTGCGATGACGCCGTAATTCCAGTGTGCTTGTGCATTCTGAGGATCGATGCTTACCGCCTTCCTGTAATCTATAATCGCTTCATCATAATTCCCTTCACGAGCTAATTGGTTTCCGAGACGGTCATAAGCCTCCGAAATAGGATTGACAACTTCGGGGAAATGGGGGCCTTCATTGTAAATTGTGGTGAACCTTTCAACTGAAGGCCCATCGATCCCCTCGACGCCTTTATAGAAATCGAAGTTCCGCATCAACAAGATCGCTTGCTTATTGAATTGATCGAAGCTCGTGTGTGACGGAGTAGGACCAAATCCGTACATAACGGAGTTGGTGATAGGCAAGTGCCATCCGCCGAAGAGGTGACCTAATTCGTGAGCAATATGGAGCTCTATGTCAGCCTCCGAAAAAGAACCGTTATCAGGAATTACGACCGCTCTCGTAAAATCCTGGCTACACCCGAATGTGGTCGGGTCTGTATGGACGGTGAATCCCAGCGCGATCTCAGGATCATTAGGCCTCACAAGGCTCGACAGTTGATCTGTAAGCTCGCACAAATCGTTAACATTATTTGGCGTCCATGACTCAAAGTCCACGATCCTAAATTCGACGTTGAAATTCTCTCGGTAGAGCACCGACACATGGTCTAATCTTGCTCGTACAATCTCCTTCCAATCTGATCGCTTCTCAAACCCGGCATCAGTGTAGATTCGAACTGATGCGGTGCGTAGTTGCGTGGCCGTGCTTAATGTCGTGGGGACTTGAGTGACCCTCCGGATACATCCCGCACGGGCCGTTTGCACACAAGATAACGAGAGGATCACACGAGGAGTTACACCAAATAGCCCAGACCGCTTGCGCATCCGAAGGAGTCGTTTCATATTTTGCGGTAGGTTTTGTCGCAGACTAGGTAGATATCTTTTGAAAGTTGAAGAGGATGACAATACCACAAGCAAGAAACGGACGCAAATCTCACGCAGGCCCCGGTAGAGGCTTTATTTCTGAAGCAGCTAGGCAAGCAAGCCTTCAACAACATCTCCGAGAACGTGCTTGAGGATGTGCTGAAGGTTGTTCTCGCACCCACGATCACAGTGAGGATTGGCCGCTGCCACCGCGAGGACAAAACCAGCGGCTCCGAGAATAGCCAAAGCTGTCACGATTTTCTGTTCTTGTTGTGACATATGCACATACTAACATCATGCTCGCAATGAAGCAAGACTCATGCATTCGTACGCGAACCTATTATCGACGGGTAGCGCATCTATCTGTTTCTGGTTTGGCGCCGAAGGGCTCGCAGTCGCATTCATACACGGGGTTTATGAGAGCTGGGTGACGGGGGTGGGGATTTCTGACTTTTGGGGTTTGACGCCACGCCAGCCGACGGGACAACCCTGCACGCCTTTCTTGGAAGCGAAGACTTCGCACGGGTGAAGCGCGCGATAGGAAGAAAGAGTTCGCAAGCATTTCGGCACGGCTAAAGCCGTGCTCTGACACGGGCTGAGAGCCCGCCTGCGACGGGCAGGCCGCGGCTACGAATGCAGAAGCAGGTCCCTGCCTGCGGCAGGCAGGCGCCGCCGCACTACAAAAAGGCGAGGGCGGGCGAACTCGGAGTGAAAGCGAAGAGAAACAGCAGGTCCCTCACCGCCATCCCGCGTCAACAGCGGGCTGGGTTCCCTTCGGTCCCGTTGCTGCGGGCCTCAGGGCAGGCGGGATGACAGCGAAAGAGGCGGGCGGGCCCGGGGGCAGCCCTTCCTTCGTCAGGGTATACAAGCAGCGCCCCTACGAAAGGCAAAGGCACACAGGCTGAGAGCCTGTGCCACGGGGTCGCACAAGAAAAGCGAAAACCGCAGACGTTCAGAGGGCGAACGTCAGCGCTACAAAGGCAAAGGCGCTGCGGCCCGATAAGTCCGATCGGGCCCTACAAAAACAAAAGCAGATCCCTCGCTGAAGGCGCTTCGGGATGACAGCATAAATGCAAAGCGGCGTCGAGACTGCCTC
>JBARCY010000169.1:0-32960 GCA_049794595.1 Candidatus Acidiferrum sp.
AAGGAGTTTGCGTCACCCGCACGTAGCGCCGCGCGCCGTCCGGTGAGACGACCTCAAGTACTGCTCCGCCAATGCTAATGGAAGCCGTGTCGGGCATGGGATCTTAGCGACGGGATTGTAGCACGCGCACTGGCCGTCGTGCTGGGGCACTCGACCAGATGTTTACCACGTTAATTGACGCCGCAGGTTTTACTCGTGGCGAAGCGCCACAAGAGGATCCAGTTTCGACGCGCGCAGCGCAAGGATATAACTCGCAGACAGCGCAATCCCCGCCAGCAGGGCCGTCGCCAATGCCAGCGTTGCCGGATCATACGGCTTTAATCCAAACAGCAAAGACGCCGCCGCGCTCGATGCCGCCACCGCGAGCGCTAATCCTATCCCCAGCCCAATCGCCAGCAACGCCACCGCCTCGCCCAGAATCAGCTCGACAATCGACCTCCGGTCCGCCCCCAGCGACATGCGAATTCCAATCTCATTCCGTCGCCGCGCCACCATATAAGAAATCACGCCGTAAAGTCCTATCACCGCCAGCAGAACCGCCAACACCCCAAAAAATCCCGAAAGCCGCGCCATTAACCTGTCCCGCAGCAATCCTTCCTCAATCATTTGATGAAAGACAGTGAAGCTAACGTCCATGCCTGGACTCGTTTCGTTTGCAACGCCCTTCACCGCGGCAACCAACCCGGCCAGCGGCATATTCGACCGAATCAAAATCTGCGCGTCCGTGTCCGCATGGGCGTACTGCGCAATGGGCGTGTATGCGATCTCCTGTGGGTCTTCGTGCAAGTGCTGATACTTGGTGTCCTTAACCAATCCAATAATCTCGTAGGGTCCCGTGATCGTGCCCAACCGCCGAACTCGGAACCTGGCCCCGATCGGATTGCCTGTCTTTACGATTTTTCGCGCGAACGTCTCGTTGATGATCGCAACTAGCGGCGAGCCTGCAACCTCATGTTCGTCGAAATCGCGCCCCCCAATTATCGGCGTCTCCATCGTCTCAAAGTAGCCCGGGCTTATACGATTGAACGCCGAATACGGATTATGTTCTATCGGCGGGCCCGAAACTCCCATCAGGATGTCATGAATGATCCCGTTGCCACTCAACGGAGCGATCTCCGCAATGGCGGCGCCGTCCACCCCAGGTATCGCTCGCACATGTTTCAGAAGCTCTTCGGCAAAAGAGAGATTTCCTTCATTGTTGAGCTTCAGCGTCGAGAAGTCGATGTCCGTGACGAGGATGCCGGTTCGGCGGAAGCCCGCGTCCAATCCGTCCAACTTGCTCAGACTCCGAGTGAAGAGCAGTGCGCCAACGAGGAGGGCCAGCGACAGCGCGATTTGCGCGACCACCAGGATGCGCCGCAAGCCGAAGCGCGCACGGCTTCCCGTCGTGCCACGGGCCCCTTCCTTCAGCACCTCAATGGGAGACACGCTCGTTGCGCGCAAAGCTGGCGCTAATCCGAAAAGCAGGCACGTCAGCGCGGCCAGCGCGCTTGTGAAGCCCAGCACACGCCAGTCCGTTCCCAGGTCGATAAAGAGTGGATCATGCTGGGTGCTCAGGGACGCCACGAGCACTTGGCCAAGGTTCCGCGCTAAGAAGGCGCCCAGCGTGGCTCCAATGGCAGCGAGCAACAGGCTTTCGGCAAGAAGTTGACGCACTAATCTTGCGCGGCTAGCCCCCACCGCCATCCGCATCCCCATTTCCTTTTCACGAGCGCTCGCCCGCGCGAGCAGCAGATTGGCAAGATTCGCCGACGCAATCAGCAGGACCGCGCCGGCAAGCGCGAAAAGCATCCACAAGGGTTGTTCATAATCCGTGCGCAGTTGTGATACGCCGGATCCGGCGGAAAAAGCGCCGAGTTTAAACTGCAAAAACTGTTTGATGTTGTCGGGATTGTAGTCCGCCGGCAACGTGTCCTCAAACAAAGCCGGCGAAATAGCGCGCAACTGCGCGTCGGCTCGTTCGATGCTCCAGCCGGGTTTCAGTCGCCCCATCGAAGCAAGCCACCATCGGGAACGATTTTTCAGCATGCTGTCCTCGCCTCCGAGGATCGGCTCCGAGCACAATGGCACGGCCACATCGAAGTAGCGCCCGACTTCGACGCCGTGGAAACTGTCGGGAGTAACGCCGATGATTTCGAAAGGATGTCGATCGAGCGTCAGCGTCCGTCCGATGACGGTGCCCTCACCGGCGTATTCGTGCTGCCAAAAGGAGTAACTAATGACCACCCCGGAAGACGCGCAATTCGGTCCGTCGTCTGCCGACGTCAGAACGCGCCCGAGCGCGGGCTCGACGCCCAGTGTCTCGAAGAATTCCCCGCTGACCCACAGCCCTTGCACATTGTGAGCTTCGCCGCTAGGCGCAAGGTTGAACTGCGTGGGACTCCATGCAAACACACTCGAAAAACCCTGTTGCTGCGCGCGTATGTCCACCCACATGGCGTAGGTCAGATCGGAATAGCGGCTCGTGAAGTCTCCGCTGGCGCCATGGCGCTGGTTGATGGCGATTCTCGCGATCTCTTGCGGGTTCTTTACTGGCAGTGTCCGCAGCCGCACCGCATCCAGTAACTGAAAAATCGCCGTTGTCGCTCCGATTCCTAGCGCCAGCGAGAGTATTGCCGCTCCGGCGAACACCTTGTTGAACCGCAGCAGCCGCGCTCCGAAACGCAGGTCATTCCAAAGAGTTTCAACATGCGTCTCCCAGCTCGCGGATCGCACGCCTTCTTTTACCGCTTCCACACCGCCCATTTCGAGCCGCGCGGCGCGCCCCCTCGCGGGTCATTCCAGTGCGCATCTTTTCGACAGTCGATTTTTCCAGATAGTCCCGCAACTCTTCGTCGAGTTCCTGCTCTCCTCGCTTTTTGCGGAACAGGCTTCGCAGGCCCGCGGATAGATTCGTCCAGATTCCCATGGCGTCCTCCTACGAAGCCGTCTGCAAGATTCTCGCGATAGCCGCCACTTGCCGCTCCCACTCCTTGGTCTCGCTGCGCAGCTTCCGCCGCCCGGCCTTGGTCAGCGAATAGTATTTCGCGCGCCGGTTGTTTTCCGAAGTCCGCCATTCGCACTCGATCAACCCCGCCCGTTCCAGTCTCCGAAACGCCGGAAAAAGCGACCCTGGATTCACCTCAAACACGCCATGGCTTAATTGCTGAATGCGTTGCGAAATCCCCCACCCGTGCAGCGGTTCCAGCGCCAGCGTCTTCAGAATCAGCATGTCCAGAGTTCCCTGCACCAAGGTCGCGGAAGTGTCCGTCATCGCCCATCCTTCGGCTCTCCTCTGGAGAGTCAAGAGCAGTATAAAGCGCTCCTCTCGATTGTCAAGAGAAGGCTCCAACTCATAAAGACGTTTCTAATCGAAGAACGTTTCACGCTCTGCGCCGAAAAACGTTTCACTTGAATTATTTTTGA
This sequence comes from Candidatus Acidiferrum sp., assembly GCA_049794595.1. Lineage (GTDB taxonomy): Bacteria > Acidobacteriota > Terriglobia > Acidiferrales > UBA7541 > Acidiferrum. Next base: position 3,406 of record JBARCY010000169.1, read on the forward strand.
GGTTGGAATGAGTCTCGGGTCAGCGCGGCAGCACCGCTCGAATCAGCTTGCCTCGATGGGGTCTGATCCCAATGATTCCTTCGCGAGTTCGTGGCCCGCTCCACTACTTGTCCGCACGCGTACCTTTATTTCCCTTACTTCCTTTACCTCATCTACTTCCTCTACTTCTTTTCAATGCGAAGCCGCAGCCAGCCGCCGCGTCACATAGTCCGAAACGTAGGTATCGAAGAGATCATTCAGCTTGTGCGTGATGGGGCCCGGAGCCGTCGCAATCTTGTGCCCCGCGATTTCACCGACTCCGATCAGATTCCGGTTGGTCGAGGAAATAAATACTTCATCCGCGGAATAAAGATCTTCAGGACGAAGCGTCTGCTCGATCACCGCGATTCCCGCCTCCGGCGCTATCTCAAAAAGAATCCCCCGCGTCACGCCCTCCAGACATCCTGAATTGAGTGGTGGCGTGTACACCTTGCCGTTTTTCACCGCAAAAATATTTGCCGCCGTGCACTCCGCAATCTCTCCGCGTTCATTCAAAAGCACAGCTTCATCGAATCCTTCTTTTTGCGCTTCCGCCACAGCCCAAACATTTTGCAGCCAGGAAGTTGTTTTCACGCCCGCCAGCGGCGAAGCTGCATGCCGCCCTTGTTCTCGAAGAGTGAGCCGCACCGGCTCGCGATACTGCGGCAATGGCGCCGTGTAAATAATCAAATCCACTTCCGGATGTTTTTCGTCGCTCTGCCAAAATCCCACTTGGTTGTAAACCAGATAAATCCGCGCGCACCCTTCCGTCACCTGATTCGCCCGAATCACTTCATGAAGATTGAGCCGCACTTTCGCGGAGCTGTACGGCATGGGCAGATGAATAATCGCCGCATCTTTTTCCAGCCGCCGCCAGTGCCGTTCGTAGGCAAAAGCCTCGCCATGGAAAATGCGCAGAGTCGTGAACAAGCCCCAGCCGCAAATCAGGCCGGCCTGTCCGGGCGAAAGCCGCACTTTTTCAATCGGCAACAGGCTTTCGTTATGGAATACGTTCTTGTGGATCAAGCGAAGTCCTTTGCCATCTTCGTTCGTTCTTTCCTCCTTATCATTGTAGCTGAAAAGTTCGACCCCTCCCATTTGGCCGCCTTTGAGTTAAGAGCCAAATTCGCGTTTTTCCGTATTGAAGTGCCATCAAAAACAAAGGGGCGTCCGCCGCGGCGGACGCCCCTTCGTGGAAAATGTGGAACGACTTTGGTTAGAAGCTGAGCTTCAGCGCGAACTGGATTTCCCTCGCCGAGCCGAAATCGCCCGCCGGAAAACGTGTGGTGATGATCTGTCCGAAGGAGTTTGAGGTAGCGCTGTTGTTAGGGTTCCCAAAGTTCGGATGGTTGAAGATGTCGAAAAACTCCGTCCGGAATTGCAAATTGACCTTTTCCGTGATTTTAGTGTTCTTGACCACGGAGAAGTCCGTATTTATGAAATCAGGTCCCAGCAATCCATCCCGCTGCATGTCGCCCGGACTGCAAGAACCCGGAATGACTGCATAGAAAGGCGCGCCCGTGGCGGGGACTGTCGCCACACTGTTGAATGTGCATGGAATAGAGAATGCGGCATTCGGCGTCGTCGCGCAGTTTGGAATAGTAATAGGTGCCCCCATGGGCGTTCCGTTGTAATTCTCGCAAAGAACCGTGTTGTTGTAGAACTCGTGCGGGTTCCCGGTTGGCGTGACCTTTTGCAGCTGATTGGGCCGCACCGTCAGCGTCGTTCCTGTTCCTGTGTTGATCGTAAGCAACGGCGTCAGCGGGCTGCCGCTCTGCGCTTGCGACACCATGCCCAGTTGCCAGCCGGATACTAAACGGTTTCTTTTGAAGGGCAGCTCGTAGAATCCGCTCAAGACGAAGCGGTTGCGCACGTCAAACTCCGACGGGCCATAATCCCCGCGCGGATTGTACGCATTCTGCAGCGGAACCGCGTCGCCCGAACTGACCGAGCTGTAATCGAACGATTTCGAGTAGGTGTAAGAAGCCAAGAACTCGAAGCCGCGGGCGAAATGCTTGTTCAAAGTCGCCCACAGCGCGTTGTAGTTCGAGTTTCCAGGGCTGCTGATTTCGGGGATATTGCCGAACGTGCAGGTCGGATTTGGGGCTGTGCATTGCGCCGGCAGAACCGGGCTCGAAAGTGGAAGCGTCAAGAAGGGTCGCGCGGTTCCGTAAAAGCCATCGGTAACCAGAGGTTGATTCACGTTTTCCGAGATCTGCAGGTGAGTGCCCTTGGTTCCCACGTAAGCCACGGTCAGCCCCAGGCTGGTTGTGAGCTGGCGCTCGAACGTGAGGTTCCAATCCTGCGCGTACATGTTTTTGAAATTAGGGTCAATCGCGCTGGGCCCCAGACTTACGCGTGTGATGGCTGCCGCCGGATTCTCGAGCGTGATGCCCACTGCAGCCACGTTGATCGGCAACGCGAAGGGCGGATTTCCGCTCAGCCCCGAGATGATGTTCGTGGTCGGATCTTGCGTCAGGATGGCGTAGGACGCCCGCACCGAAGTCTTTCCATCCTTAAACGGATCCCAGGCAAAACCGATGCGCGGCTCGAAGTTCTTGTTGTTCGTGCCGAAGGGCTGAGCAGCTGGAACGAGTTCTCCCGTCGCAGTGTCAAAGTTTGTAAAGCGGTTCTGTGATTCGGATGGCGTTGAATTCCATTCGTAGCGCAAGCCGATATTGAACGTGAAGTTGGGCTTCCACTTGAAGCTGTCTTGCGCAAATGCGCCATAAGAAGGCTCAAGAATTTTGTCGTTTCCCGCTCCGAGTAAGACTGTAAAGTTCGTGGCGCTGTCCGTAAGGAAGCTGGCCAGCGTCGGGAACGTGAAGCTGCCGACGTTTTCGGCCACGTTGTCGTTGTAAGCCCGTCGGATTTCTCCGCCGAACGCAAAGGAATTGCGGCCCTTCAGCCAGCTTAAAGTGTCATTCAGCACGACTGTCGTATCGCCGCGTCCCTGCGGTTCTCCCGTCGGTCCCCCGAATGACATGGCACCGCTAACAACGATGTTGGGTAAGCCCACCCCTATCGGTGCGCCGGCCGGCAGTGTCATGTCAAAGTTCGTGGGATCCAGCGCGGTCGGTGTGAAAAAGAGACGAATCCGGTTGTATCCCAGTCGCACGGTGTTCGCCAAGGTTGGGCTGAAGACGTGGTCTTCGCTGACGGTCGTGAGATCGCGCAAACCAACGCGCGTATCGCCAAATCCCGGAAGGTTTGCCCCTTGCGTCGGTTCCTGACGGTGGTCCTTTTGAATAACAAAATAGCCGTGGATCTGGTCTCTATCCGAAAGGTTGTAGTCCAGGTCTGCCGAGCCTTGGTTCAAGGACACGTTCGCTGCCGTTGAACCGCTCCACAAATTGAAGCTGCTGGGCACACCTGCCGTTCCAGTTCCAACAAGGTTTGCTGCGGGGACCAACTTCAGCAGGTCCAGAACGGCCGTCGAGCTAACCGTTGCAATCTGTGCCGCACTCGGCACTGGGGTCGAAAGAGCTAACCCTTGCCGCTGGCGCAACCCCTCGTACGCGAGGAAGAAAAACAATTTGTCTTTCTTGATGGGACCGCCAAAGTCGCCGCCGAAATCATTTCGCTTAAACGGATTCTGAGCCAGCGGAACCCCCGAGGAATTTACAACCGGGTTGAAAAAGTTCCGCGCATCAAGATCATTGTTGCGGAAGAATTCGAACAGTTCACCGTGGAAATCATTCGAACCGGAGCGCGTTGCCAGGTTCACTACCGCGCCGGAATTGCGCCCGTATTGCGCCGGAAATGTCGAGTTATCGATTTTGTATTCCGCCAGGGTGTCGATCGGAGGCTGGAACGTAACCTGATTTTGTACCGGGTCGTTCAAGTTGATGCCGTTGATCAGCCAATTCGTCGTATCTTCGCGTTGTCCCGCCGTATTGATCGCAAAAGATCCCTGCCCGCGTAGCGGGGCTGTGAGAAAACCGTTGGCCGGAGGTGTCACAGTTCCCGGAGTGAGCAGGCTGAGATCCACGAAATGCCGGCCGTTCAGCGGAATTTCCTGCACCGTCTTGTCGTTGATGACTTGCCCGACACCGGTTGTCGTCGTTTCCACCAGCGCGGGTTCGGCGACGATTTCGACCCGCTCGGATACTTGGCCGACTTTGAGCGGGATGTTCTGCGTGACGGATGTCGCTACTTGAAGTTTGAGGTCGGTGATCACCGCCGTTTGAAAGCCAGTTGCAGTGACCTCAATTCGATAAACTCCGATGGGAAGTGAGGGAAACAAATAAGCGCCCGCGCCATCGGTCTCCGTAGTCGATGCGACGGCGGTGGCTTCGTTGGTCACGCTTACTTTGGCATTGGGAACGGCCGCGCCAGTTGGATCAGTGACGGTTCCGTTAAGCGATGCAGTGGATTGAGCGTGAGCGAGGCCGCCAAATGCCAGCGCAAAGACAAGTAGCGCTAGCAGCAGCCAATTAGGTCGAAGTGGAAAGGAACCTCCCCGTACAACTTCCATTTTTCAAATCCTCCTCAGGTTTTTGATCACGAGCCATTTTCAGCTTCGTCGTTCTCTCGACGTTCCTTCGAGTCCCAGTCCACTCCGCTGATCCAGCCCACTCGCCTGGCAATTTCGAAACAACGTCTCCCTTGCGGCACCGTCTGCGTAGACTTCCAGCCACGAGAGAGCACGCCCAATCCCAAATTGCGTGTTGGTGCTTGATATAGCGCAATCATGTGACCAGAAGGATTGGTCGATTTGAATTAGATAAGCTGTGTATTTTCAACAGCGTAGGGTCGGTTGTGCCGCGGGGGAGATGGTCCGGATCGCCGGATAGGTACTAAATTTTGAAGGTCACTATCGAATCTGGTAGACGGTTTAGATCGGCTTTAGGACTTGGGGAACCTCATTGCGAAGGGAATGTGGCTTTTGAAGCACAGGCAAGCTCGGCAGCGGAGCGTTCCGAAAGCAGAACGCAGGTAGAAGGAGATGCTGGCCTTCGTAGATGAGGTTGGGGTTGGTGAGAGAGGGGTTAGCGGTCGCCAGACAGGGCCAATCAGAGGAGTGGCCGAGGTTGGACTTTGCCAGACTCCAGAGTGTATCACCCCTGTGAACCAAGATGACTGAGTTGCCTTCACCGATTCTCGTATCGCTGGCATCACCCACGGTTACTGGAGTTGAAGATGCCTCGGGAAGATAGAGCTGTGCGCCAGGCCGGATAAGGTTAGGGTTGGCGATCCAGCGATTTGGAGCAAGGAATTCTGGCCAGTGGCTGCCGTGACCCAAATTCTGTTGCGCCAGTCTCCAGAGAGTATCGCCGGGCTGCACGGTCAAGGTCCTCTGGCTCACTGTCGCCCCAGAAACAAAAGCGGGCTGAGGCCCCGCTGGGCGAATGGCTGAGGCCCGGGAGAGCGGCGCCACGGGTTGCGCAAGGCTGGACGGAATTGGCGGCTGCATTGGCTGAATGAGAAGGCCTGGAAGCGGGCGACGCGAGAAGATTTTTGGCTGCGCGGGCGCGGTCATACGGCGGCTGGCCCGAAGCACGGGACGGACAGCGCTACTAAAATTCGGGTGAGCATTTGCCCGAGCGACTGGGATGTTCTCGTCGTGGGCTTTGGAGCGAACTTCGGAGCGGACAACTTCATGGGCGCTTGGGCGAATTTCTGGAACGCGAACCTCGGACCGGCGAATTTCCGTGCGGCGAACTTCTGGACGAACGGAAACTGCGGAGAAGGGATCGCGGCGGAAAACATGCGAAGACATTTTAGGACGGAGTTCGGGCTGAACCGGGAGGCGAATTTCCGGCCGCTCCGGAAGAATCGGGGCGGCGAGCGCGGGAGTTCCGATGGAGAGATGGAACGGTTCTGACTGTTTCGGTTTCAGTGCTTGCAATTCTTTTTGTTGGCGGTATTTGCGAGCGACCTCGCCGAGAGATGTTCTGTCTGGTTGCGAATTCGCGTCCAGACTCCCCGACGGATTTTGTGACGGCGCGGACGAGCAATTATTTTTCTGCGCGCATTCATTCCGCTTGGCTTCGACGACTGCGCGATCTGCCGGAGTCAGAATATGCGCATGCTCGAGATCGTTGTCGGTGTAAACATGCGCGGAGTGTTTCTGCAGTTCTTGTTTGCGGGCGCGTTCTTGGCGAGCGGCTTCGGCGACACTTTGATCTTGTTGGTTTTGGGGGTCTTGCTGGTCTTGCGCACGCCCGACGATTGCGCCGAAAGTGGCGATGCTCAAAAAAAGAATTGCATGAGCAGTAAAACGCACGAGACGCGAGATTCTCCCAAAGCCTGTACGACGTGGCTGGACGGACAAAGAGCCGTTTGGGTCAGTCAGCAGCATGGCAAACCGACTACGGGGGACGCCGTGTAGGAAGAATTGTAGCTGGGGAACGGGTTGACGGGAAAAGTTTTTCCTGCGGGATTTCCTGGGGGTAACCCGCTGCGGACCAAGATTTTATGCGGTGTAAATGAGGAGTTTGACGTGCTATCTTCCTCGCTTTCACCTTTGGAGAAAACTCGAGAAGGGTGGGGGACTTGAAAATGAAAAAAGAGACCAGCTCGAAAATCAAGATCGATCCAATCGCCGCGGAACGCAATGCCGAGGCTACTGATTTGGAAAAGCGGGAAGTCAGCCACGCCGGCAGACGAAGGTTCTTGCAAGCGAGTGTGCTGGGCGGCGTTAGCGTCGCGGCTGGACCGCTCCTCAGGCCGGCAATGGGAGCGAGCGAGTCGAATGTGCGAGGCAATGACAATTGTGGCGGGACTGCTAAAGTTCCCGCTTTTGAATTCGATGAGATAACGGTTGGCGAGCTGCAAGAAGGGATGAAGTCCGGGAAGTACAGCGCGCGATCGATCGCAGAGAAATATCTCGAGCGTATCGCGGCGATCGACAAGAGCGGGCCGCGAGTGAACAGCGTCATCGAGACGAATCCGGACGCGCTGGAAATTGCGGAAGCGCTGGACAAGGAGCGAAAGGATAAAGGGCCGCGCGGGCCGCTTCACGGGATTCCGGTGCTGATCAAGGACAACATCGCGACTGCGGACAAGATGCAAACGACGGCGGGATCGCTGGCGCTGGTTGGATCGAAGCCGCCCGCGGATTCGTTTGTCGCCAAGAAATTGCGCGAGGCCGGCGCGGTGATTCTGGGAAAAACAAATTTGAGCGAGTGGGCGAACATCCGCTCGAACCATTCGATCAGCGGATGGAGCGGGCGCGGCGGACAGACCAAAAATCCGTACGCGCTGGACCGCAATCCGTGCGGATCGAGCTCGGGAACGGGCGCGGGAATTTCGGCGAGTCTGGCGGCGATTGGAATTGGAACGGAGACGGACGGATCGATCGTGTGCCCGTCGTCGGCAAATGGGCTTGCGGGCATCAAGCCGACTGTCGGGCTGGTAAGCCGCAGCCATATCATTCCAATTTCGCATACGCAGGACACGGCGGGGCCGATGTGCCGCACGGTGCGCGACGCGGCGATTTTGCTCGGAGCGTTGACGGGTGTGGATCCGAACGACAGCGCGACGGCAGCGAGCGAAGGAAAGTCGCATAAGGATTACACCAAGTTTCTTGATGCTGACGGATTGAAACGTGCGCGTATCGGCGTCCTGCGGAAAGCGTTTGGGTTCAATCCCGCGGTGGACAAATTGATGGAAGCGGCGCTCGAGGTGATGAAGAAGCGGGGAGCGACGCTGGTGGATCCGGTGGAGTTCGAGACGGTCGGAAAATATGAGAAGACCGAGTTTTTGGGATTCATGTACGAGCTGAAGGCGGACTTGAACGCATATCTGGCATGGCTTGGGCCGAACACGCCGGTGAAGACGCTGAAAGAGATTATCGAGTTCAACGAAAAAAATGCGGCGAAGGAGATGCCATATTTCGGACAGGAAAATTTCTTGAAGGCGGAAGAGAAAGGGCCGCTGACGACGCCGGAATATATTGAGGCAATCAAGAAGAACCACGAGCTGACCGGCAAAGAGGGAATTGACGCGACGATGGATAAGCACAAGCTGGATGCGATCGTGGCGCCGACAGGCGGGCCGGCGTGGCTGACGGATATTGTGAACGGAGATGCGTTTGGCGGAGGTAGTTCGGAGTTCGCGGCGGTGGCGGGGTATCCCAATATCAATGTGTTGGCGGGATTTGATTTTGGATTGCCGGTGGGGATTTCGTTTTTCGGGCGGGCATGGAGTGAGCCGGTGCTGCTGAAGCTGGCGTACGGTTTCGAGCAGGCGACGAAATTCCGGAAGGCTCCACGATTTTTGGCGCACGTGGAGGCGTAAAAGGGTAGCGAAGCCAGTGGTGAGCGACCGCCCGCGGGACTTTGAGGGGCGCCGAAAGGTTCCGCTGTGAGCGATGGCCCCCCACCCCCGGTGTTTTTTGTAAGAGTGGCAAACAAAGGGGTTGGGCTTGATGCTGCTCCTCAGAGCGCCAGACAAAGGACTTAAAGGGGCTGGATTTTCAGTGAGTTCCAAGTTGCCTGTAAGAGTGGCAGGGACGGGGTTACGGGGACTGTGGCGAGTGATGGGTGCCGAGTGGCGAGCGAACAAAGACGAGGAGGGAGTGTTGACGAGTTGTAAAACTTTGGGGCTTGAAGGGGGACACCCCCCTCCCGGTTTCTTGTAAATGTTCATTCTGGGGGAGATGAAGTGGAGTGGAATCAACAGTTGTGGAAGTGTTGATTTTGAAGGGGTTGGGAGAGAGCGGTTTTTATGAAGTGGTAACCTGGTGGGGACTGAAGATTTTGCGGGGATTTTAGGGACCGCGCGGCGGAGGCGCATGACTTTGGGGATGACGGACAGGGTCCGTGTCCCAACCGACACACTGATTATAACATATTGGTACTGGTTGTCAAGGGTAAACTGTAAGCTGTTTGTTTGGTGTGAGTTGGGAAGGGTAGGAGGGCAGACACGCGGCTGAGCAAGGAAAAAAGTCAAAACTCGCACCCTGAAAACCATAGGGTGCGGTACCCCCTGAGCCTCTGCCCCGCCCGCCTTGCGCTTTCATTCTGCCGCGCTGTTTACGGGCTGACTTTTCGTAAGGGACGATCGGGAATGCTACGACGGAATAACGAGATAAAACCTCTTGCTGCCTGTTAGCCGCAAAGGCGCTCTGAGCCCACCCATAGTTGAGCCAGATCTCTGAGATTGTCTTTGTATGTGCGGGTTACCAAATATTCTTTCCCACCTTTTACACGCAGCCTGTACTCTCCCGTAGCTAAAGGTTGGATCTCCTCCACGGCCGAAATATTCACGACGACCGAACGGTGGATGCGAATAAAACCGTAGGGCTTGAGCTTCTCCGCCATGGACGAGAGAGACTCGCGCAGCAAATAGGGATTGGGCTGGTGTCGCAGCGAAACGTAATTACCTTCGGCTTGCACTGCCACGATCTCAGCTAAATCCACGAATAAGATTCTACCCTTTGCCTTGAACGCGATTCGTGGCGCCTGTCGTTTTGCTATAACCTCCAACTGGTGTAAGGCTCGGATGAGGTTTGCAGCATCAACCCGGGTTACGGGAAGCAATGATGTATCTGCAGGTTCATAGAACCTATCTTCTGCCTTCGATTCAAGTGTGTAGTCCCGGCTACTCTTGATGGAGCAAATCGTATCCCCTGGCAGTGGGCTAGCCGAAACGTCCCCATTAGCGTGAGCAGCTTGTTGAACAAACATCTCACGTGCAATGGCCTTCTGGTCCTGAATCTTGGGGGCGCTCATGATGGAACCTCGCAATGCCGTTTTGTTCCGACTTCGCGCTACTCGAAGCGACTGACGAGTGCGCTGCTTCTACCTGAGATGGTCCTACATAACCGGAGCAGCCGGTCCATAGGTTACTTCTGCCCAGTGCTCACTGCTGACGGAAAGCTGGATTGCGCGCCGAAATAACACTCAATGGATTGCAACTGTCCGTTTTTGATTCGGAGATACTCCACGTTCCGGAATGATTTACCGTCCTTAGTGTGACAAAGATACTTCACAAAAGCATACTCCGTGCCAGTGCTGACTCGCTCCAGGTCAAAATGTCCAATGAAATCGATCTGTGTTTCCCAGCATCGCGTTTTGAAAGTGCTCTTGCTGATGTGGTCGTCCCCGGCCGCGCTTGTAAAGGTGAAGTTATCGGCGAGCAAGCTATCCACTGGGCCCCAGTCTTTCTTTTCCCATGCTGCGTACCACTTCCGGACTACCTCCTCGTTCGTTAAGTTCTGCCCTCCCAATGCGCTGGCCCCTGCCAGTCCGGGTAGGGTCACCGCACCGACCAGTGCGCAGGCTCCCGTTGCGAGCAGGTTCCTGCGCGGCATTGTGATCCTTGTCATTGTTCGTTCTCCTTTTCATGATGTAGTTTGAAACGCTTAGCCCGATCGCCATGCGGTCAGCCCCGCTTGTCGTTGTACGGCGGCCGAAGAGACCTCAGCCATCCCACGATATTTCTGATTCCCACTTTCCACACCTTCGGATCTTGAGCATTCTTTGCTAAGGTGGCGTAGCCCTCGACCGTCGCGATCAAAAAGCTGGCAGCCTCGTCTGGATTTACGTCGCGGCGAACTGTTCCTTGGGACTTCCCTTTCCGCAGAAGCGTTGCTATTCCTTCTTGCCAGTCAAGGAATATCCGCTCCAATCGCTTGCGGAATTGCTCGTCCAGCGGCGACATCTCCTGCGACAAAAGGAGCAGCGGACAACCGGCTCGAACGTCTTGGGAACTGGCTGGTATGTGCCGGACAACGCCGATCAAAATGTCAATGGGGTCCCCCGCGCACTGCATAGGACGCAACCACCTGTCGCGTGTGAGTTTTGCGATTTTCTCTTCGACGACGGCATGGCCGAGGGCTTCCTTGCTCTCGAAGTGGTAATAAAGCGCTCCCTTGGTGACGTTGGTTGCGGCGAGAATCGCATCGATGCTGGCACTCTGAAAGCCTGATCTGTGGACCTCCCGAAAAGCCGCTTGCAGCAAACGTTCCCGTGTACGCTCCGGATCACGGAACTTTCGCTTCCTCTCGTGAGCAACTAACATACCAACCAGTATGTATGTTAAACCATTTAAAAATCAATCGAAATAATCTGTCTGACTCTTGGCTGCTCGGTGTTCTCGAATTTCGTAACCTCTCTCCAGTTTGTATGAGAAGTTGGAGAAACAGTCGCTCTGGTCGTTTGTGAGTCGTCCCATGAAATTGTTAATCCGCCACCCGTCTTCGATCCCTGAAAGGCTCGGCCTGTTGCGCCACGTAATCGTTATAAACGTGGACCGCCACATGCTTTCTCAGTGGTCACTCAGCAGGAATTTTTGGGGAGTTGTGTAGCAGCCCTGCTCTGAACTGCTGGAACGCCGGGTGGGACATGACGTAGATCGGCGAGTCAGCTCGCCACGGTGACTTTCATGGGAGGAAAAAAGCGAGATGGATACGTTAAGGCGGTTGCGGAATTTCTGGATACCCGGAGTTGCGACGATTGTTCTGGGTAGCTTCAGCAGTGCGTTCGCTCAACAGAGCTACAAAATTACCGATTTGGGCATCAACAACAGCAAGGACAACTTCAGCATGGCCATGGGCCTCAATAGTCAGGGCTGGGCGGAGAACATGGATGGGACCGTGGCCCCTCCTGAGAATAGTACATCCACGACCGTTTCCAGGGGCCGCGCGGTGATCAGCATCTACGGATTCAACATCGACCTGGGCACGCTTGGAAAACCCAACGGCAACAGTTGGATTAACTGGGGCGGGATCAATGATCTTGGGGAAGCCGTTGGTATGTCCGAAACAGCTGCTCCAGATCCGAACGGCGAAGACATTTGCGGCTTCGGCACACACCTTACGTGCGTTCCGTTTCTTTGGCGAGTCGGCCACATGAGCGCTCTTCCGACGCTCGGTGGAAATAACGGGCAGGCCAGCGCCATCAATAACCGCGGAGAAGTCGTCGGATTTGCCGAAGACGGTAACGTGGACTCCACATGCCCAGCCGGCATAACCAACAATCGGATTGCGCTGGCGGCGTTGTGGGAAAGAGGCACCGCCGAAGCCCTGCGTTTGGTGGGTAACGATGTAGACGGTGAGGCATTCGGGATCAACGATCGAGGCCAAGCCGTAGGCTACTCGGGAAACTGCGTCGCAGCGACGCACGCCGTAATGTGGAAAGACAACACTGTCTCCGTGCTTCAGGATCTCGGAGGTGCAGGTTCCAATTTCGCTTACGTTATTAACAACGCGGGCCAAATCGCCGGGCAAGTCGGCACTGCTGACGGCTCAACCTTCTATGCCGCGGCTTGGCTGGATGGCGCAGACGGCGCAGTCACAAAGATCGACCTTCTGCCGGGAGATTTTGCCGCCTTCGCCACCGGCATCAACAACCGGGGCCAAGTGGTGGGAAACGATTTTGACTCGAAGTTCGACTGGTTCCACGGCTTCATCTGGCAGGATAATGTGATAACGGACCTTAACACGCTCATTCCCGAAGATTCCGGCCTCTTCATAATCTCGGCTAGCAATATCAATGATCGCGGGCAAATCTCGGGTATGGCCACGGTAGTCTCCGGGCCGCATACGGGCGAGATTCATGCCTATCTTTTGACCCCCACAGACGGACGCCTAGGCGCCTCGATGGCAGATTTCGCACGTACACACCCCCAGTCCATTTTGCACGGGAACGCTTGCAGCCACTCTTTGCAGAGGTTCGGATGCGGCCGATTCGAGCGTTAAAGGGTATTTTGGGAGCTTCGCACCATGCATTCCAGCCGTAGGCTGGACGAACGCGCAAGGCTGGAGATTGTGCGGGACAACATGGGTCACGTCGGATGTCGACGTGACCCAGAATGTTTACGGCAGAGCTGGTGGGAAGAGCGAGTGGATGCGGCCCCCCAAGCTGTCGAAGCCATAATCAATGCCCCTCAAAATGCTGAGAAAGAAGAGAAAAAGAATCAGCCTGAATTCGCCCAGCAGTAGGCCAGAATTACAAGTTGTTGGTAACCGACCCGACGCATAGTTGACAGATCGTACCGGACACGTAGGTTGCACTTTTTCCCTTTTTGAGGAGGGGAAGTGGATGCCATGGAAGGAGTGTTTCGGTCATGGATGAAAGACCGCAATTTGTGGCGCGGCGCTCGGCTGTTAATTACAAATTAATACGACAGCTGTGGGTCCATTGTTGGACCTCGCCGACGCGAATGTTACACGAGCGGAGGGGCCTTCTGCCTGGTTAACGCTAACCGGACGTGTGGAAACAAGACAGCTTGACGGATGCGACTGAAAACGCTTTGGATTGAAGGGTCTGTGTGCGGCGTTGCGTGAATCGCTTATAGCCGGGCCCAAGTTGCTGCTGGGAATGAGGATGGGCCGGGGCGGGCGGGGTTCTGGACGCATGAATGTCTGATCGATCGGGCAAAAGTGAGGTCGGGCGAGTATGCAGCGCAGAGTTAGGAAAGGGAGCAGACAGACGCAGCCGGCTATTCCTGGCGGAGAGCGGCTAAGGGATCGATTCTTGTGGCGCGGCGGGCTGGGACGTAGCAGGCGACGAGAGCCGAAGCGAGAAGAACCACGGCAACACCGATGAGGGCTCTAACGTCCAATGCGCCGACGTTGTAGAGCATGCTCTTCAGCGTTTTCCCGACCAGATAAACACCTGGAAGGCCAATGAGCATACCAATCAGCGCGGCGCGCATACCTTCGCCGACCACCAATTTCAAGACGTGGGAGCTGGCTGCGCCAAGGGCCATACGGATGCTCATTTCGTGATAGCGCTGGGCGACGGAGAAGGTCATGACGCCGTAAATGCCGATGGCGGCCAAGAGGAGCGCGAGTACCGCAAAGCTGCCAAAGACTAAAACGGAGAAGCGATCGGTGACGAGAGATTCGCTGACGACCTGTTCCATGGTGCGAACGTGGGTCATGGGGTAGTCGGGATTCACGGAACGGATGGCGGCGGCGATACTCGAGGTTACAGCGGTGGGGTTTCCGTTGCTGCGGATGGCGATGACCGTGTCTGGCCAAGGGCTTTGGTCGAAGGGGACGTCGACTTCGGCGGAGCCGGTGGTGGGGTGGCTGTCAAACTGGACGTCGTGAAAAACGCCAACGATTTGCCATTCGACAGGAGCGCCGAAGGGCGGAATTTTATCCGGCAGCAATTCTGCGATTTTGACGCGTTGGGTTAGCGGGTCGAGGCCGGGCAGGTACTGGCGGGCGAAGCTTTCGCTGATCATGGCAACCCGGGGAGCACCGGCAAGGTCGCGCGCGTCCAGATAGCGGCCACGTGTGAGGCGGATGCCGTAGGTTTGGTAGTATCCCGGTGTCACCGGCATGAAGATCGTTCGCGGCTCCTTGTTGATGCCGTTATCGGTGTCATCTGACGGTTGGCCGACGATGGTGAAATGCAGGCGGCCGGCGCCTGACGCTGGGAGGCCGGGAGCGATAGCTACTTTCAAGACGCCGGGTACTGCGGCAATCCTTTCTTGGAGTTGTTCGTAGACGGAACGAATCTGCGCGGCGGTTGAGGTGCGCTCGTGCTGCAGGGGGACGCTGAAGGTGAGAACGTGATCCCTGCGAATTCCCAAATCGACTTGCGTGACATTCCAGAAACTGCGGAGGATGAGGCCCGCTCCCGCAACTAAAATCAAGGCGAGGGCGAATTCAGCCACGACGAGAATGCGACGGAGACGATTGTGGCTGGCGCCAGCCGAAGAGGACCTGCCACCTTCCTTTAACATGTCGCTGATGTTTTGCCGGGAGGCATGCCAGGCTGGGAAGCATCCGAAAAGTACGCCGCTGAGGAGCGTGGCGCCGAGGGTGAAGAGCAGAACTGGTATGTTGAGGTGGGGATCGGCTTCGTAGGGAATGCCCAATTGATTTCTGGGCATCAAGCTCATCACGCCGCGGAGTACGGCTATGGAAAGCAGCGTGCCCAAAGCGCCGCCCATCAATGCCAAAGCCAGGCTTTCGATGAGGAATTGGCGGAAAATGCGCGCACGGGTGGCGCCTTGCGAGGCGCGGACGGCGATTTCTTTTTGGCGCGCCGTGCCCCAGGCAAGGAGCAAATTCGCAATGTTGACGCAGGCGATGAGGAGGACGAAGCCGACGGCTCCCATCATGAGCCAAAGGCCGAGGCGGGTGCCTTTGGGAAGAAAATCATCTTTCAGGGGCTCAACGGACACGGTCAGATTCGCATTCGTCTTCGGGTAACTTTGCGAGAGTTGCTTGGCGATTACGGCCATCTCCGCGTTTGCTGCTTCGAGAGTCACACCGCGCTTGATCTTGCCCATTACAAGGAGCTCGTGATTCTCGCGGCTGATCTCGGCGGGCTTAAAGGTCAAAGGCACATTCATCGATGAATCGCCAACGTCAGAAGGACTGGGGGCGGCGACGCCGAGGACGGTGTAGAGTTCGCCGCTCATCCGGAGCTTGGTGCCGACAATGTTGGGGTCGCTGCCGAAGCGCTCGCGCCAGAACTTGTTGTTGAGGATGACGACGTGATCATTGCCGGGCTGGGAGTCTTCGGCGACGAAATGCCTGCCGAGGGCTACTCTTGGGCTGAAGAGGAGATCGAAGAAGCCCGGAGCCACGCGGCTGGCCTGGACTTGCTCGGTCCAATCGGGGGTGGAGATGGTGAAGCCTTCGCCGGTCCAGGCGTTAAGAGAGTCGAAGACCGTGGCTTGCTTTTGCCAATCGAGGTAGTCACTCGCGGAAGTGCCATTGCGATCGCCTTTTTGGTGGGACCAAATCATAACGATTCTGTCGCTATCGGCGTAGGGGAGAGGCGCGAGCAAAACCGAGTAGAGGAGGCTGAAAATGGAGGTTGTGGCGCCAATTCCCAAAGCCAGGGCGAGCAGTGAGACCGAGGTGAAGCCCGCACTCTTCCAGAGCAGACGCAAGCCATAGCGAATGTCGCGCCAAAGTTCGGTCATGAGCCCACCTCTTTCCCTGTTTATACTCGCGAGGGGCCGGAAATGTTCCCTTGCTGCGTGCGGACATAGAATTAGACGATGAGAAGAGGGAGTGGTTAACGTCGGACACGGCCTAAACCAGGCGGCCGGCGTGCGGAGCTCCTGGATGGGCATGGTATGGTTGCGAGCGGAAGGGGAGGGGACCAGGCGATGAGCGGACGGACGGAATGGAAAGCGATCGAGGAGAAGATTGGGGTAGCCGTGAAGTTGGCGCGGAGGCCGGTGGCGGTGACGTTTTTGGAGGCGACGCCGGCGGGGGTGGAGAGATTTGAGGGGACGGAGCCTTCGGGGTGCAGCTTTTGGCGGCTGGCTGCGGCGGGAAAGGTGTTTTATACCGTGCCGGAGAATCATTTCAATTGCGCGGTGGGAGCGTACACGCACAACATCATGTTGTCGCCGGAGCGGGAGAAAGAGACGGAGCAGACGCTGAAGATGATGTTTGACCTTGGGTATGTGAAGCCGGAAGAGGTGCCGCAGATTCCTCGACTGGCGAAGGCGCCGGTGGCGATTGTCTATGCGCCGCTGGGGGAGACGCCGATTGCGCCGGACGTGGTTTTGTTTGCGTGTAAGCCCTCCGGGGCGATGCTGCTGAGCGAAGCGGCGAATCGTGCGAGCGTGGGGAGCGGAGCGCCGGCTTTGGGACGGCCGACTTGCATGGCGTTGCCCGCGTCGATGCAGATGGGGGCGATTCTGAGTTTGGGGTGCATGGGGAACCGCGTGTACACGGGGCTCGGAGAGGACGAAATGTACTTTGTTTTGCGTGGGAAGGATCTTGGCGCGACGGCGGATGCGCTGGGGGTGATTACGGGCGCTAACGCAGCGTTACAAGAGTATGCGGTTGGGAGGCGGGCGCAGTTGGCGACGATTTAAGATTGGCAGGTTGGCGAATCGGCTTGCCATGAAGTGCACGAATTTGTTGAGCAGAGATCGCCGAGAAGAAATCTGGTGGTGTGGGAATCGTCGGGGAATCGCGTTGACAGGAGCGGAGTCGTACTTTAAGATTAACGTTTGTCTCTACAGGGAAAGGTGTGGCTGAGAGCGATGAGGACGTATGTAGCCAAGGGAGAAGAAGCGGAAGCGCTGAAGGTGGGCGCGAACTGGTTTGTGGTGGATGCTACCGACCAGGTATTGGGGCGTCTGGCGACAAAAGTAGCACGGATGCTGATAGGCAAGGACAAGCCATCCTTTACGCCGTACCTGGATTCGGGGGATCACGTAGTGGTGATTAACGCGGATAAGGTGCGGATGACCGGGAACAAGGTCGAGCAGAAAGTTTATTACTCGCACAGCGGGTATCCGGGCGGATTGAAGGCTGTTCCGGCCAAGCGGGTTCGCGAGACGAAGCCGGATTGGATGATTCGCGAGGCTGTGCTGGGAATGCTGCCGAAGAATAAATTGCGGGCGCGGCGAGCGAAGAAATTGCGGATTTACCGGGATGCGGCGGGTTTGGCGCGGCATGCTGGGCAGAAGCCGCAGGCGGTGGCGGTCTAGAGTTTGTAGAGGCACAGATTTTAGTCCGTGCTTGGTTGGGGTTGGTAAAGAGCACAGCCAAGATTTACTGTGCCACAGTTTCCGCACGTTGCTGTTCCTTGAAAAGTGTGGCCGCGCAGTGGTCACCTCTAAGTGGTGCCTTAGGCAGGGAGCAAATCGGCGTGGAGTTCGATGACTCCGAGGTGTCTGGAGTCAGAAGGATTGAGGAGGAACATTGAGTTCTACTGGTACGCCCATTGCGGGCACACAAACATGGTTTCTGGGAACGGGCAGGCGCAAGGAATCTGTTGCGCGAGTGTTCTTGCGCGCCGGGAGCGGCAAGTTCACGGTCAACGGCCGCGAGGTGGAGAATTATTTTCCGAATCATGCGTGGAAGCATGATGCGACGGAACCGCTGAAGTTCACGAGCCTGGCCGAGCAAGTGGACGTGAAGGTGACGGCGCATGGCGGCGGCGTTGGCGGGCAGGCTGGAGCGGTGCGCATGGGATTGTCGCGAGCGATTTCGCGGTTCAATCCGGAGCTGCGGCCGGCATTGCGGAAGAGCGGATTTTTGACGCGCGATTCCCGAATGAAGGAACGAAAGAAGTACGGGCAGAAGGGCGCGCGCAAACGCTTCCAGTTTACGAAGCGGTAGTTTTGTGGGAGGGGCTTGGCCCTCCCGTATGGACTCCGGAGGGAATGCGCGGGCAAACCTTTCGAGATCACGGCCGGCACGGAGCCGGCAAGAGGCTGTTCTTTGGCGTAGAAGATGCTTCTCGGATGGCGGTGTAAAGACCGGCCACTACAGGACAAAACGCCACTGCAAACAGCTATTCAAATAGGAGGAAACTTGGCAGTTGAAATAACGATGAAAGAATTGCTGGAGGCTGGAGTTCACTTCGGTCACCAGACGCGACGCTGGAATCCGAAAATGAAGGAATATATTTTCGGAGAACGCAACGGCATTCACATTATCGATCTTCAGAAGACCCTCAAGATGTTCCGGGAAGCGAGCCGCTTCGTGAGCGATCTTTCCGCGCAGGGAAAATCGGTGTTGTTCGTGGGGACCAAACGGCAGGCGCAGGAAGCGGTGTCCGAAGAATCCAAGCGTTGCGGCGCGTACTTCGTGAACCATCGCTGGCTGGGCGGGACGCTGACGAACTGGGCGACGCTGCAGAAGTCGATCAAGCGACTGAAGCTGCTGAAGGCGATGACAGAAGACGGCCGGATCAATGAGCTTTCGAAGAAAGAAAAGGCGCGGCTGGGACGCGAGATGAAGCACCTGAACCAGAACCTCGAGGGCATCGAGAACATGTCGCAGCTTCCGGACGCGATGTTCGTGATCGATTCGAATGCGGAAGAGATTGCGGTGAAAGAAGCGCGGCGGATGGGCGTGCCGGTGGTTTCGGTGGTGGATACGAATTGCGATCCGGACGTGGTGGACTGGATCATTCCTGGCAATGATGACGCGTTGCGCGCGATCCGGCTGTTTACGACGAAGATTGCGGACTCCGTGATCGAAGGGCATACGGCTTATCAGCAATCGCAGGTAGCGGATCAGAAGTCGGCGGAAGATCAGGCGCTGGTGGATGGCGTGGAGTATGTGGATACGAGCGCGTACGAGCAATATGAGAAGCAGGAAGGCGACTTCGTCGAGGGGGCGGATGTGACAACTCCCGCGGATGCAGCACTGGAAGCGGCCGCGGGCGCGGAAGCTACCGTGCCGCCGGACGAAGAGGAACGATAGGCGGGCGGAGCTGTAGACAGAGATTCACGAAGCCCGCTCCATGCGGCTCGGAGCGGGCCTTTTTGCAGGCATTCACGGAAATTTTGACATTTTGAGTTCGCAGAGAGAAAAAGGATGAGCACACAACAGCCAGCTATGCAGATACCGGCACAACTCGTCAAGGAATTGCGAGAGCGGACCGGAGCGGGATTCAGCGATTGCCGCGCGGCGCTCGTGGAAGCCAGCGGAAACATCGAGAAGGCCATCGAGATTTTGCGGAAGAAGGGACAGGCTGCCGCGGCGAAAAAAGCACAGCGCGAAGCGAGCGAAGGGCTCGTGGGGAGCTATATCCACGCGGGCGGGAAGATTGGTGTGCTCGTGGAGATCAACTGCGAGTCGGACTTCGTGGCGCGCACGGAAGCTTTCCAACAGCTTTGCCACGACATCGCGATGCATATCGCGGCGCTCGATCCGCGGTATGTGCGGCGCGAGGAAGTGACGCCGGAGATGCTCGCGGCGGAGCGCGATATTTATCGCGCGCAGGCGCTGGCTACGGGCAAGCCGGAAAACGTGGTCGAGAAAATTGCGACGGGAAAGATGGAAAAGTTTTACGAAGAAAACTGCTTGTACGAGCAGCACTATATCAAGGATGAGAGCGTCACGATCGGGGAAATGATCGCGCAAGCGGTTGCCAAGCTTGGCGAGAATATTTCCATCCGGCGGTTCGTGCGCTTCAAGGTGGGCGAGATTGGCGGGACGGGGGCATCGGGACCGGAGACTGCGCCGGTGCCCGTGAACGCCTGACGCAGACTTTAGATACCGCATTGCTGAGCGTCCCGACGAGGTCGGGGCGCTCTTTTTCTTTAGGGGGGTCCGCGCTGTGCGGGAGCGAGGATAGTTTGTTACAATTCCGAGGATTTTAGACGGCACCGACCGGAGTGCTATGGCCGCATCCAAGAAGACAGCAAAGAAGATTGCGAAGAAAACGGCGAGAAATTCACAGTTGGCTTACCGGCGCGTCCTGCTGAAGCTATCCGGAGAATCGCTGCAGGGGCCACAGGGATTCGGGATTCATGGAGAGACGATTCAGGCCATCGCGCAGGAGTTGAAGGAAGTGCATTCGCTAGGCGTCGAGATCGCGATTATGGTGGGCGGCGGGAACATTTTTCGCGGAGCGCGGCAGAAGGGTTTCGAGATCGACCGCTCGACGGGCGATTACATGGGAATGCTCGCGACGGTGATTAACGCGCTGGCTCTGCAGGACGCGCTCGAGAAGGAGGGCGTGTTCACGCGGGTTTTGAGCGCGATCGAGATGCGGCAGGTTTCCGAGCCGTTTATCCGGCGGCGAGCGATGCGGCATTTGGAGAAGGGGCGTATCGTGATTTTTGCGGCGGGGACGGGGAATCCCTATTTTTCGACGGACACGGCGGCGGCTTTACGGGCGATGGAGATCAAGGCGGACGTGATCCTGAAAGCGACGCGGGTGGATGGGATTTACGACGCCGATCCGGAGAAGGTTTCCGACGCCAAATTTTTCGCGGAGATTACCTACCGCGAGGTGCTAAACCAGAATCTGAAGGTGATGGACGCGACGGCGATTTCCTTGTGCATGGACAATGGAATGCCGATCGTGGTTTTCAACATGAACCAGCACGGAAACATCCGGCGGGTGGTGCTGGGGGAGCGCGTGGGGTCTTCGGTGACGCCGGCGCTGAATTAGATTGGCGCTGCGGGGGCAGTATCATGAGGCCGTGCCGAGTAGCTCTAGGTTGAATCGGCATCATCCTAAATAAACTGCGAAATTAAATTGCGGAGAAGATTGAGCTGAGGACGCTATGACGACGATTGCAACGACAAAGGATGCGATGGCCGCGGCCAGGACGCGCATGGAAAAAGCGGTGGACGACTTTCGCAAGGAAGCCGCGACGATCCGCACGGGCCGCGCAAACGCAACGCTTCTGGATAACGTTAGGGTGGACTATCACGGGACGCCGATGCCGCTGAACCAGCTCGGCAGCCTGACGGTGCCGGATCCGACGATGCTTGTGATTTCGCCGTGGGACCCGAGCGCGGTGGCATTGATCGACAAAGCCATTCGCACTTCGGACCTGGGACTCAATCCGACGAACGACGGCAAAGTTGTGCGCGTGCCGATCCCTTCGCTGACGGAAGAGCGGCGAAAGGATCTGGTTAAGCAACTGCACAAGGTGCTCGAGAATCACCGGACGGCGGTGCGCAATATTCGGCGAGACATCAAGGAAGCGATTGAAAAGCTCGAAAAAGAAAAGAAGATCAGCGAAGACGAAAAGAAGCGTTCACTGGACGAATTGGAAAAGGTCTCACACACAGAGACGAAGAAAGTCGAAGACCTCTGCGCCGCGAAAGAAAAGGAAATCCTCGGAATCAAGTAGGTTCATAGCACAACAATTGGGATTGGCACAGCGGCTCGATCTAAGTCTATTGTTTTTGCGGTTTGGCAGCGGTAGCCTCAGCGCGTTCCAGCGTGAAAAATTGCGACTCGTCGTTTTGCACGGCTTGCAGGAAGGCGTTGTAATCGGCGGTCCGATCGGCTGGGATCTCCTTCAAAATAAAATTGAGATGGCGGGAAGCGGTGATCGTCGCTTCCTTCGCGGAGTATTGCGAAGTGTAGGTGGCGAAATCGCGGGCGACGGACGTGCCAGTGGGAATGTGCGCAGTTGTACCGGCGGGAAGATGAACTGTTGCGCTCAATTCGACATCGAGAGGCGTGCCCAAATCGATGGGGGGAGCGGCCGCCCCGGGCGCGGGCTTTGTTGGCGGGTCGGGAAGGCCGAGCAGGGGAAGAAGCGCTGGAATACGAAGCGGCTTCTTCGACCAGTCCAGGAATTTAGGTTGAGTGATTTCGAACTCGACAGTTACAGGATCATGCGTCTCGTTGGGATCCGACGCGGTTACGCTTGTAATTTGTCCGCGGAAGCCGTCGGAGAGCGCAAGAAGCTGAGCGACATTTTTCCAATTCTCCTTTGGAGTTTGGTGAAGAGCCACACGCAATAATAGCTCGTTGTCGCCGCGCATACTGTATTTGGCCTTGGTGGCGAGCACCCCATCGGACGAAATTGACGCATTGAGGCTGACGCGTTGGAAAGGTTTGAACGGCGGATCTTTCGGAATCGTCATCCAGCATTCGGATTCCGTCTGAGCACATCTATCGAGCCTCAATCCCTTGCCTCCACGAAAGTGCGCGCCAAGCAGGCCGTACGGAGCAACCTCCATGCTCGGGTCCAAGAAAATTGCATTTTCATCGTTGTTCACTTCGATCAAAAGTCGAGAGAAAACAGAAGGACGAGGTACCTGATTTTCAGGCTCCTTTTCCGACGTAAAGAAAATCCTTTGCAGTCGGTACGTGTAGTAGAAGGAGAGCATACGAAACAGATTGGCCTTCTCGTAGGCCGTGCCGTAACCCGAGGAGACTACTTTTTCCGAAGTGCGCCCTTTGAATACGTAGCTCTCAAATGGTAGATCGACCGTCGTGATTTTCTTGCCGATGCTTTCGTAGAGAGATTGCGCAGGATTTGAGTTAGAGAGTTTGCCGCCCGTAGTGCTTTGCAGCAGATTCCATAGATCAAGCGTGCTAAACGAGTATGTTTCTGCACCGCCCATTGCGATGGCCATATCCGACCACGACGCGAAAGTAGAGAGCTCGATGTCGGGTTCTTCTGGCCCGCTTAAAGAAGCCCCCGGACTGGAGTTCGCGAGTTCCTGATTTTTCAAGTCCCACTTATAGACTAGGCGAGCCAAGCTCCCTTCTCCTACACGCTCTTTCGATTTTTCAGAAGTCTGAGAGGAGACGTAAATTCGCCCCGGTTTTGACGACCGCTGTGGTCCAGGCCCATGCACTTTGCCGTACTGTTCATTAAGAGGAGTTGCGATTCCCAGCGGATCGCTCGGGGTAGCCGGATACGACTTGGGAGGTTTTTGCTCGAAGCGTGACGCGGGGAGATCGAGTTCGAAGATTTCGTGGGAAACGACGCCGGAGCGGTCGAAGGTGTGGTCGAGCCAGAAGTCGGGGGCGAGCGGGGCGTGGGAAGTGGCGGTGATGACGCGGTATTCGAGGGTGTCACCGGGTTCAAGACCGAGGATGCGGACGGATTTGACGCGGACGTCTTGATAGGCGGGGGCGTTGACGACGGCGGGATTGGGCGTGTCGGTGATCGCGCTGGGGAGAATGTCTACCACTCCACCATTTGAGTGAGTGATCCGGACGAGCGGGATCTCAATTTGTTCAAAGGAGCGATTGAAGTCAAAATTGAGCCGCGCGAATTGGCGAACGCCGAGTTCGTCGTTAATTTTGACCAGGGCGTGGACTTCTTTGCGGCTGGAGCCGTCGGTTTCGAAACGTACGCGGGTTTCAAATAGCTCGATTTCCGCGGGGAGTTCCGGTGCGGGCTTTTCTGCTGATTTTTCCTGGGGGCTCGCGGGAGACTTTTCTGCGCGCTTTTGCGCCGCGCTTTGGGCCGGGTGCGGTCCCACGGCAGCCGCACAGATGAGCGAGAGCGTCGCGGCGAACGGGACGAGAGAGGAAAAAGCGCGGAAAGTTTTCGCAATAGGCACGAAGGAAGTTTAGGGCGAGAGAGAAGTCGCGTAAAGCAGTGGGTGCGGCGCGGTTGCGCGCCATGCACGAGGTTAGAGCGGATCCCGATAATGGTTGGGTTTGCGGTGCGTGCACAAGCAGGGGCAGAAGAAAAAGAAAGACGAGATGAATAAGGAAAAGGAAAAAAGAGGGCACGACATGTCGTGCCCCTACAAGATCGATCAGAAATGGCGAAACGGATTTGAAGATCGTGCGTCTGAGGCATGATAAAGTCGTGTGCGGCAAATTGTGTTGCGTGAGGACTGGGGAGAACAAGGAATGCGGAAGATTTACAGGGGAGTGGCAATTGTAGTCTTAGGCGGAGCGCTGGTTGCGGCGCTGGCTGTACGGGCCGAAAACAAGCCCGCGGCAAGAGGGCCGGATGAAGATGGGACGAAGCCCGCTCTCGTCAAGATTGCCGGCGAAGGGATGATGGATTCTCATGCCTTTGAATATTTGACGGAGTTAAGCGACGACGTGGGCGCACGAGTGACAGGCTCAGCGCAAGCACAAAAAGCGATCGAATGGGGCGAAGCGAAAATGCGCGCCATTGGGCTCGAAAATGTTCACACGGAGAAATGGCAATTGTGGCGTGGGTGGACGCGCGGCACGGCGCAAGCGGAACTGTTGACGCCGATCCGCCACCCGCTGCACGTGGACGCGATGGGCTGGACGGGCTCGACGCCTCCTGGCGGCGCGGAAGGCGACGTGGTCGAGGTAAACATGTTCGACCTCGACAACGAAATTAAGAACGCATCCAGGCTCAGCGGCAAGGTCGCGCTAGTCGTGACTCACGGCCAGCCAAGCAAGAGCTTCATTCAATTGTTTGCGGAATTCGGCGATTTTCTGAAGGCCGCAAACAAAGCGGGCGCCATCGCGATCATTGGCGGACAAGGCGGCGGCAAAGCAGAGGGGATGAACCTTACGCACACGGGAATTCTTGGCTTCGACGACGACTTCGCCCTCCCGGTGGTTTCGATGACGGCGGAAGATCAGGGGCAGCTCGAACGCTACATCGCGCGCGGGCTGACGCCGCGAGTTCGCTTCAATATTCAGAACACTTTTGCGAATGGGCCGATCGAGAGCGCGAATGTGGTCGGAGAAATTCGCGGGCGTGAAGATCCCGAGCAAGTGTTGGTGGTGGGAGGGCATCTGGATTCGTGGGATCTTTCCGAAGGCTCGACGGACAACGGAGTGGGGACGAGCTGCACCCTAGGCGCGGCGGACGCGATTGTGCGCAGCGGAATGAAACCGCGACGGACGATCCGCTTCGTTTTGTTTACGGGAGAAGAACAAGGGCTCGATGGGTCGTTTGCGTATATCAAGCAGCATCAAGCAGAAATGGGAAATCATCTTGGCAGCTTGATACTGGATAACGGACAAGGACCAATACGTGCATTTCAATTAGGCGGACGAGACGACTTGATGAGCGTTTTCCAGCCATTCGCGGCGGCGCTTGCGGATATTCACGTGGTGAAAGTGGACGATCACATAGAAGACGGCACGGACACGCTGCCGTTTTCGATGGCCGGATTGCCTGGGATTAATATGGATCAGGATTCCCCGGAATATAAGTTCACGCATCATTCCGCGGCTGACGCGCTCGATGCCGTGAAGCCCGACGTTTTAGCGCAAGATACGACGCTGATGGCGCTGGCGGCTTACTGGATTGCAGACCGGCCGGAGCGGTTCGCTGCGCCTTGGCCGGTGGAGAGAACGGTTCACATGCTTATCTCTCAGCATGAGGATGAGCTGTTGAAGGCGTTTGGACTATGGCCGAAAGCGTTCTCCGATATCGAGAAAAAGGACGAGACCTCCAATTAACATGTGTATTGTCAATGTGTTAGACGGTTTACCGGCTTACGTTGGCCCTCCTTGCCGGACGCAATTACGCCTTCGCGGTTGTCCGCTTCGAGAGAAGGGTGAGGTTTGGATGGTCTAAATGGGGATGAACTGGTAAGCCGCCCAAGTCCTTGATTTCCACAGAGATTTCCACCTTTGTGCAATGAAAGAAATTTGACAGAGCACGTGGTTTACCTTATACTCTACGTTTTGTTAGGGGTGTTTCCACCCTAACGAGGGCGACCGCTAAGTTTTTGCAGCGGTCGAGTGGGTTGGAAGGGAATTATCTTCGGTCCCGGAACAAAGTAAGACGGAATGGGACGGAAGAGCGGCCGGAATGGGGCGCCAGCCCCGCAAAGCCGAGTAAGCCTCTCCGAACTGAAGCCAAGAGAGTAGTTCTGCCTCTTGGAGTGCGTACGGAGTTTCTTGCTGGTTGTTTCTCCGGATTCGCAGTAGACCTTTCAGCACTGGAGTGTGCTCTCGCGCGTTTTAGCTGCGCGCCTAGCGAGAGCCGCGAGAAATTTTGCGCGCACTTGGTGGACCGTTGTGTGGTCACCAACAAAGTTGACCGCAGCGCGGTCAAAAAAAGAGGACGACTGTGCCGACGTTTTCGCAGCTTGTGCGGATGGGACGTGAAAAAGTTTTGGTGAAGACGAAGTCGCCCGCGCTGGCGGGCTGCCCGGAGAAACGCGGCGTGTGTATTCGCGTGTACACACAGACGCCAAAGAAACCGAACTCGGCGTTGCGCAAAGTGGCGCGCGTGCGGCTGACGAACTCCGTCGAAGTAACGACGTATATTCCTGGCATCGGCCACAATTTGCAGGAGCACTCGATCGTGCTGGTGCGCGGAGGCCGCGTGAAGGATCTGCCGGGCGTGCGGTACCACATCGTGCGCGGAACTTTGGATGCCGCGGGAGTCGAGAATCGCAAGCAGGGACGTTCCAAGTACGGCGCGAAGCGGCCCAAAGCGGCAGCGGCGAAGTAGGACGGTTTAAGCGAAATTGCCAGCAGTGAAGAGATTCTGAAGGAGCGATAAAGAGCAATGCCACGCAAAGGACTCGTTTTCCGGCGATCACAAGCGACCGACCCGGTCTATGCCAGCGACATCGTGGAGAAATTTATCTGCTCGATGATGTGGGAAGGCAAGAAGTCAACCGCGCAGCGCGTGTTTTATGGCGCGATGGATCAGGTTGCTAAAAAGACCAACGACGACGCTTTGAAGATTTTCAAGAAAGCCATCGAGAACGTGAAGCCGACGCTGGAAGTGAAGACGCGGCGGGTGGGCGGCGCGAACTATCAGGTTCCCGTGGAAGTGAATCCATTTCGTCGGCAGTCGCTGGCGATTCGTTGGCTTTTGCAGTATTCGCGTGAGCGTGCAGGCAAGACGATGATCGACAAGCTCGCGGATGAGTTGATCGACGCGGCCAATGCGCGCGGCGGGGCCATCAAGAAGAAGGAAGACGTTCACCGCATGGCGGAAGCCAACAAGGCCTTCGCGCACTATCGCTGGTAAGAGCTAGAGAAACGAAAATTTAATGGCGACAGAAACCAAAGGGGCGGCGCAGCAGATTATGGGACGGGCCTTCAAACTTGAAGACACGCGCAACATCGGTATCATGGCGCACATCGACGCTGGGAAAACCACGTCGACCGAGCGCATTCTTTTCTATACCGGTGTGACCTACAAGATCGGTTCTGTGGATGAAGGCACCGCCACGATGGACTGGATGGAGCAGGAGCGCGAGCGCGGCATTACGATTACAAGCGCGGCGACAACCGCTTCCTGGGACCGTTTTGGCAAGAAATACCGCGTCAATATTATCGATACGCCCGGCCACGTGGATTTCACTGTAGAAGTCGAGCGTTCGCTGCGCGTTTTGGACGGCGCGGTCTGCGTGTTTGATTCCGTTGCTGGCGTGCAGCCGCAGTCGGAAACGGTTTGGCGCCAGGCGGACAAGTATCGAGTCCCGCGCATCTGTTTCGTCAACAAGATGGACCGCACCGGGGCGGATTTTGACCACGTCATTCGCACGATTCGCCAGCGCCTCGGCGCCCACCCCGTTCCCCTCCAGTTTCCCCTCGGCCGTGAAGATAATTTCATCGGGATCATCGATTTCATCGAAGAAAAAGTGATCGTCTGGCTGGAAGAAACACTCGGCGCCAAATTCGAGATTTTTGAAGTGGCAAAGCTGTGGGACAAGGCGTTCGTCGATTCGCGGCCCGATGTGGCTGCGGCGCTGAAAGGCTCGGCCATCGACAAGGCTTTCTATGACGAACATCGCAGCAAAATGGTTGACTACATCGCCGAGCACGACGACGAAGTAATCGACAAGTATTTGACGGAAGGTACGCTTTCCGTCGAAGAGATGCGCAAGTCGGTTCGCAAGTCGACGCTGCTCTTGAAAATTGTTCCGGTGCTGGCGGGTTCGGCGTTTAAAAACAAGGGCATTCAGCCGCTTCTTGATGCGGTGGTGGATTATCTGCCGTCGCCTGTCGATGTGCCGCCGCTCGAGGGTGTGAACCCCGAGAATGACGAAGTCGTGTTGCGCCGCGCCGCGGACGACGCGCCGTTTTCCGCGCTTGCTTTCAAAATTATGTCCGATCCGTTCGTCGGACACGTCACCTACATCCGCGTTTATTCCGGCGTGCTGCAATCCGGCAGCTATGTTTACAATCCCGGAAAACGCACCCGCGAGCGCATCAGCCGCTTGCTGCAAATGCATGCCAACAAGCGCGAAGAAATTGATGCTGTCTATGCCGGCGACATTTGCGCCTGCGTGGGCTTGAAGAGTGTGACGACCGGCGACACGCTTTGCGACGAACAGAAGCAAGTAATTTTGGAGTCCATCGATTTTCCCGCCCCGGTTATTTCCGTAGCCATCGAGCCGAAAACAAAAGCCGACCAGGACAAACTGGGCATCGCCATGCAACGCCTGGCGCAGGAAGATCCCACGTTCCGCGTCTCCACCGAGCCGGACACCGGGCAAACGTTGATCTCCGGCATGGGCGAATTACATCTCGAAATTATCGTGGACCGCATGCTGCGCGAATACAACGTGCAGGCGAACGTTGGACGTCCGCAGGTCGCCTATCGCGAAACCGTCCGCAAGAAAGCCGAAGCCGAAGGCAAATATATCAAGCAGACCGGCGGCCGCGGGCAGTACGGGCATTGCGAAATCGTTCTGCATCCGATGCCCAGCGCCGCGCATGAAAACATGCACGAGATGTCCACCGACGAGCTGGACGCCATCGCAAAAGAATTCGCCGGCGGTTCCGGTGGCAAGTGGAAGTTCGACAAGGAACACCGCTTCCTCTTTATTGATAAGGTTGTCGGCGGCTCGATTCCGCGCGAATTTATTGCGCCCATCGAAGCGGGCATCCGCGAAGCATTGGACAACGGCATTCTGGCGGGGTTCACGATGGTGGACGTCGCCGTGGTTTTGGTCGACGGCAGTTACCACGACGTGGATAGCTCGGAAATGGCTTTTAAAATCGCGGGCTCGATGGCTTTCAAGGAGGCTTGCGCGCGCGCCAAGCCGGTTCTTCTCGAACCCATCATGAAAGTGGAAGTCGTCGTTCCCGAAGAATATATGCCGCCGGTTTTCGGCGATTTGAACGCGCGGCGCTCGGCGATTCAAGGCACGGAAAACCGCGCCGGCAGCAACGTGATTCGCGTCGAGGTTCCGCTGGCGCAAATGTTCGGCTACGCCACGGATTTGCGCAGCCGCACGCAGGGCCGCGCCACGTTCACCATGCATTTTTCGCATTACGCGGAGCTTCCCGCGGCGCTGGCCGAGGAAGTTATCAAGAAACAGAAGGGCGAGAAGTAAAAGAAATTTTAGTTTAGTCGGTTTACGAATTCGACTGAGGAGCACAAGGCGATGGCGAAGGAGAAATTCGAGCGCAACAAGCCGCACGTGAACATCGGGACGATTGGGCACATTGACCATGGCAAGACGACGCTGACGGCGGCGATTACCAAGGTGCTGTCGAAGCACAACCCGAAAG